>NZ_JBIBXY010000001.1:1047176-1149426 GCF_043082785.1 Streptomyces sp. NPDC014764 | reverse complement strand
AAACGCCCGGTTACATTCCGAACCCGGAAGCTAAGCCTTACAGCGCCGATGGTACTGCAGGGGGGACCCTGTGGGAGAGTAGGACGCCGCCGAACAATTCTTGAACAGAAAGCCCCCGTGCCATTCGGCACGGGGGCTTTCTGCGTTTTACGGCGTCCCCCGCACCGCCCCTTTCCTCACAGCCGCCCTGCCGACTTCAACGCCAGGTACGCATCCGCCAGCGCCGGCGCCAAGTTCTCCGGAGTCGCGTCCACGACCGTCACCCCGCGGCGGCGGAGCTGTTCGGCTGTGCGGTCGCGTTCCGTGTGGGCCTGTGCGGCCGCCGCGGCCTCGTACACGGCGTCGACGTCCCCCCGGCCCCGACCCATCGACGCGACGTGCGGGTCGGCCACCGAGGCCAGCAGGACCGTGTGGCGCTGTGTCAGGCGGCTCAGGACAGGCATGAGGCCCTCCTCGACCGGTGTCGCGTCCAGGGTCGTGAGAAGCACGATGAGGGAGCGGCGCGGGGCCGTTCGGAGTGCCGCCCCCGTCAGGCCGCGGGTGTCCGTCTCCACCAGCTCGGGTTCCAGCGTGGCCATCGCGTTCACCAGCGACGGCAGGAGGTCGCCGGACGCACGGCCCTGGACCAGGGCGCGTACCCGGCGGTCGTAGGCCAGCAGATCGACGCGGTCACCGGCGCGGGAGGCCAGGGCGGCGAGGAGCAGGGCCGCGTCCATGGAGGCGTCCAGGCGCGGTGCGTCGCCCACACGGCCGGCGGACGTGCGGCCGGTGTCCAGGACGAGCAGGATGTGGCGGTCGCGCTCCGGGCGCCAGGTGCGTACCGCGACCTCCGACTGGCGGGCGGTGGCCCGCCAGTCGATGGAGCGGGTGTCGTCGCCGGGGACATAGGCGCGGAGGCTGTCGAACTCCGTTCCCTCACCCCGCGTCAGGACGCTGGTGCGGCCGTCCAGTTCGCGCAGGCGGGCCAGCTTGGACGGCAGGTGCTTGCGGCTGGTGAACGGCGGCAGGACGCGGACCGACCACGGGACCTTGTGGGTGCCCTGGCGGGTGAACAGGCCGAGCGGACCGTAGGAGCGGACGGTGACGCGGTCCGCCTGGCGGTCGCCGCGGCGGGTCGGGCGCAGGCGTGTCGTCATGCGGCGGCGTTCGCCCGGGGGAATCGTCAGCCGGTGCCGCGACGCCTCCGTCTCCGTGCCGGGCGTCCAGCTGCTCGGCGGCCAGGCGTCGCGGAGACGGGCTCGCAACGGGCGTCGGGACGGATTGGTGACGGTCAGAGTGACGTCCGCGGTCTCGCCGAGCCGTACGGAGGTGTCGCCGGAGCGGGTCAGGCCGAGGGTGCGGACCGGGGCGGCCAGGGCGTAGTCGCAGGCGCAGGCCACCGCCAGGGGTGCGTTGACGGCGAGGAGGCCCGTCCAGCCGGGTTCCCAGATGCCGACGGGGAGGGAGCCGAGGGCCGCGAGGAGAGCGGCGCGTCCGGTGGGAGCCATCAGCGGGGGACGGGGACGTGGGAGAGGACCGCGTTGATGACCGAGTCGGCCGTCACGCCCTCCATCTCGGCCTCCGGGCGCAGCTGTATGCGGTGGCGGAGCGTGGGCAGGGCGAGGGCCTTCACGTCGTCGGGGATGACGTAGTCGCGGCCGGTCAGCCAGGCCCAGGCGCGGGCGGTGGCGAGCAGCGCGGTGGCGCCTCGCGGGGACACGCCGAGGGTGAGGGACGGCGACTCGCGGGTGGCGCGGCAGACGTCGACGACGTACGCGGTGATCTCGGGGGAGACCGTGGTGGCGGCGACGGCGCGGCGGGCGGCCTCCAGGTCGGCGGCGGTCGCGACGGGGCGTACGCCGGCGGCGCGCAGGTCGCGCGGGTCGAAGCCCTGGGCGTGCCGGGTGAGGACGTCGATCTCGTCCTGGCGGGACGGCAGGGGGATCGTCAGCTTGAGGAGGAAGCGGTCGAGCTGTGCCTCGGGCAGGGGGTAGGTGCCCTCGTACTCGACGGGGTTCTGGGTCGCGGCGACCAGGAACGGGTCGGGGAGGAGGCGCGGGGTGCCGTCGACGGTGACCTGGCGTTCCTCCATGGCCTCCAGCAAGGACGACTGGGTCTTCGGGGGCGTGCGGTTGATCTCGTCCGCGAGGAGCAGGTTGGTGAAGACCGGGCCGGGCTGGAAGGAGAACTCGGCGGTGCGGGCGTCGTAGACCAGGGAGCCGGTGACGTCGCTCGGCATCAGGTCGGGGGTGAACTGGACGCGTTTCGTGTCGAGTTCGAGCGCGGCGGCGAGGGAGCGGATCAGCAGGGTCTTGGCGACGCCGGGGACTCCCTCGAGGAGGACGTGGCCGCGGCAGAGCAGGGCGACGACGAGGCCGGTCACGGCGGGGTCCTGGCCGACCACGGCCTTGGCGATCTCCGCGCGCAGGGCCTCGAGGGCGGCCCGGGCGGCGGCCGGGTCGCCGGTGGGCGCGGCGTTGTCGGTGGTCGGGTCCATCATGGACGGCGTACCTGCCTTTCGAGGGCGTCGAGTTGGTCGGCGAGCCGGATCAGAGCCGCGTCGTCGCCGGGGGGCGGGCCGAACAGAAGCGTGTGGGGGGACGGTCCGTCGCCGTCGAGGCGGGCGGACAGCGCGGGCAGCAGTGCCTCGGGCGAGTGCGCCTGGGTGCCGGGGACGCCGACGAGGGGGGCGAGGCGCATGCGGGTGGCGGAGCGCAGGGCGAGGGCGGCGCGGTCGCGCGCGTCGGCCTTGCGGTAGAGACGTGCCCGGCCTTCGACGGTCTCGGAGGCGCGGATCGCCACGGGGAGTTTCTCGGGCACGAGGGGGCCGAGCCGGCGTGCCCGCCACAGGGCGGCCAGGGCGGCGGCGACGAACAGCTGGAGGGTGCCCCAGAGCCAGCCGGAGGGGAGGAGGTCGAAGAAGCTCTTCTCGTCCTCGGTCCCGGCGCCGGCGTCGCCGGGGGCGGGGAGGTACCAGACGAGATGGGGGCGGGAGCCGAGGAGCTGGAGCGCCAGCGACGCGTTGCCGTGCTCGTCCAGGCGGTCGTTGTAGAGGATGTCGGGGGCGCCGAGGAGGACGGTGTCGCCGGCGCCGGAGGGGTCGGGGACGCGCAGCAGGGTGGCCAGGCGGTGGCTGCGGTAGCACTCGTCGGCGTCGGGGTGGTCGGAGGAGTAGCGGATGCCGCCCGTGTCGGCGCTGCCCGCCCGTACGGCGGCGGGAAGGTCGCAGCCCGGTTCGAGGGTGGAGTCGAGGCTGTTGGCCGGGTCGGCCATGACGCCGGGGGCGAGACGCTCCACGGAGGCGATGCCGGAGGCGACCAGGACGGTGCGGCCCCCGGAGTCCTCGGTGGCCGTGCGCAGCCGTGTCTGCTGGCGGGGGGTCAGCAGGTCCGGCACGGCGACCAGCAGGGTCGTGTCGGGTCCTGCCGCGTCGGCGGCCTCGGCGAGGGTGGTGACCACGCGGGTGTCGACGCCCCGGTCCGCGAGGAGTTCGGCGACGGCGCGGCTGCCGAGCGGGTCGGCGGAGCGCGGGTCGAGCCGGCCGTGCCGGGCGTCGGAGCGGACGACGGCGATGGCGACGGCCGCGACGACGAGCAGCACCAGCGCGAGGGCGACGCCCCGGCCGCGGGTCCACACCTGGCGGGCGGTGGGAGACGCGGAGGTGGGCGGCGAGGTGACCTCGGTCGTCATCCGGCGGCTCCCTGGCGGGCGTCGGGGTGGGTGCCGCCGCTGCCCGCGAGGGCGGGCTTGGCGCGCTCCAGGTCGCCGTCGAGGGCGGCGAGGCCGCGGTACGTGTCCTCGGAGGCGGTCCGGCCGCCGTATGTGACGTCGTCGAAGTCGCGGGCGGCGGTGCGCAGCCGGTCGCTGTGGGCGGGCAGGGCGCGGCCGGCCTCGGCGGCGGCCTCGTCGGCGGTGCGGCCGGGGCGGGGGTCGAGGAGGGCGCGTTCCTCGAGGGCGCGGACGACGGCCCGCATGCGTTCCTGGATGGCCTGGTTCCAGTGGCCCTGGGCTGCGTGCGCCTCGGCTGCGGCGCGGTGTTCGGCGGCGCTGCGGGGGCGGTCGTCGAACAGGGCGGGGGCGGTCACCGGGCGGCGGCGCGGGGTGCCGAGGCGCCACCAGAGGGCGGCTGCGACGGCGAGCGCGGCGACGACGATGACGACGAGGCCGAGCGCGCCGCCGGGTGTGGCGGTGGACGCGGCGCCGAGCAGGTCGTCGACCCAGTCCCAGAAGGCCTCCAGTGCCCGCTGGAGCCAGCTGAGGTCGTTCTCGTGGTACATCTGCTTCGACAGCTCGCGCCGGGCGGCCTCCCGCGCGGGGTCGCGCGGGAGGGTGACGGGCGGTTCGTCGTCGCCGCGCGCCAGCAGGCGTACGGCGGTGTCGGCGGCCGACGGCAGGGCCGGTACGGCCTGGAGAACTCCCCCCGTGACGGTCACCGCATCAGCTCCCGCCGGTGGCGCCGGGGCCCTGGATGCCCGCAGCGCGCGCCAGTTCGAGGTCGAGGGCCTCGCGGCGGATGCGC
Organism: Streptomyces sp. NPDC014764; assembly: GCF_043082785.1. Lineage (NCBI taxonomy): Bacteria > Bacillati > Actinomycetota > Actinomycetes > Kitasatosporales > Streptomycetaceae > Streptomyces > Streptomyces sp. NPDC014764. The sequence goes on along the minus strand of NZ_JBIBXY010000001.1, from coordinate 1,144,928 downwards.
TGGTCGATGTAGAGGAGCACGGTGACGCCGGCGGTGATCGGGAACGTGATCATGGAGCCGATCACCGAGCCGATGCCGCTGATGATCAGGAATGTCCAGCCGATGTCCCCGCCGGCGGTGCTCACGAAGCCGGTGACGCCGTCGCCGCTGAACGCGGCGGCGAGGAACGTGAACGGGATGACGATGATCGCCGCGACGACGTAGGCGATGATCGCGGCCAGCAGCTGGATGCCGAAGACCCGCCACCAGGAGCCGCGCACCAGTCGGGCGGAGCGGCGCATCGCGGTGACGATGCCCTGCTTCTCCAGCATCAGCGCGGGGGAGGCCAGGGAGAGGCGGACCATGAGCCAGGCGGCGAACACGGCCGCGGCGAGCAGACCCAACAGGGTCAGTCCGAAGCCGACCTCGGCGCCGGCGGAGACGCTGACGAGGATGCCGGGCAGCGCGCCGACGGCGGCGATGCCCACCGCGATGAGCCCCAGCAGCAGGATCAGGCCGAACAGCTTGAGGACCTGAGGGCGGGCGTCGCGCCAGGCCTCGCCGGTGGTCACCGGGCGGCCGAGCACGGCGCGGCTGGTGACGGTGGTGAGCAGGGCGGTCGCCGCGACCGTGCCGATCAGGGTGATGCCGTAGAGCGCGGCGGAGCTGAGCAGCAGGTCGCCCATGACCTCGGTGAGTTCGCCGAGGGTGGCGCTCGGGTCGTCGAGCACCTCGGTGTTGGCGTCGTCGAGGACGAAGCCCTGCAGCAGGACCGCGGCGATCTCGGTGAGGACGGCGAGGGTCAGGGAGATGCCGAGGACCGTGCGCCAGTAGGTGCGCATGGTCGACACGGCGCCGTCGAGGAGCTCGCCGACGCCGAGGGGGCGCAGCGGGATGACGCCGGGCTTCGCCGCGGGCGGGGGCCCTCCCCAGCCGCTGCCCCAGGGGGCCTGGCCGCCGGGTCCGCCGGGCGGCGGGGCGCCCCAGCCGGGGCCGGGGGGCGGCGGTGGCGCCTGGCCGGGGCCGCCCGCACCGGGGGTGCCGGTGGGCGCGGACCACTGGGCGGCCGGGGGCTGGTCCTTGGACCACTTCACGCCCGGCTCCCGCGGGGCGTCACCCGACTGCCGCGGCCGGTCGGCGGACTGCCCGGGGCCGGGGCGGCCGTCGGACCCGGCGGGCCCGGACGCGTCCGGTTCCCGCCCGTCGGACGGGGCGGATCCGGGCGAGGCCCAGCCCGGAGTGTCGTTCATCGTCGCTCCTTCACGGTGCCCGGCCGCGGTCGCGGTGGCGGCTCGGGCAGCCATCGTGCCATGCGGTGCTTCCCGGTGGACCGGCCGAGGTCGGGGCCGTTCGCCTTCTATTGTCCGCGTGACAGGGGGCAGACTGGCGGCATGGCTGATCAGTACGCGCACAGCGGCGACAACAAGCGGCCGACCTGGATGCCGGCACTGCGCTGGGAGGAGCCTCCCGAAGGCCCGGTGCTGGTCCTGCTCGACCAGACGCGGCTACCGGCCGAGGAGGTCGAGCTGGTCTGCACGGACGCGCCCGCACTGGTGGAGGCGATCCGTTCGCTCGCCGTGCGCGGCGCCCCCCTGCTGGGCATCGCGGGCGCGTACGGTGTCGCGCTCGCGGCCGTGCGGGGCTACGACGTGGACGACGCGGCGGCAGCCCTGGAGAGCGCCCGGCCCACGGCGGTGAACCTGGCGGTCGGGGTGCGGCGGGCGCACTCCGCGTACCGGGCGGTGGTGGACGGCGGCGGCGAGCCGCGGCAGGCGGCCGGGGCGGCGCTGGCCGCCGCGCGGCAGCTGCACCAGGAGGACGCCCAGGCCAGTGCGAGGATGGCGGAGCACGGGCTGGCGCTCCTCGACGAGCTGATGCCCGGCGGCGGGCACCGGATCCTCACCCACTGCAACAGCGGTTCGCTGGTGTCGGGCGGCGAAGGGACGGCGTTCGCGGTGGCGCTCGCGGCGCACCGGGCGGGACAGCTGCGGCGCCTGTGGGTGGACGAAACGCGTCCGTTGCTGCAAGGTGCTCGCCTGACGGCGTACGAGGCGGCCCGCAGTGGCATGGCGTACACCCTGCTCACCGACAACGCGGCGGGTTCGCTGTTCGCGGCGGGTGAGGTGGACGCGGTGCTGATCGGCGCGGACCGCATCGCGGCCGACGGTTCGGTGGCGAACAAGGTGGGGAGCTATCCGCTCGCGGTGCTCGCGCGGTACCACCATGTGCCGTTCATCGTGGTCGCTCCGGTGACGACGGTGGATCCCTCGACGCCGGACGGGGCGTCCATCGAGGTGGAACAGCGTCCCGGCCATGAGGTGACAGAGATCACGGCGCCGCAGGTGCCGGTGGCCGGAGCGGAGGCGGGAGGCGGAATTCCGGTGGCCCCCTTGGGGACGACCGCGTACAACCCGGCGTTCGACGTGACACCGCCGGAGCTGGTGACGGCCGTCGTCACCGAAGAGGGCGTCGTTTCGCCCGTGACCACCGAGGCTCTGGCCGCCCTGTGTGCCAGGTCACGCCAGGTAACGATTAGCTAATGGGATGATGTCGTTTATGAAGGGACGAGTCCTTGTCGTCGACGACGACAGCGCACTGGCCGAGATGCTCGGCATCGTGCTGCGCGGTGAAGGTTTTGAGCCGTCTTTCGTAGCCGACGGCGACAAGGCGCTGGCCGCCTTCCGTGAGACGAAGCCGGATCTGGTCCTGCTGGACCTGATGCTCCCCGGCCGTGACGGCATCGAGGTCTGCCGCCTGATCAGGGCGGAGTCCGGGGTGCCGATCGTGATGCTCACGGCGAAGAGCGACACCGTCGACGTGGTGGTGGGCCTGGAGTCCGGGGCCGACGACTACATCGTCAAGCCGTTCAAGCCGAAGGAGCTGGTCGCCCGGATCCGTGCGCGGTTGCGCAGGTCCGAGGAGCCGGCGCCGGAGCAGCTCGCCATCGGCGACCTGGTGATCGACGTGGCCGGGCACTCCGTGAAGCGGGACGGGCAGTCCATCGCCCTGACGCCGCTGGAGTTCGACCTGCTGGTCGCCCTCGCGCGCAAGCCGTGGCAGGTGTTCACGCGTGAGGTGCTGCTGGAGCAGGTCTGGGGCTACCGCCACGCGGCGGACACCCGCCTGGTGAACGTGCACGTGCAGCGGCTGCGCTCCAAGGTCGAGAAGGACCCGGAGAAGCCCGAGATCGTGGTGACGGTCCGTGGTGTCGGATACAAGGCAGGACCCAGCTGACATGTCCGGTGACAGTGCCGCTTCGGCGCCCGGCCGGTCCGGGGGCCGTCCGGGGCGGCCTGTCGGCCGGGGGACGGCAGCTTCCCGGTGGCGCCACCTCTTCGACGGCGATCTGCTTCAGGGCGGGGTCCAGGGCAGCCCGGTCGTCCGCCTGGTCATGCGCTGGGTGCGGCGCCCGCTGCTGCCCGTCATGCGGCTGTGGCGGCGCAACATCCAGCTCAAGGTCGTCGTCACGACGCTGCTGATGTCGCTGGGCGTCGTGCTGCTTCTCGGTTTCGTCGTCATCGGCCAGGTGCGCAACGGCCTGCTCGACGCCAAGGTGAAGGCGTCGCAGAGTCAGGCCACGGGCGGTTTCGCCGTGGCCAAGCAGCAGGCCGAGCAGGCCGGGAGCGTCACCGACGAGGAGGGTCCCGCACCCGACGGCCGCCCCTCGCAGAGCGTCATCCAGTGGATGAGCGACCTCGTCGCCTCGCTGTCCAGCGGCGGCCAGGGCGCCTTCGACGTGGTGACCCTGCCCTCCGGCGGCGACAGCGGCAGCGGGCGCGGACCGCGCGCCTCGGGCGGGCTCAACCCGGCCGCCAGCGTCCCCGCGGCGCTGCGCGAGCGCATCGACACCGCCACCGGGGCCGCGCAGAGCTACACGCGCATCGTCTACGCCGAGAAGGACAAGGAGTCCCAGCCGGCCCTCGTCATCGGCAAGCAGGTCAACGACCCCAACGGCGACCCGTACCAGCTGTACTACCTCTTCCCGCTCACCCAGGAGGAGAAGTCGCTGAGCCTGGTCAAGGGCACCCTGGCGACCGCCGGGCTGTTCGTGGTCGTGCTGCTCGGGGCGATCGCCTGGCTCGTGGTGCGGCAGGTGGTCACGCCGGTCCGGATGGCCGCCGGGATCGCCGAACGGCTGTCCGCCGGGCGGCTCCAGGAACGCATGAAGGTCACCGGCGAGGACGACATCGCCCGCCTCGGTGAGGCCTTCAACAAGATGGCGCAGAACCTCCAGCTCAAGATCAGCCAGCTCGAGGACCTGTCGCGGATGCAGCGCCGGTTCGTGTCGGACGTGTCGCACGAACTGCGCACCCCGCTGACCACCGTGCGGATGGCCGCCGACGTGATCCACGAGGCACGCGAGGACTTCGACCCCGTGACCGCGCGGTCCGCCGAACTGCTCGCCGACCAACTCGACCGGTTCGAGTCGCTGCTCGCCGACCTGCTGGAGATCAGCCGCTTCGACGCGGGCGCGGCAGCCCTGGAGGCGGAGCCGATCGACCTGCGCGAGGTGGTGCGGCGCGTGGTCAGCGGCGCGGAGCCGCTCGCCGAGCGCAAGGGCACCGCCATCAAGGTCGTCGGCGACCAGCAGCCCGTGGTCGCCGAGGCCGACGCCCGGCGCGTGGAACGGGTGCTGCGCAACCTCGTCGTCAACGCCGTCGAGCACGGCGAGGGCAAGGACGTCGTCGTCAAGCTGGCGGCTGCGGGAGGCGCCGTGGCGGTCGCCGTGCGCGACTACGGCGTCGGGCTCAAACCCGGCGAGGCCACGCGCGTGTTCAGCCGCTTCTGGCGCGCCGACCCGGCCCGCGCCCGCACCACGGGCGGCACGGGCCTCGGGCTCTCCATCGCCCTGGAGGACGCCCGGCTGCACGGCGGCTGGCTCCAGGCGTGGGGTGAGCCGGGCGGCGGCTCGCAGTTCCGGCTGACGCTGCCCAGGACGGCGGACGAGCCGCTGCGCGGATCCCCGATACCCCTGGAACCGAAGGACTCGCGGCGCAACCGCGGCCTCGACGACGCGGGACTGCAGCGCGGCGGCGACGGCGAGAAGCGCGCCACGGTGCCGGTGGGCCGGCCGGGCGCCGACGACCCGGCGCAGTCCGCCCGCGACCCGCTGGGCCGCAGGCCCGGCGCCTCGGCGCCCACGGCCGACCCCACCGCGCTGCCCGGCAACGGCGCGCGCGTGGTGGCCCGCTCGGGCAGCACGCGGATGACACCGGGCACGGCGCCCGGCGTGAACGGCGGGACGGACGAGGCCCCGGGCGGCCCGGACCGGCCGACGTCCGGAGGCGGGGGCGGGGACGGCGCACCGCGCGGTGCGGAGAAGGACGGGGAGGCGACGCGTGGGCGGTGAGCGTGTGAGGCGCGGACGGGGGACACCGGCCAGGGCGGCGGTGTACGCGGCCTGCGGGGCGGTCCTGCTGGCCGGGTGCGCCTCGATGCCGGACAGCGGCGACCTGCGCGGGGTGGAGTCCACACCCCGCCAGGACTCGCAGGTGCGGGTGTACGCCATGCCGCCGAGCGACGACGCCACCCCCACCCAGATCGTCCAGGGCTTCCTCGAGGCGCTGACCAGCGACGACGCCGACTACAAGACCGCGCGCCAGTACCTGACCCCCGAGGCGTCCAAGTACTGGCGGCCGGAGCAGTCGACCACCGTGCTGTCCGACGGGCCCGGCGCCCGCGCCGACCGGGAGCCCCGCGAGGACAGCACCGCCCTCACGTACACGCTGACCGGCACCAAGTTCGCCACCGTGGACGCGCAGCAGGCGTACGCGCCCTCCTCCGGCCACTACAGCGAGCTGGTGCGACTGGTGAAGGACGACAAGAGCGGCCAGTGGCGGATCGATGCCGTGCCGCAGGGCGTCGTCATGGGCAAGTCGGACTTCCAGCGCAACTACACGTCCTTCAACAAGTACTACTTCGCCGCGAACGTGGACGTGAACGGGTCGTCGCTGCCGATGGCCGTCGCCGACCCCGTGTACGTGCGCCGGCACGTCGACCCCACGACGCGGATGGTGCGCTCACTGCTCTCCGGCCCGACGAACTGGCTCGACCCCGTCGTCCGGTCGAGCGTCCCGACCGGCACCCGGCTGCGCAAGGGCACGGGGCCGCTCACCCCGGACGACCGGGGCAAGCTCACCGTGCCGCTCAACGACCGGGCGTCCGACATCGGCACCGGCCGCTGCGAGGAGATGGCCGCCCAGCTGCTGTTCACGCTGCGCGACCTCAGCCCCGCGGTCGAGGAGGTCGAACTGCGGGCCGACGGCGGGCAGCTGTGCTCGCTCACCCAGGACGGCGCCGAGACCGTGGCCACCAGGGGCGCGCTCAACCAGTCCGACCACCTGTACTACCTCGACGGGAAGGACAAGCTCGTCCGGGTCACGGCCGGCAGCCGCAGCCCCGACCCCGAACCGGCGCCCGGCGCGCTCGGACAGGGCGAGCAGCGCCTGCGGTCGGTGGCGGTCGCGCGGGACGAGCGCACCGCGGCCGGTGTCGGCCTGAACGGCCAGGACCTGTTCGTCTCCGCGCTGGCGCAGGGCGCCACCCTCGGCGAGCCGGTGCTGCGCAGCCAGGGCAAGACCGAGCAGGACCGGCTGACCCCGCCGAGCTGGGACGCCCAGGGCGGCCTGTGGATCGCCGACCGCAACCCCGCCCGCCCCGGCCTCTACCTGCTGGAGGAGGGCGCGGGCCAGCCGCTCCAGGTGCGCACGCCGGGCCTCGAGGGCCGGATCCAGGCGGTCCGGGTGGCCGCCGACGGGGTGCGGATCGCCCTCGTCGTCGAGAACGGCGACCAGCGGTCGCTGCTCATCGGACGGATCGAGCGCAGTGGCCCGGACGAGGCCGGTTCGGGTGAGCACCCCACGGTCACCGTGGTGGAGCTGCGCTCGGCCACCCCCGAGCTGGAGCAGGTCACCGCCATGTCGTGGGCCGGGGACAGCCGGCTCGTGGTCGTCGGACGCGAGCACGAGGGAGTGGAGCAGATGAAGTACGTCGAGGTCGACGGCTCCACCCCGGACGTGCCGCCGCCCGCCGCGCTGACCGGCGTGAAGGCGCTGACCGCCGCCGGGGACGAGAACGCGCCGCTGGTCGCGTACTCGGTGGACGGCATCGTGCGGCTGCCGTCGGGAGCGCAGTGGCAGAAGGTGGCGGAGGTTACGGAGGGGAAGGCGCCGGTCTATCCGGGCTGATCGGGTTCGGGCTGAGCGGAGTCGGGGCGTCCGGGTCCCGGGCTGAGCGGGCCGGGCTGAGCGGGGTCGGGCGACTGGGGGCCGGGCCGAGCGGGTCCGGGCTGACCGGGCTCAAGCCGGCCGGGTTCAAGCCGGCCGGGCTCAAGCCGGCCGGGCTCAAGCCGGCCGGGTTCGGGCTGAGCGGGTCCAAGCCGACCGGGCCCGGGTCGGCCGGTTCGCGGATCTCGCTTCGGTGTTCGAGCGGTTCCGGCGCTGGTCACACGGTTGTCCACAGGGGTGGCCGGGTGACCGGAGCGTTGGCACAGTGAGCCCATGCGGAGCTGGTGGACGGACCTCACCGACCTGGTGCTTCCAGCCGAGTGCGGCGGATGCGGCAGGCCTCGCGCCGTGCTCTGCGACCGGTGCCGTGCGGCGCTGAGCGGCAGGACGCCGCGCCGGGTGCGGCCGGCGCCCGAGCCCTCCGGACTGCCGCCCGTGCACGCGGCCGCCCCCTACGCCGACGAGGTGCGCGCCGCGCTGCTCGCGCACAAGGAGCGGGGCGCCCTGTCTCTCGCCCGGCCCCTGGGCGAGGCCCTCGCGGGCGCGGTACGGGCGGGACTGGAGGCTCCGGCGGCGCGCGCGCGGCCCGGCAGCCGGGACGGCACGGGCACGGCGACATGCGCCCCCGTACTGCTCGTCCCCGTGCCGTCCGCGCGGCGGGCCGTGAGAGCGCGCGGGCACGACCCGGCGCGGCGGATCGCGTACGCGGCGGCGGGTGAGCTGCGGCGCTCGGGGGTACCCGCCGCAGTACTCGCCGCGCTGCGGCAACGGCGCCCGGTGGCCGACCAGTCGGAGCTCGGCCCGAGGCAGCGGCTGGCCAACGTCGCCGGCGCTCTCGGGGTGTTGCCCGGCTGCGCCCGGCTGCTGCACCGGGGCCGGGTCGTGCTGGTCGACGACCTGATCACGACCGGGGCGACCCTCGCCGAGGCGGCGCGCGCGGTCAGGGCCGTACAAGGGCCGCCCGGCCCGGAAACGGAACCGGCCGGAAAGGGCCGGGGAGCATCGAGCAATTCGCGGCCCGCGTTCGTGTACCTGGGTGAGACATGGGAAGGGTCAGAACAACGGAGGACACCGCCGTCGGCGTGGAGCGGAACGGACCGGCAGCCCGGCCGGACGGTGAAGGAGGCGGGCGGGAAGCGCGTCGGCGGAGCGCCCGGCGTGGTGTGCGCGGCCGTCGTGGCGGCGTCGCCGGATGCGTTCGGAATACACCGAAACTGACTGAGAACTTACGTCGTTGCAGGTAATCAGAGGGTTAATTCCCCTGAATGGAGGTACGTCGCGGTAGAGGGTGACGCCATCCGTCCGCGCGAGATATGTTCGGTTGTGAGGGAAAGCCGCAGGCCACACCCTTCTGATCGGAATGCGGTGGTGCGGGTCTTTTCCACTTCACCCGCACCGGTGGACTGGAGATCTCGCGCCGGGGGAGGAGGTGGACGTCACCGAGTCCGAGGCTCCGGACGACACCGGAGCCTGGTGCAAAAGGGAGACACATCCGCAGCGAAGCGGAGTGATCCGGGAACGGAGTTCTGCGTGGACATCGTCGTCAAGGGCCGCAAGACCGAGGTGCCCGAGCGGTTCCGGAAGCACGTGGCCGAGAAGCTGAACCTGGAGAAGATCCAGAAGCTCGATGGCAAGGTGATGAGCCTCGACGTCGAGGTGTCCAAGGAGCCCAACCCCCGACAGGCCGACCGCTGCGACCGGGTGGAGATCACGCTCCGCTCCCGCGGCCCGGTGATCCGGGCGGAGGCGGCGGCGAGCGACCCGTATGCGGCGCTCGACCTGGCAGCGGAGAAGCTCGACGCCCGGCTGCGCAAGCAGCACGACAAGCGTTTCTCACGGCGGGGCGCGCGCAGGATCCCCGCCGCCGAGGTCCCCGACCACGTGCCCGGCGTGGCCACCCTCAACGGGACCGGCGCGAGCACCGCGCGGGAAGAGGAGCAGGCGGTCCCCACCAAGAAGATCGGTTCCCTGGAGGTCCAGGGCGACGGGCCGCTGGTCGTCCGCGAGAAGACCCACGTGGCCGCCCCCATGACCCTCGACCAGGCGCTCTACGAGATGGAGTTGGTCGGGCACGACTTCTACCTCTTCGTCGACTCCGAGACCAAGGAGCCCAGCGTCGTCTACCGGCGCCACGCCTACGACTACGGCGTGATCCACCTCAGGACCGACACGATGGTCACCGAGAACCACTCCCCCGAGGCGGGCGGAACCCTCGGCGGCTGACCCGCCGGGCGACAGCACAGCCGGTGCCCCTGGTGCGCGTGTGCGCCCCCAGGGGCACCGGCGTGCCACCGCCCGGCGTGCACACCGGCACCCCGGTGACGGTGCGGCATGGAATCATGGCGGCAGCGGCCCAACCGGTGGGCCGTTGCCTTGGGTTGGCGATGGTCAGGACCACAGGCCACAGCCTTCAGGGGGAGGAACGTGATGGCGGACAGCTTCGGACCGATGCGGGACGAGGATGCCGACGACGGCGTCGTCGGCATGGGCCCGGACGCGGACACTCCGCGCAAGGAGCCGATCAGAGTCCTTGTGGTGGACGACCACGCGCTGTTCCGCCGCGGTCTGGAGATCGTGCTGGCCGCCGAGGAGGACATCCAGGTCGTCGGCGAGGCCGGCGACGGCTCCGAGGCCGTGGAGAAGGCCGCCGACCTGCTGCCCGACATCATCCTGATGGACGTGCGGATGCCCAAGCGGGGCGGCATCGAGGCCTGCACCTCCATCAAGGAGGTCGCCCCCAGTGCCAAGATCATCATGTTGACGATCAGCGACGAGGAGGCCGACCTCTACGACGCCATCAAGGCGGGCGCCACCGGCTACCTGCTCAAGGAGATCTCCACCGACGAGGTCGCCACCGCCATCCGCGCCGTAGCCGACGGGCAGTCGCAGATCAGCCCCTCCATGGCGTCCAAGCTGCTCACCGAGTTCAAGTCGATGATCCAGCGCACCGACGAGCGCCGGCTCGTCCCCGCGCCCCGGCTGACGGACCGCGAGCTGGAGGTCCTCAAACTCGTCGCCACGGGGATGAACAACCGGGACATCGCCAAGGAGCTGTTCATCTCCGAGAACACCGTGAAGAACCACGTGCGCAACATCCTGGAGAAGCTCCAGCTGCACTCCCGGATGGAGGCCGTGGTCTACGCGATGCGGGAGAAGATCCTCGAGATCCGCTGACCCGCCGAATCCGCGGTTCGCCGATCCGCTGACCCGCCGACCCGCGATCCGCTGGCTCAGACGAGCAGCCGGGCCAGCTCCGCCGAGAGCGGCTCGCGCAGTTCCGGCGCGTCCACCCGCTCCACGCGCACGTCCGTGCAGCCCACCCAGCCCGCCGCCTCCACCAGCGCCTGCGCCACCTGCGGCACCGCCTTACGGCCGTCCAGCGTGACCTGCCTGGCGACCAGCGTGCGGCCCTCCCGCGCCGGATCCACGCGGCCCACCAGCCGTCCGCCCGCCAGCACCGGCATCGCGAAGTAGCCGTGGACGCGCTTGGGCCTGGGGACGTAGGCCTCCAGGCGGTGGGTGAAGCCGAAGATCCGCTCCGTGCGCGCCCGCTCCCAGATCAGGGAGTCGAAGGGGGACAACAGCGTCGTGCGGTGCCGGCCGCGCGGTGGCGTGGCCAGGGCCTCCGGGTCCGCCCAGGCCGGCTTGGACCAGCCCTCGACCGTCACGGGCACAAGACCCGAGTCGGCGATCACCGCCTCGACCTGCTCGCCCTTCAGCCGGTGGTAGTCCGCGATGTCCGCGCGGGTGCCCACGCCCAGCGCACGCCCGGCCAGTCCCACCAGGCGGCGCAGGCACTCCTCGTCCGAAGGCTCCTCGGCCAGCAGCGCGGCCGGCACGGCCCGCTCGGCGAGGTCGTAGACCCGCTTCCAGCCGCGCCGCTCCACGCACACCACCTCGCCGTACATCAGGGCGCGCTCCACGGCGACCTTGGTGCCGGACCAGTCCCACCACTCGCTGGTGCGCTTCGCGCCGCCCAGCTCGGTCGCGGTCAGCGGCCCTCCGGTGCGCAACTGCTTGACGACCCGGTCGTACACGCCGTCGGGCAGCTCGTGGTTCCAGTGCGGGCGGGCGCGGTAGGCGCGGCGGCGGAAGGCGAAGTGCGGCCACTCCTCGACGGGGAGGATGCACGCGGCGTGCGACCAGTACTCGAACGTGTGCGCAGGCTGGTCGCCCTGCTTCCAGTACGCCTCCTCCACCGTGCGGCGGCCCACCGCGCCGAGACGGGCGTACGGGATCAGCTCGTGCGAGCGGGCGAGGACGGAGATCGTGTCGAGCTGCACCGCGCCCAGGTGGCGCAGGACGCCTCGCACACCGGCGCGGCGGTCGGGGGCGCCGAGGAGTCCCTGGGCCCGCAGGGCGATGCGGCGGGCCTCGTCGGCCGAGAGTTCCGTGGTCGGACGCGGCAGGGTCGTCATAGGTCCGCACCCTAGAGGGCCCCACTGACAACCGCGGGCGTCCCGCACGGCACGGATGTCAGCCGTGGGCGGGCACGTACGGCATGGTGGACGGAAGGCCCAGGTCGGACGGGAGCAGGGAGCCCACCCAGCCGTCCCGCAGCACCCCCTTGTTGACGAGCGAGGAGCGCAGCACGCCCTCGATCGTGAAGCCGGCCCGCTCGGCGACCGCCCGGGAGGCCGTGTTGCCGACCTCGGCGCGCCATTCCATGCGGTCGATGGACATCCGGGTGAAGGCCCAGCGGCACGCCGCCACGGTGGCCTCGGTGATGTAGCCGTTGCCGCGGTGCTCCTTGGCGCTCCAGAAGCCGACCTCGCCCGTCGCGAACGACCGCATGGTGATGCCGAGCATGCCCGTCAGCTCCCCGGCGGGCAGGAAGACACCGAAGGTGAACATCGTGCCGTTCGCCCAGCCGTCCGGGGCGATCTGCTCCGTGAAACCGCGCGCGTGCTCGGGGAGGTACGGCGAAGGGATCGTGGTCCACCGCTGGATGTCCGGGTCCTGGCAGATCCGGTACACGGTGTCGGTGTCCTGCGGGCCGACGGTGCGCAGCAGCAGACGGTCGGTGGTGAGCGTGACGGGTTCCATCGGGCGATTCTGCGCACGTCACGGCGGCGGGCGCCATCCCCTCGGATGGCGGTGAACCGATGATCACCCTGCGTGTGATTCGCCGTGCGCGTGCGGCACCATCCGGGCGTCCGGGACGTTGTCCGTGTAGCAGCCGTGCCACGGTTCGGCTGCGGCGGACGGTCACCGCCCCGGCAGGCCTCCCGGCGCGACGGGGTCCTCGCATACGATGGCCGTTGCTCAGTCAGTGAAACGGAAACCGACCGTCCCAGGCCCGACCGGCAAGGAGACCAACCCCCGTGTCCGTCCTCTCGAAGATCATGCGTGCAGGCGAAGGCAAAATCCTGCGCAAGCTGCACCGCATCGCGGACCAGGTCAACTCCATCGAAGAGGACTTCGAAGGCCTCTCCGACGCCGAGCTGCGGGCCCTCACCGATGAGTACAAGCAGCGCTACGCCGACGGTGAGAGCCTGGACGACCTGTTGCCCGAGGCCTTCGCCACGGTGCGCGAAGCCGCCCGGCGGGTGCTGGGCCAGCGCCATTACGACGTCCAGATCATGGGCGGCGCCGCCCTGCACATGGGCTACGTGGCGGAGATGAAGACCGGTGAGGGCAAGACCCTCGTCGGCACGCTCCCCGCGTACCTGAACGCCTTGTCCGGCGGCGGCGTCCACATCATCACGGTCAACGACTACCTGGCCGAGCGTGACTCGGAGATGATGGGCCGCGTCCACCGCTTCCTGGGCCTCGAGGTCGGCTGCATCCTCGCCAACATGACGCCGGCCCAGCGCCGCGCCCAGTACGCCTGCGACATCACCTACGGCACGAACAACGAGTTCGGCTTCGACTACCTGCGCGACAACATGGCGTGGTCGAAGGACGAGCTGGTGCAGCGCGGCCACAACTTCGCCATCGTCGACGAGGTCGACTCGATCCTCATCGACGAGGCCCGTACGCCGCTGATCATCTCCGGCCCCGCGGACCAGGCCACCAAGTGGTACGGCGACTTCGCCAAGCTGGTGAAGCGCCTCAAGCGCGGTGAGCCGGGCAACCCGCTCAAGGGCATCGAGGAGACCGGCGACTACGACGTCGACGAGAAGAAGCGCACGGTCGCCATCCACGAGTCCGGCGTCGCCAAGGTCGAGGACTGGCTCGGCATCGACAACCTGTACGAGTCGGTGAACACGCCGCTCGTGGGCTACCTGAACAACGCCATCAAGGCGAAGGAGCTCTTCAAGAAGGACAAGGATTACGTCATCATCGACGACGAAGTCATGATCGTCGACGAGCACACCGGACGTATCCTCGCCGGCCGCCGGTACAACGAGGGCATGCACCAGGCCATCGAGGCCAAGGAGGGCGTGCCGATCAAGGACGAGAACCAGACGCTCGCCACGATCACGCTGCAGAACTTCTTCCGCCTCTACAAGCGCCACGACCACAACGGCAAGGAACTGCCGGGTCTGTCCGGCATGACCGGTACGGCGATGACCGAGGCCGCCGAGTTCCACCAGATCTACAAGCTCGGCGTGGTGCCCATCCCGACCAACCGGCCGATGGTCCGCAAGGACCAGTCGGACCTGATCTACCGCACCGAGGTCGCCAAGTTCGAGGCGGTCGTCGACGACATCGAGGAGAAGCACCGCAAGGGGCAGCCGATCCTCGTCGGCACCACCTCGGTCGAGAAGTCCGAGTACCTGTCGCAGCAGCTCAGCAAGCGGGGCATCCAGCACGAGGTGCTGAACGCCAAGCACCACGAGCGTGAGGCGCAGATCGTCGCCCAGGCCGGCCGCCGCGGCGCCGTCACGGTCGCCACGAACATGGCCGGCCGTGGTACAGACATCAAGCTCGGCGGCAACCCCGAGGACCTCGCGGAGGCGGAGCTGCGGCAGCGTGGCCTCGACCCCGAGGAGCACATCGAGGAGTGGGCCGCGGCCCTGCCGGAGGCGCTGGCGCGCGCCGAGGAGGCCGTGAAGGCCGAGAAGGACGAGGTCGAGAAGCTCGGCGGTCTCTACGTGCTGGGCACGGAGCGGCACGAGTCGCGGCGTATCGACAACCAGCTGCGCGGTCGTTCCGGCCGTCAGGGCGACCCGGGCGAGTCCCGCTTCTACCTGTCGCTCGGCGACGACCTGATGCGGCTGTTCAAGGCGCAGATGGTCGAGCGCGTGATGTCCATGGCGAACGTGCCGGACGACGTGCCGATCGAGAACAAGATGGTCACCCGCGCGATCGCGTCCGCGCAGTCGCAGGTGGAGACGCAGAACTTCGAGACGCGTAAGAACGTCCTGAAGTACGACGAGGTGCTCAACCGGCAGCGCGAGGTCATCTACGGCGAGCGCCGCCGCGTCCTGGAGGGCGAGGACCTGCAGGAGCAGATCCACCACTTCATGGACGACACCATCGACGCGTACGTCCAGGCGGAGACCGCCGAGGGCTTCCCCGAGGACTGGGACCTGGACCGGCTGTGGGGCGCGTTCAAGCAGCTCTACCCGGTGAGCGTCACCATCGAGGAGCTGGAGGAGGCGGCCGGCGACCGTGCGGGTCTGACCGCCGAGTTCATCTCCGAGTCCATCAAGGACGACATCCGCGCCCAGTACGAGGCGCGCGAAGCACAGCTCGGCTCCGAGATCATGCGTGAGCTGGAGCGGCGGGTCGTGCTGTCGGTGCTGGACCGCAAGTGGCGCGAGCACCTCTACGAGATGGACTACCTCCAGGAGGGCATCGGCCTGCGCGCGATGGCCCAGAAGGACCCGCTGGTCGAGTACCAGCGCGAGGGCTTCGACATGTTCAGCGCGATGATGGACGGCATCAAGGAGGAGTCCGTCGGCTATCTGTTCAACCTGGAGGTCCAGGTCGAGCAGCAGGTCGAGGAGGTGCCGGTCGAGGACGTCAAGCCGACCGCCGACCTGGAGAAGCAGGACGCGGTGCCGGCGCAGGCGCGTCCGGAGATCCGCGCGAAGGGCCTGGACGCCCCGCAGCGGCGGAACCTCCACTTCTCCGCTCCCACGGTGGACGGCGAGGGCGGCACCATCGAGGGCGAGCTGGCCACCGACGAGGAGCCGGTGCGCTCGTCGGCGGACGGTCTGACCCGCGCGGAGCGCCGCAAGCAGGCGCGGGGCGGGCGTCGCCGCAAGAAGTGACGCCGCCGCGCCGAGGGCGCGCTCACGGCACTGTCGGCCGGGGCCGGGCACCTGAGGGTGTCCGGCCCCGGCCACCTGAGGGTGTCCGGCCCCGGCCGTCGTACGTGGTCGTCAGCGGGGGCCGCCCAGCTCGACGGCGGTGCAGCGCCAGCGGAGGTCCCGGCCGCGCTCCAGCCGGAAGGCCATGGCGCGGAGTCTGTCCCCGGCGCCGATCCGCGCGAACGCCTCGATGGCGCCCTCCCGCGGCACGAACCATCCGATGTCCCGCACGACGGGCCGCGCCCCGCGCGTCCGCAGGGGCCCGCGCTCGGCGAGCCGGATCAGCTCGTCGTAGGCCTGCCCGGCACTGTGCCGCAACATCGCGTGCACGGGACGCTGCCCGCTGAGCACGGCGACGAGCATCTCGGCGAACCGGTCGGTGGGCCGGGGCTGCGGGACGCCCAGGGGAGCCGCGCCGCGGTCACCTGAGGGGATGCCGCGGTCAGGCGCCGTGATGCCGCGGTCAGCTGCAGTGATGCCGCGGACGGGCGTCGTCGGGCGGCTGCGGGCGGCCGGTGCGCGGCCCGCTGGGCGGTTGTCCGTGGGGCGGGTGCGGCGGGCGGTCGTTCCCCGGGGGCGGCCTGCGCCCGGGGCGGGCGCCAGGGCCGGGCCTGTCGTGGGTACGCGTGGGGGGATCGCTGCGGGGGAGCGGCGTGGTGTTCTGCTCATGACCTTGTGCACGAGGGCCCCGTTCTGAAGGCCGGGCCGGCGGGGGAGCCGGGTACCGGGCAGTAACTTCGTGACGGGGATCTTGTACGGGGTCGCGCGGGGGCGGGGCAAGGAAGGACGGGGGTGCGGGGAGCGGGCGGGAAGTTCACTTATCCGGGTGGTCCGGTGGCTGCCGAGCCCTTGTTCACGCGGCCGAGGCGGGTGAATCCGTGGACCAGGGGTGACGGTCTCCGAGGGGGCGGCGAGGGCTCGAAGGGGGACGGGTGCGACGTATTCTGAGACCTTGCCGAAGAAGTGACCCGAGCTGACGAAAGCGGCCGACCATGCGCGTCTACGTCCCCCTGACCCTCCCCGGGCTCGCCGAGGCGCACAGGACGGGGCAGCTGGGCGACGGGCCGTTCACGGCGTACGCCGTGACGCCCGCGCTGCGCGAGTGGTACGTCTCCGACGACATCGAGGAGCTGGAGTACGCCGCGCTCGGCCGCGCCTCGCTGGCCTCCCTGCGTCTCCTCGCCGCCGACCCCGCCGCGCCCCGCCGCCGGGTCGTGGTCGCCGTGGACGTGGCCGACGGCGCCGCCTCCGCCGAACCCGGCCGGGGCCCGGAGCGGGACGCGTTGGGCGAGGTGCGCCTCGCCGGGCCCGTACGCCTGGCGAAGGCGGCCGCCGTGCACGTGGACGCGGAGGACGCCGAGGAGGACGTGGCGGCCGCCGCGCAGGCGCTGGACGCGGCGGACGGGGGCGACGACGACGCCCGGTTCGTCGTGGACGGCGCGGAGGACCACGAGCTGCTGTGGTTCGCGACGCAGGAGATCCCGCAGCTCGTCGCCTGACGGCACGGGTAGGTTTTCCGCATGGGGACGCACACGTACGCGCACATCGTCTGGGACTGGAACGGCACGCTCTTCCACGACGTCGACGCGGTCATCGGGGCGACGAACGCGGCCTTCGCCGAGCTGGGCCTCGCGCCCATCACGCTGGAGCGGTACCGGGAGCTGTACTGCGTGCCGGTGCCGCGCTTCTACGAGCGGCTGATGGGCCGGCTGCCCAGCCAGGCCGAGTGGGAGGTCATGGACGCGGTCTTCCACCGCCACTACACCGAGCACCGGGTGCGCTGCGGCCTCGCCGACGGCGTGGAGGACCTGCTCACGGGGTGGGTGGCCGCGGGCCGCAGCCAGTCGATCCTCAGCATGTACGGGCACGAGGAGCTCGTCCCGCTGGTGGAGGACTTCGGGATCTCCTCCCACTTCATACGCGTCGACGGCCGCACAGGACCCTCCGGCGGCAGCAAGGCGGAGCACATGGTGCGCCACCTGGAAGCGCTGCGCGGCACGGTGGACCCGCGGCGCACGGTGGTCATCGGCGACGCGACCGACGACGCGCTGGCCGCGCTCCACGTCGGCGCGCACGCCGTGCTGTGGACCGGCGGCTCGCACGGCCGGGCCAGTCTGGAGGCGGTCGGGGTGCCGGTGGTCGACAGCCTGAGCGAGGCCGTGGCGGAGGCGGAACGCCTGGCGGTTTCCGGCTGACCCGAGGGCCCCGGGCGCACTGTGCGAAACGTCAAAGTTCGCCCCCCGGTTTTGTACACATACGGCTCATGACGGGGCCCCTCAGGAGAGCGATAGCCTAGGCAGCGTGATCAGCGCGATAGCTCGCGGGGACCGTTGCGTCCCCGTTGTGCGCCCGGCGAGCACGGAGGACATCCGTGGCCGGGTGGCGACCGCTGATCCTCGCGGGCGGCACGGGACGCGGCGCACCCCAGGGGGGCCGACGTCACGGAGAGCCACGTCACACCCGTCGGACGCACTCAATTCCGCCGAGAAGCCCCCGCTCCTCTCACCTTGCGGCATACCGTCGGCACAGACCGGACACCCCGTGTCGTACCGCCGCACCTCAGGGTCGGAGACCGTACTTCCTTCTACGTCACGCAACGGCGCGCGACAGGAGCCAGAGGACCATGCAGACCAAGCTGGACGAAGCCAAGGCCGAGCTGCTCGATCGGGCCGCCCGGGTAGCTGAGAACAGCCCGGCCGGGGGGAAACTGCCGACTGGGACCGTGGAGGGGGACACACCCGACCGGGACACCGTCCTCGCGTTCCTCCAGCGCTACTACCTGCACACCGCCCCGGAAGACCTCACCGACCGCGACCCGGTCGACATCTTCGGGGCCGCCGTCTCGCACCGCAGGCTCGCCGAGAACCGCCCGCAGGGCACGGCGAACGTCCGGGTGCACACCCCGACCGTCGAGGAGAACGGCTGGACCTGCAGCCACTCCGTCGTCGAGGTCGTCACCGACGACATGCCCTTCCTCGTCGACTCCGTCACCAACGAGCTGACCCGCCAGGGCCGCGGCATCCACGTGGTGATCCACCCGCAGTTCGTGGTCCGCCGGGACGTCACGGGCAAGCTGATCGAGGTGCTCTCCGACGGGGTGAGCGGCGACCTCCCGCAGGACGCCCGCGACCTGCCGCACGACGCGCACGTCGAGTCCTGGATCCACGTGGAGATCGACCGCGAGACCGACCGCGGCGACCTCAAGCAGATCACCGCCGATCTGCTGCGCGTCCTCTCCGACGTCCGCGAGGCCGTCGAGGACTGGGGCAAGATGCGCCAGGCCGCCACCTCGCTGGCCGACGCGCTGCCCGACGAGCCCGTCCCCGCCGACCTGCCCCCGCTGCAGGTCGAGGAGGCCCGCGAGCTGCTGCACTGGCTCGCCGACGACCACTTCACCTTCCTCGGCTACCGCGAGTACGAGCTGCGCGCCGACGACTCGCTGGCCGCCGTTCCCGGCACCGGCCTCGGCATCCTGCGCTCCGACCCGCACCACGCGGCCGACGAGGACCACCCGGTCAGCCCGTCCTTCGAGCGGCTGCCCGCCGACGCCCGCGCCAAGGCCCGCGAGCACAAGCTCCTGATCCTCACCAAGGCCAACAGCCGCGCCACCGTGCACCGGCCGTCGTACCTGGACTACATCGGCGTGAAGAAGTTCGACGCCGACGGCAACGTCGTCGGCGAGCGCCGCTTCCTCGGACTGTTCTCCTCCGCCGCCTACACCGAGTCCGTGCGTCGCGTCCCGGTGATCCGCCGCAAGGTGGAGGACGTCCTGGAGCGGGCCGGCTTCTCGCCGCACAGCCACGACGGGCGCGACCTGCTCCAGATCCTGGAGACCTACCCGCGCGACGAGCTGTTCCAGACCCCGGTCGAGGAACTGCAAACCATCGCCACCTCGGTGCTCTACCTCCAGGAGCGTCGCCGGCTGCGGCTGTACCTGCGCCAGGACGAGTACGGGCGCTACTACTCCGCCCTCGTCTACCTGCCGCGCGACCGCTACACCACCGCGGTGCGGCTGCGGATCATCGACATCCTCAAGGAGGAGCTCGGCGGCGTCAGCGTCGACTTCACCGCGTGGAACACCGAGTCGGTCCTGTCCCGGCTGCACTTCGTCGTCCGCGTCCCGCAGGGCACCGAACTGCGACCCCTGTCCGACAGCGACAAGGAACGCATCGAGTCCCGGCTCGCGGAGGCCGCCCGCTCCTGGTCCGACGGCTTCTCCGAGGCCCTGACCACGGAGTTCGGCGAGGAGCGCGCCGCCGAGCTGCTGCGCCGCTACGCGGGCGCCTTCCCCGAGGGCTACAAGGCCGACCACACCCCGCGCGGCGCCGTGGCCGACCTGGTGCGCCTCGAGGAGCTGGGCGAGCAGCGCGACTTCGCGCTCAGCCTGTACGAGCCGGTGGGCGCGGCGCCCGACGAGCGCCGCTTCAAGATCTACCGCACCGGCGAGGCCGTCTCCCTGTCCGCGGTGCTGCCCGTGCTGCAGCGCCTCGGCGTCGAGGTCATCGACGAGCGGCCGTACGAACTGCGGTGCGACGACCGCAGCGTCGCCTACATCTACGACTTCGGGCTGCGCATGCCGCAGGCGCCCGGCGGCGGGGTCGACTACCTCGGCGACGACGCCCGCGAGCGCTTCCAGGACACCTTCGAGGCGACCTGGACCGGCAAGGCGGAGAACGACGGCTTCAACGCCCTCGTGCTGAGCGCCGGGCTCACCTGGCGCCAGGCGATGGTGCTGCGCGCGTACGCCAAGTACCTGCGCCAGGCCGGGTCCACCTTCAGCCAGGACTACATGGAGGACACCCTCCGTCACAACGTCCACACCACCCGGCTGCTCGTCTCCCTGTTCGAGGCGCGGATGTCGCCGGACCGGCAGCGCGCCGGGTACGAGCTGGTGGACGCCCTGCTCGAGGAGCTCGACGCAGCCCTCGACCAGGTCGCCAGCCTCGACGAGGACCGCATCCTGCGCTCCTTCCTCACCGTCATCAAGGCGACGCTGCGCACCAACTTCTTCCAGGAGGCGAGCGGCGGCGAGCCGCACGACTACGTCTCCATGAAGTTCGACCCGCAGGCCATCCCGGACCTGCCCGCGCCGCGCCCGGCGTTCGAGATCTGGGTGTACTCGCCGCGGGTGGAGGGCGTGCACCTGCGCTTCGGCAAGGTCGCGCGCGGCGGTCTGCGCTGGTCCGACCGGCGCGAGGACTTCCGCACCGAGATCCTCGGCCTGGTCAAGGCGCAGATGGTGAAGAACACCGTCATCGTGCCGGTGGGCGCCAAGGGCGGCTTCGTCGCCAAGCAGCTGCCCGACCCGGCCGTCGACCGCGACGCGTGGATGGCCGAGGGCATCGCCTCCTACCGGACGTTCATCTCCGCGCTGCTGGACATCACCGACAACATGGTGGGCGGCGAGGTCGTGCCCCCGGCGGACGTCGTCCGGCACGACGAGGACGACACCTACCTCGTCGTCGCCGCCGACAAGGGCACCGCGACCTTCTCCGACATCGCCAACGAGGTCGCCGAGAGCTACAACTTCTGGCTCGGCGACGCCTTCGCCTCCGGCGGCTCGGCCGGCTACGACCACAAGGGCATGGGCATCACCGCGCGCGGCGCCTGGGAGTCCGTCAAGCGGCACTTCCGCGAGCTGGGCGTGGACACCCAGAGCGAGGACTTCACGGTCGTCGGCATCGGCGACATGTCCGGCGACGTGTTCGGCAACGGCATGCTGCTCAGCGAGCACATCCGCCTGGTCGCGGCCTTCGACCACCGGCACATCTTCATCGACCCGAACCCGGACGCGGCCACCGGGTACGCCGAGCGCCGCCGGCTGTTCGAGCTGCCGCGTTCCAGCTGGGCCGACTACAACGCCGAGCTGATCTCCGCGGGCGGCGGCGTCTTCCCGCGCACGGCCAAGGCGATCCAGCTCAACGGCCACATCCGTGAGGCCCTGGGGATCGAGGAGAAGATCTCCAAGATGACCCCGGCCGACCTCATGAAGGCCATCCTCACGGCGCCGGTCGACCTGCTGTGGAACGGCGGCATCGGCACCTACGTCAAGGCGTCCACCGAGTCGAACGCGGACGTCGGCGACAAGAGCAACGACGCGATCCGCGTCGACGGCAAGGACCTGCGGGTCTCCGTCGTCGGCGAGGGCGGCAACCTGGGCATGACCCAGCTCGGCCGGATCGAGTTCGCGCTGCACGGCGGCCGGATCAACACCGACGCCATCGACAACAGCGCGGGCGTGGACACCTCCGACCACGAGGTGAACATCAAGATCCTGCTGAACGGCCTGGTCAAGGAAGGCGACATGACGGTGAAGCAGCGCAACAAGCTGCTCGCCGAGATGACCGACGAGGTCGGCCGCCTGGTGCTGCGCAACAACTACGCGCAGAACACCGCCATCGCCAACGCGCTCGCCCAGTCGAAGGACATGATCCACGCGCAGCAGCGCTTCCTGAAGCACCTGGTGCGCGAGGGTCACCTGGACCGGGCGCTGGAGTTCCTGCCCACCGACCGGCAGATCCGCGAGCGGCTCGCCTCCGGGCAGGGCCTGACCGGGCCGGAGACGGCGGTGCTGCTGGCGTACACGAAGATCACCGTCGCCGACGAGCTGCTGCACACCTCGCTGCCCGACGACCCGTACCTCAGGGGTCTGCTGCACGCGTACTTCCCGACCGCGCTGCGCGAGCAGTTCGGGGAGCACATCGACAGCCACCCGCTGCGCCGTGAGATCACCACGACCGTGCTGGTCAACGACACGGTCAACACCGGCGGCACCACCTACCTGCACCGGATGCGCGAGGAGACCGGGGCGTCGCTCGAGGAGATCGTCCGGGCGCAGACCGCGGCCCGCGCGATCTTCCGCTCCTCGGTGGTGTGGGACGGCGTGGAGGCGCTCGACACGAAGGCCGACGCCGCCACCCAGACCCGGATCCGGCTGCACTCGCGCCGTCTGGTGGAACGCGGCACGCGCTGGCTGCTCAACAACCGGCCGCAGCCGCTGCAGCTCGAGGAGACGGTGTCGTTCTTCGCCGAGCGGGTGGAGCTGGTCTGGTCGCAGCTGCCGAAGCTGCTGCGCGGCGAGGACCAGGACTGGTACGGGAAGATTTACGACGAGCTCACCGGGGCCGGGGTCCCGGACGAGCTGGCCACCCGGGTCGCCGGGTTCTCCTCCGCCTTCCCGACGCTCGACATCGTGTCGGTGGCCGACCGGATGGGCAGGGAGCCGCTGGACGTCGCCGAGGTGTACTACGACCTCGCCGACCGGCTGCGCATCACCCAGCTGATGGACCGGATCATCGAGCTGCCGCGCGCGGACCGGTGGCAGTCCATGGCCCGCGCGGCGATCCGCGAGGACCTGTACGCGGCGCACGCGGCGGTCACCGCGGACGTCCTCGCGGAGGGCGACGGCACGTCGACGCCGGAGCAGCGGTTCGCGCTGTGGGAGCAGAAGAACGCGGCGCTGCTGGGCCGGGCCCGCACCACGCTGGAGGAGATCCACAACTCCGACGCGTTCGACCTGGCCAACCTGTCGGTGGCCATGCGGACCATGCGCACGCTGCTGAGGTCGCACTCGTAGGACGACAGGGCCCGTCGAGGGGCGCCGCCGACCGTGACGGTCCGCGGCGCCCCTCGCGCGTGTGGTGCCTTAGGCGGGAATCGGCGGCGAACCCGTGGGGACGGGCCGCTGACGGGATAGGGCTTCGGTGTGACTGTCCGTTTCTCGTCGTCCGGGGTCTCCGGAGGGGCCCACACGCGCCGCTCCGCGCTCCGCCCGGCCGCCGTCGGCCGCGTCCTGGCCACGGGCGTCACCGGACTCGTCCTGCTGTTGCTGATCCTGGTCGTCGTACGGCTTCCGTGGATGGGTGACCTGGGCATCCACGCGGCCACGCTGCAGCGGCTGCGCCACGCCCCGCTCGCCCCCGGCAACCCGCTGGTCGACGCGAACACCCCGAGCCCGTACTACTCGCCGTGGACGCTGGTGCTCGGCGGTGTGGCACGGGCGACCGGCCTGGACGTCTTCGTGGTGCTGCGGCTCGCCGCCGCGGCCGGACTGGCGCTGCTGGTCACGGGCGTGTGGCGGTACGTGCGGACGCTGAGCGCGCACCCGGCCGCGCCCGTGCTCGCGCTGCTGTCCCTGCTGTTCCTCTGGGGCACCGAGCCCCTGTTGTGGAGCGGCTTCACCGGGCTGCACTCGCTGGCCCTGACGGCGGCGTACCCGAGCACCTTCACGCTGGGGCTCGCCTTCCACTTCTGGACCTGGCTGACCGGGGCGCTGCGCGGTCCGGCCGGCTGGGGGGTGTGGCTGGGCCTGGGCGTGCTGTGGGCGGTGATCCTGCTCTGCCACCAGTTCTCCGGGGTGGTGACCACACTGGGGGCGGCCGCCACGGTGGTCGCGGCGCGGCCGGGCCGCGCGGTGTGGCCCCGGCTCGGCGGCGCGCTGCTGCTGGGCGTCTCTGCGCTGGGGGCGTGGCCGTACTACGACTTCTTCGCGCTGGCGGACGCCGGGGAAGGGCTGGAGACGGTGCACCGGGTGCTGTACGAGCACCCGGCCGCGCGGTTCGGACTGGTGCTGCTCGGGGCCGCCGCCCTGGCGGGACGGTGGCGGCGCGACCACCGGGACCCGTTGGTGGTGTTCTGCGCCCTGGGGGTGCTGGCCGTCGCGGCGGGCCGGGTCACCGGGCACCACTCCTGGGCGCGGGCCCTGCCGGCGGCGGTGATCCCGGCGCAGCTCGCGGCGGCGCTCGCGGTCGTGGGGGCGGGGTCGCGGCGGGTGCGGTCGGTGTGGGCGGCGCTGCTCGCCGGGGCGCTGCTGGCCGGGGCGTGGGCGCAGGCGGGCGCCCTCGGGTACGTGGTCCCGGCCGACGCGCTGCCGGGTCCGGTCGCGGAGAAGTACCGGCGGCCGTGGCCGGGGTACGGGTGGATCACCCGCTGGGTGCGGTACGGCGACGTCGTCATGGCCGAGGGCCGGGTCGCCCGCCAGGTGCCCGCCTACGGCCCCTACACGGTCGCGCCCGGCTACCCGGACTTCTTCCTCGCCGACGAGGAGCGCCGTACGGCCGCCACCGAGGCGTACTTCGCCGCGGGCACGCCCCCGGCCGAGCGGCGGCGCACCGAGCGGGCGTACGAGGTGCGCTGGGTGCTGGACCGCCGTGGCGCCCTGGACGACCCCGCGCTGCGTCCGGTGGCCCGGGGGCCGCGCGGCGAGGTGCTGTACGCGGTGCCGTGAGCCGGCCGAGGGCGGCCTGGCGACCGGTCGTCCGGCAGGCCGGTGCGTGGCGGTGCTGCGGGCCGTCAGCGCAGGATGCCCGCCACCAGCTGGACCGCCCGCCGCAGCCGCGGGTGGACCAGGCGGCCGGCGGCCGGGCGGAGCGCGGCGGCGACACCGGCCGGCTCCCAGCGGACCTGGAGGCGCCCCGGGTTGTGCCCCTCCGGTTCGACGGTGACCCGGTGCGGGGCGGCGCCGGAGCGGTAGGGGACGCGGGCGGTCAGCGGCGGGAACTGCAGGGGCGCCAGCAGCAGCGCCTGGTTGCTCTGGCCGCTGCCGGAGAGCCGCAGCAGAGGGTGCCGGACCCCTGAGAATCCGCCCAGCGGCAGCCGCGCCACGGCCAGGTCCAGCCGCACCGTCCCCTCGAACACACCCGGCCGCACCGGGGCCAGGCGGAACGGCACGGTGAGGCGGCGCCGGCCCGGGGAGATCACCAGGCTCGCCCGCTGCGGGCCGACGGGGAGCCGCAGCGCCGGGTCGTAGGTGCGCACGGTGAGGTCCACCCGGGCTCCGCCCCCGGGGACACGGGCGATCCCGGTGATCTCGTGCCGGAACAGGGCGCCGGGGAAGGGACGGGTGTCCGGCTCCAGCTCGGTCAGGTCCAGCTCGCGGCGGGCGCCCACGCCGTCCGGCACACGGTCGCCCCAGTAGACCCGGCCGTCCGCGTCGGCGGCGAGCCGCCTCGGGGCGACGCCGTACCCCAGCCCCCGCGCGGCGAGCGCGGCCTCCGGCAGACGGCGGTCCCGGACCAGCTGGAGCACCACCCGCTCCGCGCGGGGCAGCCGCGCGTACGCGCCCGGGGCCAGCGTCTCCAGGTACGGGTTCACCTCGTCGGCGAAGGCGGCCAGCCACTCCTCGTCGCGGTACGGCAGGTCGCCCGCGTACATCCGGAAGTCGTGCTTGAGGAACTTGTGGTCCTTGTCCTCCCGCAGCCCCTCGTGCCCGCTCTCCGCCAGGAACGCGTCGATCAGCCGCTGCACGTGGATCCGGTCGCGGACGTTGCCGATCAGGTGCCGCTGGTTGGATATGGACGCGGCGTCCGAGCTCACGTAGGGGGCTATGTACCAGAGGTAGACCGGCTCGGGGACGATCGTGAACCGCTCGGCCAGGCAGTAGGCCTGCGCCGAGAAGAGCTGGTCCTCGTAGTGGATGCCCTCCGGGAAGCGCAGCGCGTGCCGGTCGAGGAAGGCGCGGGCGTACATCTTGCTGGTCGCCAGGTGCTCGAAGAACAGCCGCGGGTCGTCCTCGACGCCGTCGAGGGTGCGGCGCTCGCCCACCAGGTGCGGCATCCACGTGGAGCGGCGCCCGGTGTCCACCCGGATCCGGCGCACCGCGCCCATCGCGAAGTCGATCTCCCGCTCCCGGTGCGCGGCCAGCAGGGCGGCGACCGCGCCGTCCGGCAGCTCGTCGTCGCTGTCGAGGAACATCAGGTACGGCGCCCGGGCGATCTCCAGGGCGCGGTTGCGGGGCGCACTGCATCCGCCGCTGTTCTCCGGCAGTCGGAGGTACCTCACGCGCGGGTCGGCGGCCGCCAGCTCCCGCGCCACCCGCGGGGTGTCGTCCGTGGAGTGGTCGTCGCTGATGACGACCTCCAGGTTGCGGTGGGTCTGGCGGCACACGGACCGCACGGCGCGGGGCAGCCGTCCGGCGTCGTTGTGCACGATCACCGTGACGGTGACGTCGGGGAGCCGGGACGTGGACATCACGCGGTCACCTCCTGGGGAGCCGGCGCCGGGGTGCGCTCCTCCGGCGGCAGCACCGGGGGCAGGGACGCCTCGTCCTCGCCGAGGAACACCCGGCGCACGACCCGCTCGGCGGCCCGGCCGTCGTCGAACTCGCAGAACCGGCGGCGGAACGCGGCCCGCGCCTTCGCCGCGCCCTCGTCGCGCCAGGCGTCGGTGGCGAGGATCTCGATGAGGTCGTCCTGGGTGCGCGCGACCGGCCCCGGCGCCTCGGCCATCAGGTCGAAGTACACCCCGCGCGTGGTGCGGTACGTCTCCCAGTCGTCGGCGTGGATGACGATCGGGCGGTCCAGGTTGGCGTAGTCGAACATGATCGACGAGTAGTCCGTGACCAGGGCGTCCGCTGCCAGGCACAGCTCCTCGACCGGGTCGTACGACGACACGTCGATCACGCGTCCGGAGCGGCGCAGCCCGGCCAGCGGGGAGAGGCCCGAGTCGTAGAAGTAGTGGGCGCGCACCAGCAGTACGGTGTCCTCGCCGAGCCGGTCGGCGAGCGCGGCCAGGTCCAGGCGCGGGGTCCAGCCGGCCTCGTAGTCGCGGTGGGTGGGCGCGTAGAGGACGGCCCGGCGGCCGGGGGCGATGCCGAGCCGTTCGCGGACCGCGCGCACCTCGTCGGCGCCGGCCGTGCAGTAGACGTCGTTGCGCGGATAGCCGTGGTCGAGGGAGACGTACCGGGACGGGTAGGCGCGCTCCCACATGCGGGTGGTGTGGCTGTTGGCGGAGACGCTGTAGTCCCACTTGTCGACGCGCTCCAGCAGGGCGTCGAAGTCCAGCCCCTGTGCCGCGGCCGGGTAGGCCATCTGGTCGAGGCCCATGCGCTTGAGGGGGGTGCCGTGGTGGGTCTGCACATGCACCGCGTCGGGGCGTTTGACCACGGCGTTCGGGAAGTTGACGTTGTTGACGAGGTACTTCGCCGTGGCGAGCACCTCCCAGTAACGGCGGGTGCCGGGGACCACGTGGTCGGTGCCGGGCGGCAGCAGGGCCGCGTTGCGCGCGGTCACCACCCACACCGGGTGGACGTGCGGGGCGAGTTCGGCGAGCTTGGCGGCGATCGCGGCGGGATTGCAGGCGACGCCGCGGTTCCAGTAGGCGGAGAACACCGCGAGGTGCGGGTCCACGGGGCGGCGCAGCGCCGCGCGGTACTGGTGGTCGCGGACCAGGGCGCCGGCCTGCCGCCGTCCGGCGCGCACCGTGGAGCGCACGGCGCGGCGGGCGTGGTTGGCGGCCTGGAAGGCGCGGTAGCGGGTGTAGGCGCCCTCCTCCAGCAGCGAGCGGCGCACGCCCTCCGGGCCGCCGGGACGGCGGTACCCCTCGGGACGGCGGCGCACGGCGGCGGATCCGGCCCGCAGGAAGAACTCCCGGGCGGCCGGCTCGGGCACGGCGCCCCGCGCGAAGGTGCGCAGGCAGTCGCGGACCATGATCTCGTAGAGCACGGTGTAGGCCGCGGGCCGGTCCTGGGCGAGGTCGAGGAGGGCCTCGTAGCGGTCGACGGCGGCGAGGTGCTGCGCGGGGGTGACGGGCGGGAGGCTCGCGGGGCGCAGCCGCCGGTCCTCGTAGGCGATGTGCGGCAGGCAGGAGACGCGGCCGGCGAGCAGCAGGGCGGCGAGGGCGGCGCGGGGCTCGTCGTCGGTGGTGAGGTGCTCCTCGTGGGTCCGCCAGAAGCCGGCGCGCAGCACGCGGGTGCCGAGCAAGGGGGTGAGGCGCAGCAGGTAGGCGGCGTCGGCGAGGGCCGGCTCGGTGCGTCCGGCGCGGGCGAGGAGGGGCCCGTCCGCCGAGGGGAGGGCGGAGCTGCGCCAGGTGCTGCGCAGATGGTCCAGGAGGAGGACGTCGACGCTGTCGGGCAGCTCGGCGGTGCGCTCGGCGACGGTGCGGGGGCTGCCGGGCGGGAGGCCGTCCTTGGCGCGGACGAAGTGCAGCCAGCGGCCCGTGGCCCGCGCGGCCCCCGCCGCTCTCGCCGCCGCGTCGGAGGTGCCGTCGGGCAGCGGGACCACCTGGAGCTGCGGGGCGTGCCGCCCGGCCGTCTCACGGGCCCAGTCGCCGACGGCGGCGACGACGACCTCCACGTCCGGCAGGGGGTGGGCGACGAGCGAGTCGAGCAGGCCGGTCAGGTGGTCCTGGGTGTTCGGCCCGTGGACGATGACGCTGAGCTGGGGCATCACGGGGCTCCTTCGGCTGCTCGTCGGCGCGGACGGTCCCGTCGGTCGTTATCCAGTCATAGTGACACCATCAGGGCGAATCAGGCGGCGGGAAGTCCACCCGAACGGCGCTCGCCGGGCCCGCACCGGATCTGCTAGCGGGCTCCCGTGAACTTCTCGTACTCCCGGAGCACCTCGTCCGTCGGCCCGTCCATGCGCAGCTCGCCGCGCTCCAGCCACAGCACCCGGTCGCAGGTGTCGCGGATGGACTTGTTGTTGTGGCTGACCAGGAACACCGTGCCGGCGTGCTTGCGCAGCTCGCGGATGCGGGCCTCGGAGCGCTTCTGGAAGGAGCGGTCGCCGGTCGCGAGCGCCTCGTCGACGAGGAGTACGTCGTGGTCCTTGGCGGCCGCGATGGAGAACCGCAGGCGGGCGGCCATGCCGGAGGAGTAGGTGCGCATCGGCAGCGTGATGAAGTCGCCCTTCTCGTTGATCCCGGAGAAGTCGACGATGTTCTGGTAGCGCTCCTTGACCTCCTCGCGGGACATGCCCATCGCGAGCCCGCCGAGCATCACGTTGCGCTCGCCGGTGAGGTCGGCCATCAGGGCCGCGTTGACGCCGAGCAGGGACGGCTGGCCGTCGGTGTAGATGTGGCCGTTCTCCACCGGGAGCAGTCCGGCGACGGCCTTGAGCAGGGTGGACTTGCCGGAGCCGTTGGTGCCGATCAGCCCGATCGCCTCGCCGCGGTACGCCACGAAGGACACGCTCCGCACGGCGTGCACCCGGCGCACGCCGGACGCCTTCTCGGTCTGCCGGCGGCGGAGCATGCGGTTGAGGGCGGCGGTCGCGGTGCCGCGTCCGGCGCCGGTGCCGTTGACCCGGTAGACCACGTCGACGCCGTCGGCGACGACCGTCGGCCTCCTGTCCTTGGGGGTGTCAGCCACGGCCGTACCTCTCCTCTGCCTTCCAGAAGTAGACGAAGCCGACCACGCCCGCGAGCACCGCCCAGCCGAGCGCGAACGCCCACACGTGCGGCGGCAGGTAGGACGAGTCGTACTTGTCGATCAGCGCGAAGCGCACCAGGTCCATGTAGACGGCGGCCGGGTTCCACTGCAGGACGTCCGCCAGCCAGGCGGGGACGTTCTTGTCCTCCAGCATCGCGGGGATGGAGAACATCACGCCGGACGCGTACATCCAGGTCCGCAGCACGAACGGCATCAGCTGCGCCAGGTCGGGGGTCTTGCTGCCCATCCGGGCGAAGATCAGCGCGAGGCCGGTGTTGAAGACGAACTGCAGGGCGAGCGCGGGGAGCACCAGCAGCCAGGAGGCGTCCGGGTAGCTCTTGAACCCGATCATGATGACGACCAGGACGATCATCGAGAACAGCAGCTGCTGGAGCTGCTGGAGCGCGAACGAGATCGGCAGCGACGCCCGGGGGAAGTGCAGCGCCCGTACCAGGCCGAGGTTTCCGGAGATCGCCCGCACGCCCGCGAGCACCGAGCTCTGGGTGAAGGTGAACACGAAGACGCCCGTCACGAGGAACGGCACGTAGACGTCGCCGGGTATGCCCCTACGGGCGCCGAGCAGCAGGCCGAAGATGAAGAAGTACACGGCCGCGTTCAGCAGCGGCGTCGCCACCTGCCACAGCTGGCCCAGCTTCGCCTTGCTGTACTGGGCGGTCAGCTTGGCCTGCGAGAAGGCCAGGATGAAGTGCCGCCGCCCCCACAGCTGACGGACGTACGCGCCGAGGGGCGGGCGGGCGCCGCTGACCGTGAGACCGTGCCGGGCGGCGAGGGCCGCGAGGTCGGTCTCGGGCGGTTCCGGGCGCGCCGACGCGGCGGGCGGTGTGTCGAGTGCCTGACTCACATCCGCTGCTTTCGCTAGGAGGGGGGTGGGGCGACGGTCACTACGGCTGTTACGTCGGAACGGGACCGTATCGTCGTGACGACGAGCGTAGGTCGAAAACGCGTCGGAACGCAACCGTATCGTCGCTACGCGGGCGGCCTATGCTGGAACGCATGACGAACGCCGACGCGCCCGAGCCACGTCCGCGCCGCCGGGCTCCCGCCGGGGCCGCCGTGCTGCGCGAGGACGTCACCGAGGCCATCCGTGCGGCCGTCTTCGAGGAGCTCGCCGCCGTCGGCTACGCGCGGATGTCGATCGAGGGCATCGCGCGCCGTGCCGGAGTCGGCAAGACCGCGGTCTACCGCCGCTGGCGGTCCAAGCTGCACGTCGTCCTCGACGTGGTCTCCGCCCTCGCCGTCCAGGGCCTGCCCGCGCCCGACACCGGCTCCCTGGAGAGCGACCTGCGCCTGCTCTACGAGGTCAGCTCGCGCGCCCTGCGCCATCCCGTCGCCTCGCAGATCCTCCCCGACCTCCAGGCCGAGGCCGCCCGCAACCCCGAGATCGCCGAGGCCGTGCAGAAGGCGTTGCGGGAGGGCCAGGACGGGGTCGCCAAGGGCATCGTCACGGCGGCCCAGGAGCGGGGCGAGATCGGCGCCGGCGTCGACCACGCCCTGGCCCTCGACCTGATCTCCGGGCCCCTGTACTGGCGCTCGGTGGTGATCCGCAGCCCGAAGCTGCCGAAGGGCTACCTGGACGGCCTGGCCCGCGCGACGGCACAGGCCCTCAAGGCGCTCTGAGCTCCGGCCCGCGCCAGGGCGGGGAGACGGTCCCGGCCCGCGCCAGTGCCCCGGAGACGGCGACGGCCCGCGTCAGGGCAGCCATCGGCGCAGGCGGCCGGTGAGGATGCGGCGCGCGTCCTGTGGCCCCGCCGCCACCCGGAGGGCCAGTGCGCCCCCGTGGGTCGCGTACGGGCGGGCCAGGATCAGGCCGTGGCGAGGGCTCGTGGCCGCACGGGGGCGCAGCGGGCCCGGACCCGTGAGGGCGTGGGCCGAGACCGTGCGGGTCGCGCCGTCCTGGAACCGCAGCGTCAGACGTAGATCCCACGCGCCCGTGCCGAGGGACGCCAGTCGTGCCAGCGGGACGGGTGTCGCGGCGGTCCAGGCGCCGTCGGCGGCCGGCCGCAGCGGCACCGTGCGGCGCAGCGCCAGGCCCGCCCGGTCCCGGTGGCGCCACTCCACCTCCGCGTCCACGGGACCGGCCCGCCCGACCGCGCCGTACAGCTCGTGCAGGCGCAGCCGCAGCAAACGGGTGCGGGTGCGCAGCTCGGCGTCCACGGCGAGCGGCAGCAGGCGGACCGGGCGCTCCGGCAGGGTCTCCAGGGTGACCTCGGGCAGCTCCGCCGACCAGCAGGGCGTGCCGTCGGGCGTCCGGGCGTACGGCGGGCACAGCCGGGACGGGCGGGCGGCCAGCTCGCGCAGCCGGGGGAGGTCGCGCGGCTCGGGGGAGGCCAGCAGCACCCGCGCGAGCAGCATGCCGGGGGCGGCCGGGTCACCGGTGCGGTCGGCGGCGTCGTACTCGGCGAGGTGCTCACGGGTGTGCGCCCACCACGCGCGGCGGTAGGCCTCGTCGCGCAGCGGCAGCTCGCGGACGTACATGCGCAGGTCGTGATCGAGGAACTTGGCGCGGACGGCTCGCGCCAGCCCCTTCTCCCCGGCGTCCAGCAGGATCGCGTGGGCGGCGCGGCAGGCGTGCGTGCGGGCCCGCCAGTTGCCGACGCCCGCACGGTCCAGCGAGATCGACAGCCGGGGCGCGGCACGGCGCACGTGCCAGACGTACACCCGGTCCGGGACCAGGGCGACGCGCGGGGCGGCGGCCCACAACCGCGCCGTGAAAACCATGTCCTCGTAGGGGAAGCGGCCGTCGGGGAACCGGATGCCGTGGGCGCGCAGGAAGTCCGTCGCGTACAGCTTGTTGACGCTGAGGGTGTCGCGGACCAGGCGCGGGCGGTCGGCCGGGCGGGCGACGACGGCGGGGGAGGCGTACAGGGCCGGCTCCCACGGCACCTCGCGGCCCGAGGGCAGCTCACGGCGCACGCAGAGACCGCCTGTGACCTGCGCGTCCGTCTCGCGCGCGGCGGCGAGGAGCGCGTCCACGGCGCCGGGCGGCAGCACGTCGTCGCTGTCCAGGAACATCACGTACGGGGCGGCCGCCGCGTCCAGGCCGGTGTTGCGCGGGGTGCCGCAGCCGCCGCTGTTGACCGCCAGCCGGACCACCCGCAGCCGGGGCTCGGCGGCGGCCTGCCGCTCCAGCAGTCCCGCGCTGCCGTCCGTGGAGCAGTCGTCCACGGCGACGACCTCCCGCACGGCGGGCCCCTGCCCGAGCGCGGAACGCACCGCGTCGGCCACGTGGGCGGCGTCGTCGTGGCCTATGACGACGACCGAGACGGCGCCGGCGTCGGCCGGGGAGGGGTCGGGGTGCATGGCATCCTCGGGGCGCGCTGCGGAGGTTCACTCCACGCTCGCCCGGAGCGTGCCGTCGCGCACCCCGGGACGGTCCCGGCGGGCGTCAGGCCCCCGCTGCGGCCGCCTTGTCCAGGGCGGCGGTGAGGTCGGCGAGAGTGGCGCTCAGCGCGCGCATCTCCTCGCTCCGCAGCCCGGTGGCGGCGGAGATCCGGCGTGGCACCCGCAGGGCCTGCTCGCGCAGCGCGGCGCCCTCCTCGGTGAGCCGCACCTCCACGGACCGCTCGTCGCGCGCGCTGCGCTCCCGGTGCACCAGACCGGCCGCCTCCAGCCGCTTGAGCAGGGGGGACAGCGTCCCGGAGTCCAGCCGCAGGCGCTCGCCCAGCCGCTTCACCGGCACCGTGCCGTCCTCCCACAGGACCAGCATGACCAGGTACTGCGGATAGGTGAGGCCGAGATCCTTCAGCACCACCCGGTAGACGCCGTTGAAGGCGCGGACGGCGGAGTTGAGGCTGAAGCAGACCTGCTGGTCGAGACGGAGCCAGTCGTCCGAAACGGCCGGTGCGTCCGTCGCCGGGATGGGGCCGGATGTCGCTGTCATGTCTCCAGGGTAGCGCTGCGCGAGTCATTTGGTTGTGTCCAATTGAATTGTGTGCTCTACTTGAGCTCACGGAGGCCGGGTCCCCTGGAACCGGCCGGTCACCCGCCGAAAGGAAAGGTGTCCTCATGGACGCGCTCTACACCGCAGTCGCCACCGCCACCCACGGCCGCGAGGGACGCGCCGTCACCTCCGACGGCAAGCTGGACCTCGGCCTGAGCGCCCCCAAGGAGCTGGGCGGCGACGGCAAGGGCACCAACCCCGAGCAGCTCTTCGCCGCCGGCTACGCGGCCTGCTTCGGCAGCGCCCTCGGCGCCGTCGGCCGCGCCGCGAAGGTGGACGTCAGCGAGGCCGCGGTGACCGCCGAGGTCGGCATCGGCAAGCAGGGCGAGGGCTTCGCGCTCGCCGTGACGCTCCGCATCGAGCTGCCCGACGGCCTCGACGAGGAGACCGGCCGCAAGCTGGTCGAGCAGGCCCACCAGGTCTGCCCCTACTCCAACGCCACCCGCGGCAACATCCCGGTCGAGCTCGTCGTCGAGTAGTCCCGCCGCCCGCTCCCGACCCGCGCCAGCACCTCGCCGGTGCGCCGGCTCCACGCCACCACCACGGCCTCCTCGGGCACCCGCTGGTACTTGGTGAGGAGCAGCCAGCGCACCTCGTAGCGGCGGACCACCGTGTCCCGCAGGGCGCGGGTCGAGGCGGGGTCCAGATACGCGCGCACATCGGCCACCCGCCGCAGCCGCTCCCGTTCGTCCAGCGAGGCGTCCGGCCAGGCGGGTGCGGCGAGGTTGGGCCCGTAGCCGGCGATCGCGTGGACGGCGTAGTAGCCGTCGGTGACCACCACCTCCCCGGGCGCGATGTGCCGCGCGGCCCAGTCGTACGACGGCCAGTCCGGGGGCTGCCGGAAGCCGACCGGATCCGCGGCGGGGGGCACCAGCGCTCCCGCGTGCACGGTCAGCAGCCCGGCAAGGGCCCCCGCCGCAGCGGCCCCGCCCAGCAGCCGCCGCCACACCGGCCACGGGCGGGGCGCCGCCAGTTCCACCGCCAGCGCGATCTGCAGAGGCAGCAACGTCACTCCGAGGGCGCGCCCGTAGGTGTAGTGGCCGCTCACCCAGCCGTACGCCACGACCGCGCAGTCCAGGGCGAACATCAGCACCAGCGGGTCCCGCCGTGAGCGCCGGGCCCGCAGCCACAGGGCCGGAAGACCCAGCAGCGCCAGCCCGAACTGCCCGGCCAGTTCCAGGTACAGCCGCCGGTGCATCGCGTCCACGCTGGAGTCCCCGGCCAGCGCGAACACGTCGAAGTACGGCCAGCAGGCCGCCGTCGCCAGAGCCGCCGTGCCGGTCAGCGCCCAGCGCCCGGCCAGCGCCGCCGACCACCGCCGCTGCCATCCGGCGACCAGTGCCAGCGCCCCGATCGCCGCCGCGACCGCGGTGATCGGATGCACCAGCAGGATCAGCCCGTACAGTACGCCCAGGCCCGCGTACCCGGACAGCGGGCGCAGGCCGCCCGGACCCAGATAGCGCACGCCCCCGGTGTCCCGGGCCCGCGCGCCGGTCAGCGCCCACGCCCAGAAGGCCAGCCCGATCGCGAACGCCGACGGGTAGGGCAGGTTGCCCGTCATCGACATCAGGTTGAGGTAGCCGCTCCACCAGGCGCGCTCCACACCCCACAGCAGGGCCGTCGCGGCGAGCGCCAGCACCGGCGCCCAGGGGCGCGGGGTCAGCACCCGCACGAAACGGCCCAGGCCGGTGAGCAGCACCAGCAGGTTCAGCGGACCGGTCAGCCGCAGCACCTCCCAGCCGCCCAGCCCGGTCAGCCGGGCGAACACGCCCTGCGCCACGGCGTACGGCGAGTAGTACGGGCTGCCCGCGCCGGGCAGGTCGGCCATCGGGTGCCGGGGGCGCAGCAGATCGGCCTTGAGGCGCTCCACGACCGCCGCGTGCTGACCGGCGTCACAGCACAGCGGCACCCGCCAGAACGCCAGGGTCATCATCAGGAAGAACAGGAAGCCGGCGCACTGGTACGGCGACGGGCGCCAGGACCCGCCGCCGCGCAGCGCCGTGGCGCCGTCCACCGTGCGGCGCCGGACGAGGACGCCGGCGCTCATCGGACGCGAAGAGAAAGGGGCATTCGGGGCATTTGCCCAATGTTCCCAGCTACGGTCCGGTCCTGACCAGCCGTCACCGCTTCGGGTGACACCCGGTCAGCCCACCGGCTCCATCGACGCCCCCTGTGCGGGCACCACCGCCCGCCGCAGCACGGGCTCCAGCAGCAGCGGAACCCCCAGCACCGGCAGCAGCCAGGCCAGCGTGATCAGCCGGTCGCCCCAGATGTTGATGTCCGGGTGCCCCGCCTGGTTGAGGAACCCCGTGCAGGCCGCCGCGGCCAGGAAGACCCCGAACGCCGGCCGCCGCCGCGCCCCGAGCCCGCCCGCCGCCAGCGCCGCCAGGAAGAACGGCTCCCACAGCTGCCGCCGCGCCCACTCCATCCAGAAGTTCCCCTGGAGCTGGAAGAACTCCGCCCACGGCCGCTCCCGGTCCGGCCGGGCGAAGTGGTCGGTGAGCAGGTCCTGCACGCTGTCCGACACCGACGGGTAGTCCAGCAGCCGGGACACCAGCACCGTGCCCAGCATCCCCGCGCACCCCACCGCGGCGAGCGCGACGGGGCCGCGCCCCGCCGGAATCCCCCGCCACCGCCGCCGTACCGCGACCGCCACGCCCGCCGCCGCCAGACCCGCCCCCAGGAACAGCGCCTGCGAGTGCTTCACCGTGAACAGCGCGAACAACGCGCCCCCGACGAGCGCGAGCCCGGCACGAGGTCCCGTCCCGCCCAGCACCAGGGCGCAGCCCCACAGCGCGGCCAGGGTGAGCGCCAGCATCAGGCCCTCGGTCATCGGGCGCATCGCCGTCGTCCCGCACGGCAGGACCAGGTACAGCGCCATCCCGGTGAGCGCGAGCGGCACCGGGGTCGCCAGCGTGCGCAGCACCAGGTACGCGAGCACCCCGCCCGCACAGGTGATCAGCACGCCCGCCGTCCACACCCCCCACGTCACCCCGAGCAGCGCGACGAACGGCGCCAGGACCAGCGGATAACCGGGCCGTACCTCGAAGATCCGCATGAACCGCTCCGGCATGAACGGCACCGTGTGCCCGGCGGTGTCCCCGGCCGCAAGGCGCGCCTCCACCTGCCGCCACTCCTGCTCCCGGCACTCCTCGAGTACCCGGGGCGCGGGGTCCGGGGCGTGGAAGCGCACCACGTCCACGAGTTGCGCGCGGTGCGCCATCGCCGCCTTCCCCGCGCAGTAGTGGTCGATGGTGGCGGCCGCCGCCTCCCGCTTGTCCGCGCCGGTCAGACTCAGCGCGTACGACACGTAGTTCTTGCTGTCGGGGGTGTCGCGGCCCTCCACGGTGGCCAGCTGCATCAGCGCGAACAGGGCGGCCAGCAGCAGCACCCAGGTGCGCGGCCTCACGACGGGGTCAGCAGGTCGCGGCCGGCGGTCTGCGCGGGCAGCAGGCCGGGATCGCCCGAGGGCTCCGGCAGCGGCTCGCCCAGCATCACGGCGCGCACCACCCGCTCGGCGGCCCGGCCGTCGTCGTACTCGCAGAACCGCTCCCGGAACGCCGCCCGCAGCCGCGCCGACTCCTCGTCCGCCCAGGTGCCCGACGCGAACAGCCACGCCAGCTCCCGGTAGGAACGCGTCACATGGCCCGGCGGCCCGGCCGTGACGTCCAGGTACGCGCCCCGGCTCGCGCGGAAGGCGTCCCAGTCGTCGGCGTGCACCACGACCGGCCGGTCCAGCAGAGCGTAGTCGAACATCACGGACGAGTAGTCGGTGACCAGGACGTCCGCCGCGAGCAGCACGTCCTGCACCTCCGGCTCGTCGGTGGCGTCCACCAGCACACCGCGCCGGTGCAGCTCCGACAGGCCGAGTCCGCGCGCCGGCCCGTCGGCGAGCGTGGGGTGCAGCCGGACCACCAGGGTGCGGCCCTCGCCCAGGTCGGCGGCGAACCGGGCCAGGTCGATCCGCTCCACCAGACCGTCCCTGCGGTAGTCCCGGCGGGTCGGCGCGTACAGCACCACCGTGTCGCCCTCCGGGATGCCCAGCCGCTCCCGGGTCGCGCGGGCGCGCTCCTCGTCCCCCCGCACCAGCACGTCGTTGCGCGGGGAGCCCGACCGCAGCGAGGTGAAGTGACAGGGGAAGGCCCGCTCCCACACCAGCTCGGAATGGCGGTTGGCGACCAGGCTGTGGTCCCAGCGGTCGGCCCGGCGCAGCATCTGCGGCACGTCGAAGTGCAGCCTCGCGCCGGGCTTGTCCAGCAGATCGGCGCCCGCGTACTTCAGCGGGGTGCCGTGGTGGGTGTGGACGTGCACACTGCCCGGCCGTTTCACCAGCGTGCCCGCCCAGTTGACGTTGTTGACGAAGTACGCGGCCCGCTCGGTCACCCGGCGGTACTCCGGCGTGTCCGGCAGCACGAACGGGGTGCCCGGCGGCAGGGCCGCGGCCCGCTCCTCGTCGGCGACCACCCACACGCCCTTGATGTGCGGGGCGAGTTCGCGGGCCGCGCGGTAGACGGCCGCCGGGTCGCCGAGCATCCCGCGGTGCGAGAACGCCGAGTACACGGCGAGGTGCGGGTCGAGGGGACGACGCAGCAGCGACCGGGCGCGCACCGCCCGCGCCGCCGTCGCCGTGCGGACCTGCCGGGCCCGCCGTTGCAGCTCCCGGCCGGTCCGCGTGGCCCTGCGGCGCAGCACGTACTCGGCGTACGAGCCCTCGAGGGCCCGGAGTTCGGCGGGGATGCGCCCGTCCGGCGGGCGGTTCGCGTGGAACATGTCGGCGGTGCGGCGGAAGAACTCGGCCCGGTCCGACGGCGGCAGCCGGTCCCGCTTGGACAGGATGTCGAGACAGTGCTCGCCCATCTTGGCGTGCAGGAACGGCCGCCAGTGCGCCAGCGCCGGACGGGCGTCCACGAACCGGAACACCCGCGCGTACTGCTCGTGCACGTCGAAGTGCTTGCGGCTGGTCGTGGACAGGATGTTCCCCTGGCGGCGCTGCCGGTAGTACAGGCAGATCCGGTCCAGGGTGGCGATGCGTTCCGCGCTGAGCAGCACCGGGAACGTCCAGGGCGTGTCCTCGTAGTAGCCGGGCGGGAAGGTGAAGCCCTCCCGCTCGACGAAGTCACGGCGGTAGACCTTGTTCCACACCACCATCAGCAGCTCGAGGATCTCCGGCCGCTCGGCCGCCGTGAAGGTGCTCCCGGAGGCCTCGGCCAGCACATGCGCGAGGACGTTGCGGCGGGTGCCGCCCCACCAGTAAGTGCGGGCGTAGTCGAAGACCAGCACGTCCGGGTCGCCGGTCTCGTCGAGCCGGTCCGCGAGGGCGCGCAGCGCGCCCGGGGTGAGGGTGTCGTCGCTGTCCAGGAAGAGCAGGTGGTCACCGGTCGCGTGCGGCATCCCGGCGTTGCGGGCCCGGCCGAGGCCCACGTTCTCCTCCAGGTGCAGCACCCGCACCCGGTCGTCGCGGGCCGCGTAGTCGTCGAGGATCGCCCCGCAGCCGTCGGGGGAGCGGTCGTCGACGGCGATCAGCTCGAGGTCGCGGTAGGACTGCCCGAGCACCGAGTCGAGACAGGCGTGCAGATAGCCCTGCACGTGGTGGACGGGGACGATGACGCTGAAGCGGGGCACGTCAGCTCCTCACCAGGGTGGCGGCCGAAGGGGCGGGAACGCGCTCCGCGAGCGGGATCACGGGCGGCAGGGCCTCGGGCGGCTCACCGAGCAGCACCCGGCGCACCACCCGCTCCGCGGCGCGGCCGTCGTCGAACGGGCAGAACCGCTCCCGGAACGCGGCCCGCAGCGCCGCCGCCTCCGCGTCCGCGTACGAGCCGTCGCGGAACACCCGGCCCAGCTCCTCGGGCGTACGGGCGACCCGGCCCGGCGGGGCGGCCGTCAGGTCGAAGCAGACGCCCCGCGTCTCCCGGTACACCTCCCAGTCGTCGGCGTACACCACGATCGGGCGGTCCAGGTTGGCGTAGTCGAACATGATCGACGAGTAGTCCGTGACCAGCGCGTCCGCCGCCAGGCACACGTCCTCCGAGGAACGGTGCGCCGTGACGTCGATGACCCGCCCGCCGCTTCCGCGCCCGCCCCGGTCGTAGAAGTAGTGCGCGCGCAGCAGCACCACCACGTCCTCGCCGGCCGCCTCGCAGAACGCCTCCAGGTCGAGCCCCGGCTCGAACCCCGTGTGGTGGTCGCGGTGCGTCGGCGCGTACAGCACGGCCCGCGCGCCCTCCGGGACGCCCAGCTCGGCACGGACCC
The DNA here is from genome assembly GCF_043082785.1 of Streptomyces sp. NPDC014764. Lineage (NCBI taxonomy): Bacteria > Bacillati > Actinomycetota > Actinomycetes > Kitasatosporales > Streptomycetaceae > Streptomyces > Streptomyces sp. NPDC014764. The sequence goes on along the minus strand of NZ_JBIBXY010000001.1, from coordinate 1,105,160 downwards.
GGGCCACGTCGTCGGCGCCTGCGCTCACGTACACGTCGTTGCGCGGGTAGCCGTACTCCAGATGCTCGTACGAGCCGGGGAAGGCGCGCTCCCAGACGCGGGTGGAGTGCGGGTTGGAGGACAGGTTGTAGTCCCAGCGGTCCACCCGTCCCAGCAGCTTGGTGAAGCTGCCCGTGACGGCCGCCACGACGGGATACGTCGACTGGTCCACGCCCATGGTCTTCAGCGGGGTGCCGTGCTGGGTCTGGAGGTGCACGCTGCCGGGGCGTTTGACCACACCCTCCGCGAAGTTGGCGTTGTTCACCAGGTACGTGGCGCGGGCCAGCAACTCCCAGGCGCGGTGACTGCCGAGCACCGCGTACTCCACGCCGTCGGGCACGGTGTGCGCCTGGTCGGCCTCCACCAGGAACACGCCCCGGATGTGCGGGGCGAGTTCGCGGGCCTTGGCGTGGATCGCGGCCGGGTTGCAGGCGTAGCCGCGGCCCCAGTACGCGCAGTACACCGCGAGGTCCGGGTCGAGCGGGCGGCGCAGCTGGAGGCCGTAGTGCAGCCGGGTGCGCACACCACGCGGGCGGGGCAGCGCGGCCGCCGCCCGCCCGGCCGCGCGCCGGGTGTCCCGCAGCGCGGCGAACGCCTCGTACGACCCGGCCGCCAGCAGCCGGTGCTGCACGCCCAGGCTGCCGCCCGGCGGCCGGAACCCGGCGGGCCGGTGCCCGCGGTACAGGGCGCTTGCCCGCCGGAAGAACTCCCGCCGCCCGGACGGCAGCCGCCGGGGGTGCGCGGCGGTCTTCAGCACGGCCGCGAAGAGGTGCTCGAACAACGGCCACGACCGCGCGGCCGGCAGTCCCAGTCCGGCGGCCTCGTCCAGCACCCGCTCCGTCTGGTCCAGCAGGTCGTGGTGGTGCGCCCCGGGCAGCCGCAGCCGGTCGCCCTGGCGGCGCGCCCGGTGCCGTACCAGCACCCGGCGCGACACCGCCACCCGCTCCGCCCGCAGCAGCGCCCGCCCGCACCAGCCGACGTCGGTGAACCACCCCGGCGGAAATGCCAGTTCGTGCTCGGTGACGAAGTCGCGCCGCCAGGCCGCGCTCCACGCCGGCAGCCCCACCCCGGTGAGCCGTGGGGCGCGGCCGGGGGCGAAGGCGCCGCCCGGGGCGTGCTCCAGCAGCGGCGCGACGGGCCGCGTGGGCTCGCCCTCCCACCACGGGACGCGCTCGTGCTCGCAGGGCAGCACGTCCACCGGCCCGGTCTCCGCCAGCCGCGCGTCCAGCGCCGCCAGCGCGCCCGGCACCAGCACGTCGTCCCCGTCGAGGAACAGCAGATACGTCCCGGTCGCCGCCCGCACGCCCGCGTTGCGCGCACCCGCCAGCCCCTCGGACGGCGGCGCGTGGACGGGCGCCACCCGGGAGTCCCGCTCGGCGTGCCCGGCGGCGACACCGGCCGCCGGTGACCCGGCCGCGTCGCAGACCGGGATCAGCTCGAAATCTCCGAACGACTGGGCGAGGACCGAGTCCATCGCCTGGCCCAGCCGACCTGCGACCCCATGGGACGGGACGATGATGCTGAAGCGGGGCATTCTGCTCTTTCCGTTGACGAGGGCGTGACGGCGGCCGCTCAGCGGGCGGGCCGCCGCCCGGGCCGCCCCGTCGGACGCCGCGCGGGCGGCCGGGCCGGGGCGGGCCGTGACGAGCCGGGGGACATGCGTACTCCCAATGGGGGCAACGACGGGCGGACGGGGTGGGTGACGGTCAGAAGACGGCCGGCTGAGGCGGAAGCGACACCACGGGCGTCTCCGGCACCACGGCGGCCGCCGGCACCGGGCGCCGCCGCGCCGGCGGGACGGCCGGCGGCTCGGCGAACTCCCCCAGCAGCACCGAGCGCACCACCCGTTCGGCGGCGCGGCCGTCGTCGTGCGGGCAGAAGCGGTCACGGAACGCAGCCCGCAGCCGGGTCGCCCGCGGTCCGCACCAGCGGCCCCCGGCGAAGATCTCGATCAGTTCGTCCTCGCTGTCCGCGACCGCGCCGGGCGGGACGGTCCACGGATCGACGTAGAGACCGCGGGCCGCCGCGTACGCCTCCCGGTCCTCGGCGTACAGCACGATCGGGCGGTCCAGGCCCGCGTAGTCGCACATCAGCGGGGAGAAGTCGGTGACCAGTGCGTCCGAGGCCAGACAGAGCGCCATCACGTCCGGGTGGCCGCTCACGTCCACCACCCGGTCGGAGGCGGCCTCGAGCGGCTCGCCGTCGGGGCGCGCGGCGCGCGAGAGGATCACGAACCGGGGGCCGAGCCGGCGCACCACGCGCTCCAGGTCGAGGGTGCGCACCGGGGTGCGGCGGTAGTCGCGGGGCGCGGGCGCGTACAGGATCGCCACCGCGCCCGCGGGGACGCCCAGGGAGTCGCGCAGCACGGCCACGTCCTGCGCGGTCGCCGTGTGGAACCGGTCCGTGCGCGGCCTGCCGTACTCCAGCGTGCGGTAGCGGCCGGGCAGCACCCGCTCGTAGGTCAGCGTGGAGTGACGGTCGCCGGTGACCACGTGGTCCCACTGGTCGACGCCCTCCATCAGTCGCGCGAAGTCCGTGTCCCGGGCCGCCGCCGGACGGTCCTGGAGGTCGAGTCCCGCGTACGCCAGCGGGGTGCCGGGCGGGGTGTGCACCAGGATCTGCCCCTTGCGTTTGACCAGGCCCGGCACCAGCGCGCGGTCGGTCACCACGTACGCGCTGCGGGCCAGCGCGGTCAGATGGGCGGCGGTGCCGGGCACCAGGCGGCGGGTGGCCGTGGGCAGGGTGTGGTGCAGCCCGGGGCGGGTCGCCCAGGCGGTGCGGACGCGCGGGGCGTGGTCGCGGACAGCGGACTCCAGGGCGGCCGGGTCGCCGCCGTAGCCGCCGTCGTCCTCGACGGTGAACAGGACGCGGCCGGTGTCCAGCGGGAGCAGCCGCTGGACGCGGTAGTGGGTGCGCAGCAGGGCGCGGCGCAGACCGCGCAGCGCGCGGCGCCGCATCCGGCCCGCGCGGCGGCCGAGGGACGCGGCGAGCCGCAGGACGCGGTACGTGCGGTGCAGGCCGAACCGGACCAGCGCGTGCCGCACCCGGGCGCGGGCGGGGACGGGCGCGCCGGGTGTGCGGTGACGCCGGTACTGCTCGCGGGCCCGGCGCAGGAAGGCGGCGCGCGAGCCGCGCGGCAGCCGGTCGGGGCGGGTGTACACGGTGAGCAGGTGGTCGACCATGCGGCGGAACAGCACCGGCCGCCAGCGCTCCAGGCCGGGGTGCGCGTCGAGGTGGGCGAAGACCCGGTCGTACTGGCCGAAGACCTCGAAGTGGCGCTCGCTGGTGGTGTGCAGGATGCCGCCGGCGCGCCGCTGCCGGTAGTGCACGCACACCCGGTCGAGGGTGGCGACCGTCCCCGCCGTCATCAGCACCGGGTACGTCCAGGGCGTGTCCTCGTAGTAGCCGGGCGGGAAGGTGAAGCCCTGCCGCTCGACGAAATCCCGCCGGTACGCCTTGTTCCAGGCCACCGCGAGCAGGCTGAGCAGACCTGGCCGGTCATCGAGGGTGAACGGCGCCGGGCCGTGCTCGGCGAGCTGGGCGGCGACCTGGTTGCGCACCGTCTCGCCGGTCCAGTAGGCGCGGGCGTAGTCGTAGACCAGGACGTCCGGGTCGCCGGTCTCCTTCAGCCGGTCGGCGACGGCGAGCAGCGCGTCCGGGGTGAGGGTGTCGTCGCCGTCCAGGAACACCAGGTAGTCGCCGGTCGCGCGGGCCATGCCCGCGTTGCGGGCCGGGCCCAGGCCGACGTTGGCCGGCAGGTGCACCGGCCGCACCCGCGGGTCGCGGGCCGCGAACTCGTCGATCACCGCACCGCAGGCGTCGGGCGAGCAGTCGTCCACGGCGATCAGTTCGAGGTCCGGGTACGACTGGGTCAGCACCGACTCCAGGCACTCGCGCAGATACGCCTGAACCTGGTACGCGGGGACAATGACACTGAACCTGGGCAAGGGGCATCCAACGGTCGGCGCGGGCGTTCTGCCCGGCAACGCCCGTTGGCCCGCCTTGGTTACGCACCCCTGCGGCATCCGGGGGAATCACGTCGCACGAAGGGGCGGACCTCGGCCGGTCCGCCCCCAACTGAGCGTGCGATGTGCCTATTTGACGGCGCCCGCCATCACACCGGACACGAACTGCCGCTGGAACGCGAAGAACACCACCAGCGGCACCACCATCGAGATGAACGCGCCCGGCGCCAGCACGTCGATGTTGTTGCCGAACTGCCGTACCTGCGTCTGCAGGGCGACCGTGATCGGCTGGCTCCCCGAGTCGGTGAAGATCAGCGCGACCAGCATGTCGTTCCACACCCACAGGAACTGGAAGATCCCCAGCGCGGCGACGGCCGGACCGGCCAGCGGCATCACCACCCGCACGAACAGCCGCAGTTCGCCCGCGCCGTCCAGCCGGGCCGCCTCCAGCAGTTCCCTGGGGATCTCCGCGAAGAAGTTCCGCAGCAGGAACACCGCGAACGGCAGGCCGAAGCCGACGTGGAACACCACCACCCCGGCCAGGGAGCCGAAGATTCCCAGCTCGCCGAAGAGTTCGGCGATCGGGATCAGCGCCACCTGCACCGGCACCACCAGCAGCCCCACCACGGCGAGGAACCACCAGTCGCGGCCCGGGAACTCCATCCACGCGAAGGCGTACCCGGCGAGCGCGCCGATCACCACCACCAGCACGGTCGCCGGCACGGTGATGTACACCGTGTTCAGCAGCGAGGCGGTGATGTCGTCGTTCTCGAGCAGGGTCCGGTACGCGCCGAAGGTCAGCTCGGACGGCTCGGTGAACACCGTCCACCAGCCGTCCACCGCCATGTCCTCCGGCGAGCGCAGGCTGGCCAGCAGCAGCCCGATCGTCGGCACCAGCCAGAACAGGCCGACGACGATCAGGAAGACGCGGACCGCCCCGCCGCTCACCCAGCCGGCGAGCCGGGACCCCAGCGGCCGTTCCGCCCGGACGGGCCCGGCGGGCCGCACGCCCGCCTTCGTGACGCTCTCGGCGTCCGCGCTCATCGCCGCACCTCCCGCCTCAGCCGCCGGACGTTGAACCACATCACCGGAATCACCAGCAGCAGCAGGAACACCGCGATGGCGCTGGCGACGCCCGGCTGGTCCTCGGAGAAGCCCTTGCGGTACAGCTCCAGCGCGAGGACGTTGGCGTCGTCCTGCGACGAGCCCGGCGCGATGATGAACACCAGGTCGAACACCTTCAGGACGTTGATCATCAGGGTGACGGCGACCACCGCGAGGACCGGGGCGAGCAGCGGCACCGTGACCCGCCGGAACACCTGCCACTCGTTGGCGCCGTCCACCCGGGCGGCCTCCAGCAGCTCACGGGGCATGCCCGCGAGCCCGGCCGCGATCAGCACCATCGCGAACCCCGCCCACATCCAGATGTACGAGCCGATCACGGCAGGGGTGACCAGCGACGGGCCGAGCCAGTCGAGCCCGTTGTACGGCTCCGTGAAGTTGCTCGCGGGCAGCCGCAGCTGTGCCCCGTCGGCCTTCGACGAGAAGGAGAACGTGCCGTCGGCGGCGGCCGTCGCCGTCTCCACCACCTCGCCGTCCTTCACCGCCTCGATCCGCATCCCGGCGTACCCCAGCTCGGCGGAGTCCACCTGGTTGAGCGTGCCGACGCCCTTGCCGCGGGTGAAGTCCTGCCAGGTGCTGCCGGTGATCCGGTCGTCCTCCGGCTTGGGCGCCGCGGCCGGCTTCGCGTCGTCCGGCATCACGTCCGGGGCGACGCCCACCAGCGGCAGCGACACCGTGTCCCCGGCGCGCACCGTGTCCCTGGTGACGAACGCGCCCCCGCCGGCCGGCTCCAGCGGCGACTCGCGCCCCGGGTGCGCCTTCGGGAACGCCGAGGACTGGGCGAAGGTGTCGTGCACGCCCACCCATACGGCGTTCGCCACGCCCTTGTCCGGGTCCTGGTCGTAGACGAGACGGAAGATGATGCCCGCCGCCAGCATGGAGATGGCCATCGGCATGAAGACGACCAGCTTGAACGCCGTCCCCCAGCGCACCCGTTCGGTGAGCACCGCGAAGACCAGACCGAGCGCGGTCGCCACCGTCGGGGCGAACACCACCCAGAGGACGTTGTTCTTCAGCGCGGTGCGGATGCCGTCGTCGGTGAACAGCGCCTGGTAGTTGTCGAATCCGGCGAAGGAGTCGCCGGACTGGTCGTAGAAGCTGCGGATGACCGAGTACCCGATGGGGTAGACCACGAGCGCCCCGAGCAGCACCAGCGCGGGCAGCAGGAACAGCGCCGCCACGGTCCTGCGGGTGCCGGTGACGCTCTTGCGCGACCTGGGAGCGGCGGGGGCCGTCTTCGCGGTCCCCGCCGCCGTGTCCGCCGCCATCCCCGGTCAGTTCCCGTACGCCGCGGCCGCGTCGGCCTCCAGCTTCGCCTGGGTGCCGGCCACGTCCGACGGGTTCTTCAGGAAGTCCTGCAGCGCCTTCCACTCGCCCTTGCCGGGCGTGCCGCCGAAGGCCTGCGGGGCCTGGTCGGACATGTCGAAGCGGAAGTCGTCGCCGGCGTCGATCAGCGCCTTGGCCATCTTCTGCTGGACCTCGTTCGGGTACGCCGACTCCGGCACGTTCTTGTTCGGCGAGAGGTAGCCGCCGAGCTTCGCCTGGATGCCCGCCGCGTCCGGCGAGGCGAGGAACGTCACCAGGGCCTGCGCCGCCTCGGAGTCCTCCAGGATCACCGCCGCGTCGCCGCCGGACACCACGGGCGGGGTGTCGCCGAGCGCGGGGAACGGGAACACCTTCGCGTCGGTGCCCACCTCCGCCTCGGTCTCGCCGATGTTCACCTGCACGAAGTCGCCCTCGTAGACCATGCCGGCCTTGGGCTGGTCGCCGCCGGTGAAGGTCTGCGTCACGGACGCCGGGAACTCCGTCTGCAGCGCGCCGTCAGGGCCGCCCGCGATGTAGTCCTTCTTGCCCCAGACCTCGGCGAGGGTGGTCAGCGCCTCCTTGACGGACGGGTCCGTCCACTTGATCTCGTGCTTCGCGAGCTGGTCGTACTTCTCCGGGCCCGCCTGCGAGAGGTAGATGTTCTCGAACCAGTCGGTGAGGGTCCAGCCGTCGGCGCCGCCGACGGAGAACGGGGTGACGCCGGAGTCGTAGACCATCTGCGCGGTGTTCAGCAGCTCGTCCCAGGTCTTCGGCTCGGACGCGCCCGCGTTCTCGAAGACCTGGGCGTTGTACCAGATCAGCGACTTGTTCGCGGCCTTGTAGTAGACGCCGTACTGCTTGCCGTCGACCTTGCCGATGTCCTGCCAGCCCTGCGAGTAGTTCTTCGCCAGTTCCTGGGTGGCCTCCGGGCCGAGCGGCTTGGCCCAGTTCTTCTCCACGGCCTGCTTGATCGCGCCGGGCTGCGGCAGCATCGCCACGTCCGGCGGGGCGCCGCCCGCGATCTTCGAGCCGAGGAAGTTGATGATCGGGTCCTGGGCGGGGACGAAGGTCACCTTGGCGCCGGTGCGCTTCTCGAACTCCGTGAGGACCTGCTTGAAGTTCTTCTGCTCCGCACCGGTCCACACGGCCGCGACCTCCAGGGTCTGGCCGTCCAGCTTCGGCAGGGTGACGGTGGTTCCGGTGTCCCCGGACGCCTTGCCCTTGTCGTCCCCGCCACCGCCGCCACCGTCGTCGTCGCCTCCGCAGGCGGTGAGGGACACCGCCAGCACACCGGCGGCCAGTGCCGCGGCGGCCCTGACGGCCCGTCGGGAGGGGAGGACCGGCCCGTGCCGCCCGGCCGCCCCTTGTATCCGGAAGTTCCTGCTCGTCCTGCGCATCACTGCCCCGTTCTCGTACTCCGTCGTACTTGGCCGAACGTTCGAGCGCTGTTCCGTGCGGTCTGGTCTACGCCCGGCGCGAGGGGGTGGCAAGAGCGCGTCCGGTGTCAACTCGTCGATCGTGACCACGTCGTGACCAGGCGTCACGTACGAGGCCGCCTGCGGACGGTCGGTGGCTGGTCGCGCAGTTCCCCGCGCCCCTGTGGGGCGTCGCAGCTGCGGGCAGTCGTGCCGCTTGGGGCGATGGGGGTACCTCCCGCTCGAGCGAAGCCGAGAGCGGGGGAGGGTGGGCGCAGGCGGGGCCTGGCTAGCGCCGTGAGGGAGGGTTCGGTTCCTTGCGTGCCGTGCCTCGCACCTTGTCGACGTCGGGTGCGGGTGGTCGGTGGCTGGTCGCGCAGTTCCCCGCGCCCCTGGGGGGCGCTTCCGCGCCCCGCTTGGCTGCGGGTGGTTCGTCGCCCGCGCCCCGGAGGGCAGCCGCTACAAGAGCGACGGCACCCGGGGGGACGCGACCTGGCGGGCCGCCCGGTCCAGGGCGCTGGCGAGGAGCGCGAGGTCCGTGGGCCCGTTGCCGAGTTCGCGGACCTGCCGCCGAGCCGGGGGGTCGCCCATCCGGTGCCACTCCAGCGGCACCACCGTCGGCCGCAGCGTCGCCGTACGCGGAATCCGCCCCGTCACCCGGCCCCCCTGGAACTCCGTCGCCCGCCCGTCCGCACGGACCAGCCGGCCACGCCCCGGCGCGGGATCGTCCGGCCCGCGCCCGACGACCGGCGCGTCCAGCGCCACCCGCAGCGACGCCTGCTTCACCGGCTCGGTCTGCGCCGTCCGGGGACACGGCGCGGTCGCCGCGACCAGGTGCACCCCGAGCCGCTCGCCGTCCCGCGCCACCGCCTCCAGCGCCCGCATCACCGACCCCGCGGCCGGCCGGCCGGGCGCGCCGAGCGGGGGCGAGACCAGCTGGTCGAGGTCGTCCACGACCACCACCAGCCGGGGCAGCGCCGGCGCGGCCTGCGTCTTGCGCCGGTCCGCGCCCGGCCGCAGCCGCACGGTCGCACTGGGCGGGCTGTCCAGGTCGCCGTTCGCGGCCGTGCGTTGGGCGACCATCCGGTCCGCCAGCTCCCGTCCGGTGTGCCACTCGGCGAAGTCCGAACGCCCCAGCAGCTCCGCCCGCCGCTTCAGCTCCGCGCTCAGCGACTGCGCGAACTCCCGCATCCGCACGGGGTCGTCGGCGCTCAGATGGGTGGAGACGTGCGGCACGTCCGTGCACACCCGCAGGCCCTCGCCGGCCCCGGCCCCGGCCCCGGCGGCCGGTCCGCCGCGCCCGTCGACCAGGACGATGCCCAGCCGGTCGGGCCGCTCGGCCGCGGCCAGCGAGGCGACGACCGCGCGCAGCAGCTCCGTACGGCCGCTGGCGGACGGGCCCTCGACCAGGAGGTGAGGTCCGTCGGCGGCGAGGTCGGCGGTGACCGGTCCACGCGGGCCGGCCCCGAGGACGGCGGTGGCGCGCCCGCCGAGCTCACCGGTGTCGTCGGCCGCGTCGGCCCAGCGGGCCATCAGCGACGCCGGGGTGGCCCGGGCCAGACCCAGTTCGTCGAGCAGCCGCGCCGACGGAGGCAACGGCGCCGACACACGGGGGTGGGGTCCGGCCGCGGGGCCGTCCGGCCGCAGCGGCGCGAGCGCCCGCGCGAACCGCTCGGCCCAGGCCGCGGTCCGCAGCGGCGCGAGCGCCCGCGCGAACCGCTCGGCCCAGGCCGCGGACACCGCGTCCACGGTGGCGAGGGTGCCGTGCCCGACCGGGCCGGGCGGGGAGCCGTCGCCGGTCCTCGCCACCCGCAGCAGCCGGAGCGCGGTCGCCACGTCCCCGCTGAGCAGCGCCACCGCCCCGCAGTCACGGAACGCGGGAGCCGCCGCGCAGGCCGCCTCGTACGTCTCCGTCAAAGGGGACGCGGGCGAGGCGGCGGGCGTCTCGGCGAGGCACAGCAGATGGACACCGGCGTGCGGCCCTTCCACCGCCAGCCGCGCCAGGGCGTCCCGCACGTCGGCGCCGCCGGGGTCGCCGTCCACCACGACCACCGTGAACGGACCGGCGTCGGCCGGGGCGCCCGCGTGGTCGTGGTCGGCGAGACGGCGCAGCAGCTCGTCGGCGCGGGCCGCGGCCTGCTCCCGGTCGTGGGCGAGGAGCAGCCGGCAGTCCTGGCCGTGCCCGGGCCGCAGATGCGGCAGCCAGCCCAGCCAGGACCACTCGGCGGTGCGCTCGTCCGAGGGACGGGACGGGTCCGCGGCGATCAGGACGATCTCCAGCGTGTCGGGGGAGTGCAGCGCGGCGAGCTGGGCGAGCGCGGCGCGGGCCAGCCCGGAGAGCCGCTCGCGCGGTCCGGCGAGCCCCAGCGCGCCGACCTCGCGCAGCCCCACCGTCACGGGGACGACGGGCAGCAGACCGGAGCCGTCCGGCGCGGGCCGGTCGGCGGTGCCGAGCCGCACCGCGAGCGCCTCGGGGTGGCCGGGCCCGCGCTCCCACAGCCGGGGGCCGGGGCCGAGCGCGGTGAGCAGCAGGGTGGCCGGGTCCGGCCAGGTCTCGGGCTGCGCGGGGACGGCGGGCACCGGGGCGTACCCGGCTCCCTGGGGCGGCTCGTCGTCGAAGGCCGCGTCGGCGTCCCGCTCGGTCCGCCCGCCGGTGAGCCGCCGCGCCCAGGCGCCGATCCCGCCCCGCTTGCGCGCCCGCGGCGGCTCGGGGACGTCGGTGCCCCGGACGGGGGTGCCCTTGCGGGTGCCGTCGGGGGTGCCGGCGGTCTGCGCGGCGGTCGCGTCGGCGTACCGCCCGTCGCGGGCGTCGCCGGTGGTGCGGCCGGTGGGGCCGACGGGCGCCGGTCCCGAGGCGTGCGGTGCGGGGTGCGCGGTGGGCGCCTCGTCCCGCGTCTGGCCGTGCACGGGGTCGGCGTACAGATCGTGCGCCTCCCCCCGGCCCGCGTGCGTCTCGTCGGCCGGGACGGGCCGGGAGACCCGCCGCCCCTGCGGCATCCGGGGTACGTCCCCCTGGGCGGCGATCCGCACGGTGCGCCGTCCCTGGCCTCCGCCGTCGCGCCGCTCGGCCTCCGGGGGGCCGCCCTGCTCCGGTACACGGGAGACGGGCCCCGGTGGAGGGGCTGCGGCGCGGGCGGGGGTGGCCCGGTCCGCGGAGCCGTGGGCGTGGTGGGTCGGGGCGCGCGGCCCCTCGGGTGCGCCCCCGAGGTCCGCCGGACCCGGCGCTCCCGCCGCATCGCGCGCCGCCTGGGCCGTGAGCGGCCCGGGCACCCGTACGTGACCCTCCCCGTCCGGGGTGGTCGCCGTGCGGGCGGACGGCCCCTCCGCCGGGGTCAGCCGCAGGGCGGACTCGCCGATGCGCAGCAGCGCGCCCGGGGTGAGCCGCACCGGGCGGGCGCCGACGGGACGGCCGTCCAGCGTGGTGCCGTTGGTGGAGCCGAGGTCGGCGACGGAGACGCGGCCGTCCGCGCCTACCGTCACCGCGCAGTGCAGCCGGGAGACGTCCGGATCGTCGAGGGGCACGTCGGCGTCGGCGGAGCGGCCTATGCGGATCTCCCCGCCGTGCAGCAGATGCACCCCGCCCGCGTCGGGCCCGGCGACCACGTGCAGCCGGGTGGGTGCGGCGTCCAGCTCGGGGTGCGGCTCGGGCTCGCCCGGTGCGCCCACCGCCAGCACCGCGCCGTCGATCAGCGGGGGCTCGCCCAGCGTGCAGCGCTGGGCGTCGAGGCGCTGGTCACCGGCGTAGAGCACGGGAGCGCCCGAGGAGCCGGAGGAGCCGTCGCCGCCGGAGACGGCCGAGGCGAGCGCGGAGGCGACCGCGGCGAGAGCCGTGCCCGCGGGCGCCGTGACCAGCACGTCACAGCTCACGGCCCGCTCCCGGACGGGGGAGGAGGGGCCCAGCGGGTCTACGACGGTCAGCCGGATCTGCATCGCCGTCAGCGGTCCCTTCTGCGCGAGCGCCCGCGACACGGGGGACGAAGCGGTCCCGCGGTCCCCCTCCGCGGACTTCCCCCACCGCCACACGCGCACGTACGGCCAGTACTGCCCGCATCCTTGCACCTGTCACCGACAGCGCGCCCGCCTCCGGGCATCAAATGATCTTGATTGGTCGGCTCTGCCCGTAAAAATGCCTGACCAGTGATGCGCGGATGATCGTTCCGCGCCGACTTGAGATCGGTCACGTCCGGCCCGCGGCAACCAACGGACAGAGTCGGGCGTCTTTCCGGCAGACTCCGCACACGCGGAATCCGCGGGGAAATCAGCGGAGCCGCCGAAACCGTCGAACAGGAACAGGAACCGGTGCGTAAGACCCAGCACAGGGCGACGCAGAAGTCGACCGGCCGGTATCCCGTGCGGCGGCACTACAGTGGGTCGGAACATTCCGCAGCAGGGTGGACCACGGTGTACGCCAGCCAGCCAGCAAGCAGCAGGGAGCGCATGACGTGCGGCCGGTAGGGAGCAAGTACCTGCTCGAGGAGCCGCTCGGACGCGGCGCCACGGGCACCGTCTGGCGCGCACGCCAGCGGGAGACCGCGGGCGCCGAGGCGGCCGTGCCGGGCCAGCCCGGTGAGACCGTGGCGATCAAGGTCCTCAAGGAAGAGCTCGCGAGCGACGCCGACATCGTGATGCGCTTCCTGCGGGAGCGCTCGGTCCTGCTGCGGCTCACCCACCCCAACATCGTCCGGGTCCGCGACCTGGTGGTCGAGGGCGAGCTGCTGGCGCTGGTCATGGACCTCATCGACGGTCCCGACCTGCACCGCTACCTGCGTGAGAACGGCCCCTTCACCCCCGTCGCCGCGGCCCTGCTGACCGCGCAGATCGCCGACGCGCTCGGGGCCAGCCATGCCGACGGCGTGGTCCACCGCGACCTCAAGCCCGCCAACGTCCTGCTCAAGCAGCACGGCGGTGAGATGCACCCGATGCTCACCGACTTCGGCATCGCGCGCCTCGCCGACTCCCCGGGCCTGACCCGCACCCACGAGTTCGTCGGCACGCCCGCGTACATCGCGCCGGAGTCCGCCGAGGGCCGCCCGCAGACCTCCGCCGTCGACATCTACGGCGCCGGCATCCTGCTGTACGAGCTGGTCACAGGGCGTCCGCCGTTCTCCGGCGCGTCCGCCCTGGAGGTGCTGCACCAGCACCTGAGCGCCGAGCCGCGCCGCCCGTCCACCGTGCCCGACCCGCTGTGGACGGTCATCGAGCGCTGCCTGCGCAAGAACCCCGACGAGCGGCCCAGCGCCGAGAACCTCGCGCGCGGCCTGCGGGTCGTCGCCGAGGGCATCGGCGTGCACGCCAACTCGGCGCAGATCTCCGCCGCGGAGAACGTCGGCGCGCTCCTCGCCCCCGACCCCGCCCCGGCGCAGGTCCCCGGCGAGCCGTCCGCCCCCGGCGCCTCCGACCCCACGCAGGTGCTGCCGCAGAACCCGAACGGCGCCTACGACCCCAACGCCGCGACCAGCGTCCTGCCGCAGACCGGCCCGTCCGGCGCGGCCGACCCCACGGCCGTGATGCCCCCGGTACCGCCGGGGCAGCACGCCGGCGGCCCCGAGGACCCGCACCCCTGGCAGAACCAGCTCCGCGCGGCCCGCGACCGCAACGAGCAGACCCAGGTGCAGTACCTCGACCCCAACCAGGACCCGCTGCGCCGCCGCCCCCAGCGGCAGGTGGCCCGGCCGCCGCAGCAGCCGCCGCAGCGCCACCCCCAGCAGCAGCCGCAGCCCGGCCCCGGGTACGGCTACCCGCAGCAGCCCCCGCCGCAGCAGCCCCAGCCGCAGCAGTACGCCCCGCCGCCGGAGCGCGGGCGCCGACAGGCGCCCCAGCCGCCGCAGCGGTACGCGCCCCCGCCGGAGCCGCAGCGCCCCGCGCGGGAGCCGCGCCAGCCCCGGCAGCGCAGCGCCAACCCCATGCGCATCCCCGGCCTGGGCTGCCTGAAGGGGTGCCTGTTCACGCTGCTCATCCTGTTCGTGGCGAGCTGGCTGATCTGGGAGCTGAGCCCGCTCCAGGACTGGATCGGCACCGGCAAGGGCTACTGGGACCAGCTCAGCGACTGGTTCGGCTCGGTCACGGGCTGGATCGAGGACCTGGGCGGCCCCTCGGACCCGGCGAACTAGGTTCGTCTGCCGATTTGTCGACATCTGGGGGCCGATTTCCGGGTCTCCGGTGAAGGTCACCTGTCCGGACGCGTAGCTTTGGCGGCAACACGCGTCGGTAGGAGCAGTCTTGGCACGGAGAATCGGCAGCCGGTACACCGCCCATCAGATCCTCGGGCGGGGCAGCGCCGGCACGGTGTGGCTGGGCGAGGGCCCCGAGGGGCCCGTCGCCATCAAGCTGCTGCGTGAGGATCTCTCCTCGGACCAGGAGCTCGTCGGCCGCTTCGTGCAGGAGCGGACGGCGCTGCTGGGTCTGGAGCATCCGCACGTGGTGTCCGTGCGGGACCTGGTCGTCGACGGCAACGACCTCGCGCTGGTCATGGACCTGGTCCGGGGCACGGACCTGCGCACCCGGCTGGACCGGGAGCGCAGGCTCGCCCCGGAGGCCGCGGTGGCGATCGCCGCGGACGTCGCGGACGGCCTGGCCGCGGCGCACGCGGCCGGGGTCGTCCACCGCGACGTCAAGCCGGAGAACGTCCTGCTGGACATGCAGGGCCCGCTCGGCCCCGGCGGCTCGCACCGCGCCCTGCTGACCGACTTCGGCGTGGCGAAACTCATCGACACCCCGCGCCGCACCCGCGCCTCGAAGATCATCGGAACGCCGGACTATCTGGCCCCCGAGATCGTCGAGGGACTCCCGCCGCGCGCCGCCGTCGACATCTACGCCCTCGCCACGGTCCTGTACGAGCTGCTCGCGGGCTTCACCCCGTTCGGCGGCGGCCACCCGGGGGCCGTGCTGCGCCGGCACGTCACCGAGACGGTGGTGCCGCTGCCCGGCATCCCGGACGAGCTGTGGCAGCTGCTGGTGCAGTGCCTGGCGAAGGCACCCGCCTCGCGTCTGCGCGCCTCCGAGCTGGCCGCCCGGCTGCGGGAGCTGCTGCCGCTGCTGGCCGGGATGCCGCCGCTGGACGTGGACGAGCCGGACACCGACGAGGCCGAGGAGGCCGCCGAGGAGCTGTCCGGCGCGGCCCCCGCCGCCGGACAGCCGGTGCGCCGCCGGGGCGCGGTCCCGCTGGTGCCGGGCGCCAGACCGTCCGACTCCAACCGTGACACGCACACGTCGATGCGGGTCCCCGCGCCGGACGAGCTGGCCGGCGGAGCCCGCGGCACGGCCCGCGCCCCCCGGGCGGCGGGCGCCCCGCGCCCCGGCTCGGCCCGCAACCGAGCGGTGACGCGCCGCCGCCGCCTCACCCTGGCGGTGGCGGCGACCCTCCTCGCGGCAGCAGGAGTAGCCACCTGGCTGACCACGACGGACGACACCCCGCCCCCACCCCCGGACATGGAGAACTCGGCCCCGGCCACCCCTTAGAAACGCGGGAACGCCCCCCGGGGACGGGGGAGCATGCTCCCCTCAGGGACGACGGAGCACGCCCCCCTCAGGGACGCAGGAGGACGACCCCCTCAGGGACGCTGAGCACGCCGCTCTCAGGGACGCGGGAGGACGACTCCCTCAGGGACGCTGAGCACGCCGCTCTCAGGGACGCGGGAGGACGACTCCCTCAGGGACGACCGAGCACGCCCCCTCAGGGAGGCGGGGGGACGCCGCTCTCAGGGACGCGGGAGGACGACTCCCTCAGGGACGCTGAGCACGCCCCCCTCAGGGACGCAGGAGGACGACCCCCTCAGGGACGACCGAGCACGCCCCCTCAGGGAGGCGGGGCCTCCCGCTCTCAGGGACGCGGGAGGACGACTCCCTCAGGGACGACGGAGTACGCGCCCCCTCGGGGGACGCGGGCGGTCACCCCCTCAGGGGCGCGGGGAACTGCGCGAAGGGGGTCTGGGGGCGTAGCCCCCAGGTACGGGAGGGAAACACCCGGCACCCACCAGCAGGGCCACGGAGGGACGACCCCCAGGGGCGCGGGGAACTGCGCAAAAAAGGGGCCCGGGGGCGCAGCCCCCGGAACAGGGGGAGGGAGCCGGGCGCCCCCGCCCGGCATGGCCCGCCGCGGGAAGCCGTTACGCTGGAGGGCGTGGCAGTCGTCGACGTATCCGAAGAGCTCAAGTCCCTCTCCTCGACCATGGAGTCGATCGAGGCCGTCCTGGACCTCGACAAGCTGAGGGCAGACATCGCCGTGCTCGAGGAGCAGGCGGCCGCGCCGTCCCTGTGGGACAACCCGGACGAGGCGCAGAAGATCACCAGCAAGCTGTCCCACCTCCAGGCGGAGGTCAGGAAGGCCGAAGCCCTGCGCTCGCGGATCGACGATCTCGCCGTGCTCTTCGAGATGGCCGAGGAGGAGGACGACCCGGACACCCGCGAGGAGGCCGAGTCGGAGCTCACGTCGGTCAAGAAGGCACTGGACGAGATGGAGGTCCGCACCCTCCTCAGCGGCGAGTACGACTCCCGTGAGGCGCTGGTCAACATCCGCGCCGAGGCGGGCGGCGTGGACGCCGCCGACTTCGCCGAGAAGCTCCAGCGCATGTACCTGCGCTGGGCCGAGCAGCGCGGCTACAAGACGGAGCTGATCGAGACCTCGTACGCGGAGGAGGCCGGCATCAAGTCGACCACCTTCTCCGTGCAGGCCCCGTACGCCTACGGCACCCTCTCCGTCGAGCAGGGCACGCACCGCCTGGTGCGCATCTCGCCCTTCGACAACCAGGGCCGCCGCCAGACGTCCTTCGCGGGCGTCGAGGTGCTCCCCGTGGTCGAGCAGACCGACCACATCGAGATCGACGAGTCCGAGCTGCGGGTGGACGTGTACCGGTCCTCCGGACCCGGTGGGCAGGGCGTCAACACCACCGACTCGGCGGTGCGCCTCACCCACATCCCCACCGGCATCGTGGTCTCCTGCCAGAACGAGCGGTCGCAGATCCAGAACAAGGCCACCGCGATGAACGTCCTCCAGGCCAAGCTGCTGGAGCGGCGCCGCCAGGAGGAACAGGCCAAGATGGACGCCCTCAAGGGCGACGGCGGCAACTCCTGGGGCAACCAGATGCGTTCGTACGTGCTGCACCCGTACCAGATGGTCAAGGACCTGCGCACGGAGTTCGAGGTGGGCAACCCGGAGGCCGTGTTCAACGGCGAGATCGACGGGTTCCTCGAGGCCGGAATTCGCTGGCGCAAGCAGCAGGAGAAGTAAGGCCCGCCCGCACACCGACTTGTCGACAAGGCAACTGCCGCTTACGAAGCGGTAGTTGCCTTGTCGTGTCGGGGATGTCCGGGATTTACATCACACTCACAGCTTCCCTGTCCGGCAAAGCGTGCGGAGCCGGACATCGCGTACGCAACGCCCTTGACGTTCTTTTGGAAAGTGGGAAGGGTGGCGCGTGGCATGCGCATTTCTGGGGCGCATGTGAACCGGGGGGCGTTTCACCACAGTTACCTCCGTTGATCACGGCCCCGGGCGCCGCCTCACTGACGATGAGCTACTGGGGGTAGCAACCACATGACCAAGAAGACGCGGATCCGTGTCGCACGCATCGCGGCCGGTGCCGTGATAGCGGCCGGTGCCTCGCTGACGGCGGCCGGCGCCGCCTCCGCCCTCGAGATCGGCGTGAGCGCCGAGGCGAACGACGCGGGCCTCGGCCTGGGTCTCGGTGTGAGCCTCGACGGCGACGAGCCGGGTGAGGGCGAGACGGAGGAGCCCACCGACCCGCCCACCGAGGTTCCGACCGACCCGCCGACGGAGGACCCGACCGAGGACCCCACGGAGGACCCCACGGAGGACCCGACCGAAGACCCCACTGAGGACCCCACTGAGGACCCGACCGAGGACCCGACCGAGGAGCCCTCCGAGGCGCCCTCCGAGTCCGCCCCCGGCGGCGGCCTCGACCCCGACGGTGGTGCCTCCCCGCAGGAGGAGGGCTCCTCCTCCCTGACCGACACCGGCGAGGAGGCCCCGGCGGCCTCCGCGCAGGGCAACGGCAAGGAGCTGGCCGAGACCGGCGCCGCCGAGACCACCTTCCTGGTGATCGGCGCCGCCACGATGATCGCCGGCGGTATCGGCTTCCGGGTGCTCCCGCGCCTGATGTCCGGCCGCGGCGCCGCCGCCTGACGGTGGCAGCGCGCGTACGCACCGTACGCACGACATGACGCAAGGGCCCGGAGCGCCGCCGCGCTCCGGGCCCTCGCCGTGTCCGTGGGTTCCCTGTCCGCCCTGGTCAGACGGTCTGATGGGCGAGCAGGGCCACCGCCGCGACCAGCACCGCCAGCAGGACGATCAGGGTCATCGGGGTCAGCCCCGCGAAGAAGTTCTCCTGCTGCATCCGCTCGCGGTTCGCACGGCACACGGGGCACCGGCCCTCGCTCACGGGCGCGGCGCAGTTCGCGCACACCAGCCGGTCGTACGTCATGCGCTCGCCCTCCTCGCGCCTGTTCGTGGGGTTCAACGCCCACCACCGGGTGAACGTTCCCCTTCCACTGTGCCAGGTTCCTGCGGAAGCTGCGCCGGGTCGCTCCCGGAGAGGGTGGTTCATGGGCCTTCGCCGCGTCGGCGCCTTCGGGATCGCTCGCGCCGACGCGGCGGAGCCGCAAATGTCACAGCCCCGCGCCCCTGGGGATGCTGCCCTCATCCGGCACCGGAACAAAAGGGCGCATCTCTTCCACAACCCCCTCCGGTGACTGCGCACGCCTCCCCGGGTCGCGTAAGGTCACGCTCATCTACCCCCGGCTACCCGTGGTGCATCCGTGATCCGATTCGACAACGTGTCCAAGGTCTACCCCAAGCAGACCCGCCCAGCCCTCCGGGACGTGTCCCTGGAGGTCGAGAAGGGCGAGTTCGTGTTCCTCGTCGGGTCCTCCGGCTCCGGTAAGTCCACCTTCCTGCGGCTCGTACTGCGCGAGGAGCGGGCCAGCCACGGGCAGGTGCACGTCCTCGGCAAGGATCTCGCCCGCGTCTCCAACTGGAAGGTGCCGCAGATCCGGCGGCAGCTGGGGACCGTGTTCCAGGACTTCCGCCTGCTGCCGAACAAGACGGTCGCCGAGAACGTGGCCTTCGCGCAGGAGGTCATCGGCAAGTCGCGCGGTGAGATCCGCAAGTCCGTGCCGCAGGTGCTCGACCTGGTCGGGCTCGGCGGCAAGGAGGACCGGATGCCGGGCGAGCTGTCCGGCGGTGAGCAGCAGCGCGTCGCCATCGCGCGGGCCTTCGTCAACCGGCCCAAGCTGCTCATCTGCGACGAGCCCACCGGCAACCTCGACCCGCAGACCTCCGTCGGCATCATGAAGCTGCTCGACCGGATCAACCGGACGGGCACCACCGTGGTGATGGCGACGCACGACCAGAACATCGTGGACCAGATGCGCAAGCGCGTCATCGAGCTGGAGAAGGGCCGCCTCGTGCGCGACCAGGCACGCGGCGTCTACGGCTACCAGCACTGACGCTCCACGGAAAGGCTTGATCAGACGCCATGCGCGCCCAGTTCGTCCTGTCGGAGATCGGCGTCGGTCTCCGCCGCAACCTGACGATGACCTTCGCGGTCGTCGTCTCCGTCGCCCTGTCGCTCGCCCTGTTCGGCGGGTCGCTCCTGATGAGCGACCAGGTGAGCACGATGAAGGGCTACTGGTACGACAAGGTCAACGTCTCCATCTTCCTGTGCAACAAGTCCGACGCCGAGTCCGACCCGAACTGCGCCAAGGGCGCGGTGACCGACGACCAGAAGAGCCAGATCAAGGCCGACCTGGAGAAGATGTCGGTCGTCGACACGGTGTCCTACGAGTCGCAGGACGAGGCGTACAAGCACTACAAGGAGCAGTTCGGCGACTCGCCGCTGGCCAGCTCCCTGACGCCGGACCAGATGCAGGAGTCGTACCGCATCAAGCTGAAGGACCCGGAGAAGTACCAGGTCATCGCGACCGCCTTCGACGGGCGTGACGGGGTGCAGTCCGTGCAGGACCAGAAGGGCCTGCTGGACAACCTCTTCGGCCTGCTGGAGGGCATGAACATCGCCGCCCTCGCGATGATGGCGCTGATGCTGGTCGTCGCCCTGATGCTGATCGTGAACACCGTCCGCGTGTCCGCGTTCAGCCGACGGCGCGAGACCGGGATCATGCGCCTGGTGGGCGCCTCCGGCTTCTACATCCAGGCGCCGTTCATCATGGAGGCCGCGGTCGCCGGACTCATCGGCGGCGGTCTCGCGTGCGGCTTCCTGATCCTGGCGCGGTACTTCATCATCGACCACGGACTCGCCCTGTCGGAGAAGCTGAGCCTGATCAACTTCATCGGCTGGGACGCCGTCCTGACGAAGCTTCCGCTCATCCTGGCGACCAGTCTGCTGATGCCGGCGTTGGCCGCGTTCTTCGCGCTGCGCAAGTATCTGAAGGTGTGACTCTTGCCAACCGGGGCGCGTGGCCAACGGGCCGTGCGCCCCTTCGCGTTGTCCTAGACTCACCGGCATGTCAGGTCGTGACCCGTTCTGTCGGCCCCGCAGCGTCCGCCGCGGCGCCGCCCTGACCTTGGTGTTCGCGAGCGTGCTCGTCGCCGGGGCAGCCACCGGCAGCCTTCCCGGCACCGACCGCGGAGAGACCGCGGAAGGCGCCGCGCAGGCCGCTCCGGTCGGCCACCACGCCGAGGTCGCCCGGGCGGCCGAGGAGGCCGCCGCCCACGGCGCGTCCCCGCTGGAGGCCGCGGAGCGCGCGGTCAGCCGCAGCGGCGACCGCTGGGGCGCCGTCTACTCGCGCGGCGAGTACGAGGAGTTCGAGGCCACCCTCGACGGCGCCTACACCGGCGTCGGCCTGTGGGCCCGCGAGCGGGACGGGCGCATCGAGGTGAGCAGGGTCGGCAGAGGCACGCCCGCCGACGAGGCGGGCATCCGCCCGGGCGACCGGCTGCGCAGCGTCGACGGGACGAAGGTCGACGGACGGCCCGTCACCGAGGTCGTCTCGTTACTGCGCGGCGACAGGGCGGGCAAGACCGCCGGCAGCACCGTGCGGCTGGGCCTCGAGCGCGGCTCGCGCTCGTGGAGCGAGACCGTCCGGCGCGCCCGGCTCTCCCGGGAGCCGGTCACCGTCCGCTCCCTGGCCTCCGGTGTCACGGTCGTCCAGGTGTCCGCCTTCACCAAGGGCTCCGGCGAGCGGGTGGGCGCCGCCGTGCGCGAGGCGCCGAAGGAGTCCGGCATCGTCCTCGACCTGCGGGGCAATCCCGGCGGCCTGGTCGCCGAGGCGGTCACCGCTGCCTCCGCCTTCCTCGACGGCGGCCTGGTCGCCACCTACGACGTCGCCGGCGAGCAGCGCGCCCTGCACGCCGAGCCCGGCGGTGACACCAGGAGACCCCTGGTCGCGCTGGTCGACGCGGGGACGATGAGCGCGGCCGAACTCCTCACCGGTGCCCTCCAGGACCGCGGACGGGCGGTCGTCGTGGGCTCCCGCACCTTCGGCAAGGGCTCGGTGCAGATGCCGACCGAGCTGCCCGACGGCTCCGTCGCCGAACTGACCGTCGGCCACTACCGCACCCCCTCCGGCCGCGGCGTCGACGGCCACGGCATCACCCCCGACCTGGAGGCCGGCGGGCAGGCGCTGGAGCGCGCGGAGACGGTCGTCGGCGGACTCGGCCGGTGAGCCGCCCCCGGTAAATCGGCTTCCCGAGAAGCCCCTCCGTAGTGCGAAAATGGGCGGCACTATGGCTAAGGAAAAAGGGCGCAAGCTGATCGCGCAGAACAAGAAGGCGCGCCACGACTATCTCATCATCGACACCTACGAGGCGGGTCTGGTGCTCACCGGCACCGAGGTGAAGTCGCTGCGCCAGGGCCGGGCGTCGCTGGTGGACGGCTTCGTCCAGCTGGACGGCAACGAGGCGTGGCTGCACAACGTGCACGTCCCCGAGTACAGCCAGGGCACCTGGACCAACCACAGTGCCCGGCGCAAGCGGAAGCTGCTGCTGCACCGCGAGGAGATCGACAAGCTGGAGGCCAAGTCCCAGGAGACCGGCCACACCATCGTGCCGCTCGCCCTGTACTTCAAGGACGGCCGGGCGAAGGTCGAGATCGCGCTCGCCAAGGGCAAGAAGGAGTACGACAAGCGGCAGACGCTGCGCGAGAAGCAGGACCGGCGGGAGACCGAGCGGGCGATCTCCGCGGTGCGCAGGAAGCAGCGGGCCTGAGGGTCCCGGGGCTCCGCGGGAATAGGCTGGCATCGACCCGCGTTGGTCACGTACGATGGCCCTGCACCTCACAGAGGGTGCGGGTCACCTCCTCCGGGAGGGTTTGACAACACAACATGGGGATGATCGGTTTCGACAGCGGCTGTCGAAGCAGGGGAAGCGTGTCGAGGAAGCGGCCATGATCTCGTAAACCACAGGCCGAAAAAAATAATCGCCAATTCCAAGCGATCCATCTCCCAGGGCGAGCTCGCCCTCGCTGCCTGATCTTCAGGTAGCGAGCAGCGGCTCCCCTACTTAAGGGAGTGTCAGCCCGGGGGTGTTCCCGACCCGGATCCTGGCATCAGCTAGGGAACTAAACCTTGATCCCGGTCACGGGGTGAAGAGGGAAACCAAACAGTGACTGGGCCCGTCGGAGACTTGTCGGCGTGATCTCCGGGGCCGAGAAAAGCACAGCCGACTGCACACGGAGAAGCCCTGGTTCCGCACCGTTGGACGCGGGTTCGATTCCCGCCATCTCCACTTACCCCATGTGGGCAGAGGCCCCGTCGCGCGAGCGGCGGGGCCTCTGTCATGCGCGGCCACATGCGCGGCACATGGGCGCACCCCCGCGATGTGGGTGCCGCACCCATATCGGTGGGTGGTTCACCCTTCTACCTTCGCTCTCCATGACACAGACCAGAGCCGCACTGCGCCCCACCGTGCTGACGGCCCTCCTGGCCGCGCTCCTCTCCGTCCTGCTCGCCCCCGCGCCCGCCTCCGCCGCCTCCCTCCAGGAGGTCACCGGCTTCGGCAGCAACCCCGGCGCCCTGAAGATGTACCGCTACGTGCCCGACGGGCTGCCCGCGGGACGCCCCGTGGTCGTGGCCCTGCACGGCTGCACCCAGAACGCCGCCGGGTACGCCTCCGGCACCGGCTGGACCACGCTCGCCGACCGCTGGGGCTTCTCCGTCGTCCTGCCGCAGCAGCAGAGCGGCAACAACCTCAGCCAGTGCTTCAACTGGTTCGAGTCCGCCGACATCGGGCGCGACCGGGGCGAGGCCGCCTCGGTCGCGCAGATGGTCGACCGGCAGCTCGCCGACGTCTCCGGCGACCCCTCCCGCGTCTACGTCACGGGGCTGTCCGCGGGCGGCGGGATGACCGCCGTGATGATGGCCGCCTACCCGGAGAAGTTCGCCGCCGGCGGCATCGTCGCCGGGCTGCCGTACGGCTGCGCGCAGGCCGCGGGGACGGCGTACGTGTGCATGTTCGTCGGGGCCACCCAGACGCCCGCGCAGTGGGGCGACCGGGTGCGGGCCGCGCGGCCCGGGTACACCGGGCCCTGGCCGGCGCTCACCGTGTTCCAGGGCACGGCCGACTACACGGTGAGGGCGGCCAACATGACCGCCCTCGTGGACCAGTGGACGAACGTGCACGGCGCCGACCGCACCGCCGACGTCAGCGACACCGTCGCCGGGCACCCGCACCGCGTCTACGGGGGCCCTGCCGGGAACGCGGTCGTGGAGACGTACAGCCTCACCGGGATGGGGCACGGCCAGCCCGTCGATCCCGGGAGCGGGGACGCCCAGTGCGGGGCGGCCGGGGCGTACTTCCTGGACGTGAACCTGTGCGCCGCGTACCGGCTGGGGAAGGCCTGGCAGCTCGGCTGAGTCTCAGTGCCCGCGCGGCGCCGTGCTCGCCCGCTCCGTCAGCCGGGGCGGCAGCAGGGTGGTGCCCGGTACGGGAGCCCCGGACAGCTTCCGCACCAGCAGATGCACCGCGCGGGCGCCCAGCTCGGCGGCCGGCACGGCCACCGAGGTGACCGGGACGCGGGCCGCCGCGGCCACCGGGGCCGGGCAGACGGCGGTCAACGACACATCGCGGGGGACCCGCATCCCCAGCTCCTCGAACGCCTCGATCAGCGGGTCGACGAGCGGCTCGTTGTGCACCACCACCGCGGTCAGCGCGGGCAGGTCGCGCAGCAGCCGCTCCACGACCGCGCGGGCCGCGTCCCGGCCGGTGCCGCACGGCAGCGCCGACGAGGCCAGCCCGTGCCGGTCGGCGGCCGCGGTGAAGCCCTCCACCAGCCGCCGGGCGAACGCCGTGCGCCGCACGTACACCTCCGGCGGCGAGCCGACGAGCGCCACCGCGCGGTGCCCGAGCCCCGCCAGATGGTCCACGCACAGCTCCCCGGCCGCCCGGAAGTCCAGGTCGACACAGGTCAGACCGTCCGCCTCGGCTGGCACCCCGATCAGCACGGACGGCAAGGAACAGGAGCGCAGCAGCGGAACCCGCGGGTCCTGCAGCTGCACGTCCGTCACGATCAGCCCGTCCGCCAGCCCCGTCTCCGTGACCCGCCCGATGCCCTCGTCGCCCTCGCCCTGGGTCAGCAGCAGCACGTCGTGGTCGCGGGCGCGGGCGGCGGTGACCACCGACACCGCGAACTGGGTCACCACCGGCACATGGATGCCGGGCCGCATCGGCACCGCCAGGGCGAGCACCTTCGCCCGGGCACCGGACCGGGACCGCCCGCCGCCGTCCGTGCGGTAGCCCAGCTCGCGCACCGCGGCCTGTACCCGGCGCCGGGTCGCGTCGGAGATCGGCCGCTTGCCGCTCAGCGCGTACGAGACCGTACTGGGGGAGACGCCGGCGCGCCGGGCCACATCCGTGATCTTCGCCATCGGGAGTCCTCGTGGGCACGGTCAGTGGGGGGAGGAAGCGGCCGACAGCCTGTCGAAGCGCTTCGACGGGTGAAGGTATGTGCGGGATCTGTGCCCGTCAATGGTGCGGACGGTGATACATCAAGCGGTTCGACGAGCCGAACGAGAGCAGGCTCCCGGCGACCGTGAAGGCGGTCAGTGCCGCCACCACCGGCACCCCGTATCCGGCGGTGGCCGAAACGTGCTCCACGACCCAGCCGCCGGCCGCGCTCCCGCAGGCGATCCCGCCCAGCAGCCCGGTGACCGCGAGCGTCATGCCCTCGTTCAGCCGCCCCTCGGGAGTGTGCCGCTGCACCAGGGTCATCGTGGTGACCATCGTCGGGGCGGTCGCCATGCCCGCCACCAGCAGCGCCCCCGCCAGCACCAGGAGCGAGCCGGTGAGGGCGGCGGCCGTCAGCGGAAGTGCCGCCAGCACGGCCATCGCGGCCAGGCACCACAGCAGGCGGGCCCACGCCGGCCCGGACAGGCGCACCGCCCCGTACAGCAGGCCCGCCGCACAGGAACCCGCCGCCTGGAGCGCCAGCACCGCACCGGCCGCCGTACGGTGCCCCTGTCCGTCCGCGAACGCGATCGTCACGACCTCCGTCGAGCCGAACACCCCGCCCGTCGCGAGGCAGACCAGCAGCAGCGGCCGTATGCCCGGCGCGCGCAGAGGGGCCCGCCCGGCGGCACGGCGGACGGCCGGGGGTTCCGTGGAGCGCTGCGCGGTGAACAGCGCGACGCCCGTCAGCAGCAGCACCGCGCCCGTCAGCGTCCCCGCCTCCGGGAAGAAAGTCCCGCACAGCACGGCCGCGAGCACCGGGCCGAGCATGAAACACAGTTCGTCTGCGGCCTGCTCGAAGGAGTTCGCGGTGTGCAGGGCGTCGGGTCTGCCCTTCAGCAGGTGCGCCCAGCGGGCCCGGGACATGCCCCCGGTGTTCGGGGTGGTGGCGGTCGCCGCGTAGGCGGCGAACAGGGTCCAGGCCGGGGCGTCGTACCGGACGCAGAGCACCAGTGCCAGCGAACCGAGCACCGCGATCAGTGTGGCCGGAAGCGCGATGCGCGCCTGCCCGTAGCGGTCCACCAGGCGCGCGGTCCACGGGGCGACCACCGCCGTCGCGGCGAGTCCCGTCGCGGTGACGGCTCCGGCCAGGGCGTAGGACCCGCGGCTGCCGGCGATCATCATGATCGCGCTGAGCGCGAACATTCCCATCGGCAGCCGGGCGAGCAGGTTCCCCGCCGTGAAGGCCCGGGAGCCGGGCACCTCGAACAGACGGCGGTACGGGCCCGGCTCGCGCGGGGCGCGGGGGGTGAAGTCGACGGCCACGAGGGTGTCGGCGGTGACGGTGAACAGGCGGGTGTCCCGGGAGGTCGGTTGCGGCATGGCCTCACCGTCGCCCCTGGCCGGCCGCCCGGTCCAACACCTTCTCCGCGCCGATTGACGCACCTGTGTTGTAGGTTCGCGGGCATGCCCGCACCCTCCCACGTCGACCCCCGCCTGCTGCGCGCCTTCGCCGCCGTGGCGGAGGAGTTGCACTTCACCCGCGCCGCGGCCCGCCTGTACGTCGCCCAGCAGGCGCTCAGCAGGGACGTGCGCCGGCTGGAGCGGGAGCTGGGCTGCGAGCTGTTCGTCCGCAGCACCCGCCGGGTCACGCTCACCGCCGACGGCGAGCGCCTGCTGCCGTACGCCCGCGCCGCGCTCCAGGCGCAGGACGACCTGCTCGCCGCCGCCGGGCGGAGCCGCCCGCTGCTGGTCGACCTCAACTCCCCGGGCCTCGGGACCCACCGCGAGGTGCTGCACCGGGCGCGTGAGAGGGCCCCCGGGCACGAGCTGATGGCCCGTTACGAGAGCGGGCTGACCTGGGCGGCGGGGGAGCTCCTCGCGGGGCGACTCGACGCGACGTTCGGCCGGTTCGCGGGGCTCGCCCCGGCCGTGCGGGCCGGCCTCGACCAGCAGCCGGTGCGGTACGAGCCGATGGCCGTGCTGCTGCCCGAGGGCCACGCCCTGGCCGGGCTGCCCGAGGTGCCGCTGGCCGCGCTCGCGGGCGAGACCGTCTACGCCGGGGCGGGCAACACGCGCACCGAGGAGTGGACGGACCTGGCGCGGCGGCTGTTCGACGGGCGGGACATCACGCTCGCGCCGCCCGTCCCGCTGGCGGTGGGGGAGGAGGAGTTCCGGCGGGTGATGGCGCGGTCCCGGAACCCCATTCTCGCCGTGGTGAGTTTTCCGCCACTGCCCGGGACGGTTGCGCGGCCCCTGGTGGAGCCGGCCCCCCTCTCACCCGTGTCCCTTGTGTGGCGAAAGGGAATGATCCACCCCGCTTTGGCGGAGCTGCGCAGGTCGGCGGCCGAATTGGCCGCCGAGCGGAGCTGGTTGGAGCGTCCCGTGGACTCCTGGCTCCCCGCACCGGACGCCGATGTGATGGGAGCGCGCCCAATGTCTCGCTGCTGACACAAAAGGTCGCCGCGCAAACACACAACCTCCGCGTGCGCTACATTCGATGCTTCGAGCACGGTGTGATAAACGGGGCGCTCGGAGCGGGTGGGGGCCCGGTCCGCCGACGGGTGCTCGGGTCGTACGCGCGCCGATGGTTCCGTTGGGGGGAAGTGCGAGCGCGTGGAAAAGTGGCGAGAAGACGCCCAACCGGGTCGGCCGCAGTCGGCCGACGGTTCCCGGAGGTTCGCGGAAGCGGACGAGGACGCCCGTGAGACACGGGTGCTCCCCCTGGCGGAGAGACCCGCCGAACCCGGTCCCAGAGACGGCGCGGAGAGCTTCCGCGCCGGTTCCGGTTCCGGGTCCCTCGACGAGCGCTGGGCGCGGCTCGGAGTGTTCCCGTCCGGGAACGGCGACGAGGACCGCACCCGGATGACGCCCCCCACCGGAGGCGACGACAGGACCGAGGTCCTGCCCAGGACGGGTGGCCGCCATGGCGCGCCCGGCCGGTCCGACGCGCCTCGGCACGGCGGCGAGGACCGCACACAGGTGCTGCCCCCCGCGGGCGGCCACCCGCGGCAGTCCTCCCGCCCCGGCCCGGCCGGCGGGGCCCGCCCTGGCGACGGACCCGGAGCGTCCGGCGGCCGCGGCGGCTTCGACGCCTTCCGTAAGCCGACCGCGCCCGCTCCACACCGGCCCGCCGACGACGCCTACGACTCCGAGCGCACCACCGCCCTCCGCGTGCCCCGCCCCGCCGCAGCGGCCACCCCGGCCACGGTGGTGCCGGACGCCGGCGCCGCCACCCGGGGCCCCACCGCGGACGCCGTGGTCCCCGAGGGCGCCGGCGCCGCCGTCCGCGACCCGTGGCAGGAGGACCCCGGCACCGCCGAGGCCACCCACGACCCGCACGAGGTGACGGTCCAGCTCGACGCCGTGCAGATCGGTGCCGGCGGTGTGCTGAGCCGTACTCCCGGAGCGGGCGCGGTGTCCGAGGCGGCCCCCGTGTTCGTCGACGAGTCGGGACGCCGCAACCGCCTCTACCGCCGCATCGGCCTGGCCGTCGGACTCGCCTGCGCGGGCTACGCCGTCGTCATGGTCGCCACCTTGCTGTCCGGCAACTCGGACGCTCCGTGGATGCCCGTCCCGGGTCAGGAGGAGAAGCCGTCCGGGCAGGTCGAGACCACTCCCCGGCCCTCCGCGACCGATCCCGTGCCCAGCTCCGGCACCAGCCTCGGCCCCGGCGCCGGCACGCCCGCCCCGGGCGCCTCCGACCTGCCCGGGCCCGGTGCCTCCGCCCCCGTGGCGGGCGGCACCGGCGGCACGGCGCGGCAGCCGGACGGCGGCGCCCCGGCGACCACCCCGGCCGGCCGCGCCAGCTCCCAGCCGGCCACCGGCGGCGGCGACGCAGGCGGCGGGACCACCGTCGAGACGCCTCCGGCCGGCGGCGGCACCGCCACGCAGCCCACGACACCGGCGACCTCGGTCGAGTCTCCGCCGCCCGACACCCCGGCCGACCCGACCGGAGGCGGCGGCGAGGCCGGCGGCACCGACAGCCTTTCCGCTCCCTCCGCCGGCGACCGCCCGGTCGCCGCCGAACCAGCCGCGGGCGCCGACTCCGACCCCGCCGCCGCACCGTCCCCGGAGAACGTCCTCTGATGGCATCCCCGTCCCACCGCCGCCGGGCGCCCCGCCCGGACCGGCGCGGCGCACTGCGCCGTCGCGTACCGCTGCGCCTGCTGCTGCCGCTGCTGGTCCTGGTCGCCCTCGCCGCCATGCTGATGCTCCGCGGCTACGTGCACAGCGAGATCCTCGCCGACCACCGGGTCCAGGATCCTGCCCCCACCACCGAGGTGCCCAAGGAGATACTCGAGGGCGGCCCGGTCATAGACGCCCGCAGCGGCAAGGCCACGTCCCTGAGCGTGCCCGACAACCGTCTGGTGCTCACCTTCGACGACGGCCCGGACCCCGTCTGGACGCCGAAGGTGCTCGACGTGCTGAAGAAGCACGACGCGCACGCCGTCTTCTTCGTCACCGGCACCATGGCCTCCCGCTACCCGGACCTCGTCCAGCGCATGGTCGACGAGGGCCACGAGGTCGGCCTGCACACCTTCAACCACCCCGACCTGTCGCTCCAGTCCAAGAAGCGCATCGACTGGGAGCTGTCGCAGAACCAGCTCGCCCTCACCGGTGCGGCGGGCATCCGCACCTCGCTGTTCCGCCCGCCGTACTCCTCCCACGCCGACGCCATGGACAACGAGTCCTGGCCGGTCACCGAGTACATCGGCAGCCGCGGCTACCTCACCGTCGTCAACAACACCGACAGCGAGGACTGGAAGCGGCCCGGCGTCGACGAGATCATCCGCCGCGCCACACCGAAGAACGGCGAGGGCGCCATCGTCCTCATGCACGACTCCGGCGGTGACCGCAGCCAGACCGTGGCCGCGCTCGACACCTTCCTGCCCGGTCTCAAGGACAAGGGCTACGAGTTCGACAACCTGACCGAGGCCCTGGACGCGCCCAGCGCCCACAGCCCGGTCACGGGGCCCGAGCTGTGGAAGGGCAAGGCCTGGATCTTCCTGGTGCAGGC
Organism: Streptomyces sp. NPDC014764; assembly: GCF_043082785.1. Classification (NCBI taxonomy): domain Bacteria; kingdom Bacillati; phylum Actinomycetota; class Actinomycetes; order Kitasatosporales; family Streptomycetaceae; genus Streptomyces; species Streptomyces sp. NPDC014764. The sequence continues at coordinate 1,075,439 of NZ_JBIBXY010000001.1, read as the reverse complement.
CTCCGAGAAGATCACCGGCGTGCTGGTGGTCGGCCTGGCGGTCATCGGCACCCTGGTCATCGCCCGCTTCGTGCTGATGCTGCTGCTGTCCGGCGCGCACGCCCGCCGGGTGCGCCGCAAGGGCTTCCGCTGGGGCCCGCCGGTCACCGAGCCGGTGACCGTGCTGGTACCGGCGTTCAACGAGGCCAAGTGCATCGAGAACACCGTCAACTCCCTGATGGCCAGCGATCATCCGATCGAGGTGCTGGTCATCGACGACGGCTCCACCGACGGCACCGCCCGCATCGTCGAGGCGATGGGCCTGCCCAACGTCCGGGTCATCCGCCAGCTCAACGCGGGCAAGCCCGCCGCCCTCAACCGGGGTCTGGCCAACGCCCGGTACGACATCGTCGTGATGATGGACGGCGACACGGTCTTCGAGCCGTCCACCGTCCGTGAGCTCGTCCAGCCCTTCGGTGACCCTCAGGTCGGCGCCGTGGCCGGCAACGCCAAGGTCGGCAACAAGGACAGCCTCATCGGCGCCTGGCAGCACATCGAGTACGTGATGGGCTTCAACCTGGACCGCCGGATGTACGACATCCTGCGCTGCATGCCGACCATCCCGGGCGCCGTCGGCGCCTTCCGGAAGTCGGCACTGGAGCCCATCGGCGGCATGAGCGACGACACGCTCGCCGAGGACACCGACGTCACCATGGCGCTGCACCGCGCCGGCTGGCGCGTGGTCTACGCGGAGAACGCCCGCGCCTGGACCGAGGCCCCGGAGACCGTCCAGCAGCTCTGGTCCCAGCGCTACCGCTGGTCCTACGGCACCATGCAGGCCATCTGGAAACACCGCCGCGCCCTCGTCGACAAGGGCCCCTCCGGCCGCTTCGGCCGCGTGGGCCTGCCCTTCGTCTCGCTGTTCATGATCGTGGCCCCGCTGCTGGCGCCGCTCATCGACGTCTTCCTGCTGTACGGCCTGGTCTTCGGGCCGACCCAGCAGACCATCCTCGCGTGGCTGGGCGTCCTGGCCATCCAGGCGGTCTGCGCCGCCTACGCGTTCCGCCTCGACAAGGAACGCATGACCCATCTGATCTCGCTGCCGCTGCAGCAGATCCTGTACCGCCAGCTCATGTACGTCGTGCTGCTCCAGTCCTGGATCACGGCGCTCACCGGCGGCCGGCTGCGCTGGCAGAAGCTGCGCCGCACCGGCGTCGTCGGGGCGCCCGTGAACGGGACCGTGCAGGGCGCCCAGGCGTACAACGACGACCGGAGGCCGGTGGCATGACCCACGGACACCCGTCCGGCGCCGGCCCGGTCCCGGACGGCTCCTACCCGCCCCCGTACGGCGCCCCCATGGGCGTGGCCCCGCAGCCGGCGCACGCGTTCCCGCAGCAGCACGCCACGGAGCCGGTCCCCGAACCGGCTCCGCAGCCGGAGCCCGCGGAGGACGCCGCCCCGAAGAAGCCGGGCCGGGACCGGTACCTGGACCTGCTGCGCTCCATCGCCCTGGTCCGCGTCGTCGTCTTCCACCTCTTCGGGTGGGCGTGGCTGACGGTGGTGTTCCCGTCCATGGGCGTGATGTTCGCGCTCGCCGGTTCGCTCATGGCCCGGTCCCTGAAGCGGCCGGCGTGGAGCGTGATCCGCTCGCGCGTGCGCCGTCTGCTGCCGCCGATGTGGCTCTTCGCCGCCGTCGTCCTGACGATGCTGTTCGTCAGCGGCTGGAATCCCGGGGACGACCCCGACCAGGGCGGCGGGTCCTGGGGCCTGGTCAAGCTGTTCAACTACCTCGTCCCGATCGGCGCCCCGCCCTTCCCCTTCGAGGCCGGCGACCTGGGCCCGCTGACCGGCGGCACCTGGGCGGACGACGCGGTGGGCCCCCTGTGGTACCTGCGTGCCTACCTGTGGTTCGTGCTCGCGTCCCCGCTGCTGCTGTGGGCGTTCCGCAGGGCGCCCTGGCCGACGCTGCTCGCCCCGCTCGGCCTGACGGCCGTCGTCGGCACCGGGCTCGTCACCATCCCCGGCGAGACCGGCAACGCGGTCACCGACTTCGCGGTCTACGGCTCCTGCTGGGTGCTGGGCTTCGCCCATCAGGACGGGATGCTCAAGCAGATCCCGCGCTACATCTCCGTGTCCTGCGCCTCCCTGGTGATGGCGTTCGGCCTGTGGTGGGCGTCGAACCACCTCGGCGACGAGGGCTGGAACCTCAACAACATCCCGCTGGCGCAGGCCGCCTGGTCGTTCGGTTTCGTGGTGATCCTGCTCCAGTACTCACCGTCGTGGCAGGAGCTGCCGGGGCGGCTCGCCACCTGGGACAAGCTGGTGACCCTGTCCAACAACCGGGCGGTCACCATCTACCTGTGGCACAACCTGCTGATCGCGCTGACCTTCCCGATCGTCGACCTGCTCTACGAGATCCCGTTCATGCAGAGCGAGCGCGGCGCGGAGGCTCTCAACAGCACCTACGAGCTGTGGACGTTCACGTTCGTGTGGCCGCTGATCGGCCTGGTGGTGTTCGCGACCGGCTGGGTGGAGGACCTCGCGGCCAAGCGACGCCCCCGACTGTGGCCGAACGGCGCGAAGGGCAAGCGTGCGGAGACCGCCGGGCGGGGCCGCCGCCGCTGACGTCGACGGGCCGCCCCCGACCGTGCCTTTCGCGCCGGGGCGGCCCGTGCCAGACTGCCCCCTGTTGCTGAAGTGAACGGTAAGCCAGGGGGCGCAGGGCGAATGAGCAAGCGGCAGACGCAGAAGATGCTGCAGTTGATGGCGAGCGGGGAGCCGGTCCAGCTCACCAGCCCGATGGCATCCGTGAAGAAACTCGCCCGACTCGCCTTCTTCGCCCAGCAGTTCGGTTACGAGTACGCCGACGTCCGGCAGGGCGGCGGGGGCAACAACGGCAAGCTCACGATGCTGATCGTGCCCGACCCCGGCCCGCAGGCACAGGCGCGCGCCGCGCAGAACTGGGCGCAGTACCCCAACGCCCACGACGGCGTCTCACTGCCGCCGCTGGTGCCGGACGCCGTCGAACTGCTCAAGGCACGCATCAACTTCGACCTCACGGGCAAGAACGCCGAGAAGCGGATGGGCTACGGCGCGATCGGCGTCTCCATCGGCGCCGTGATCATCGCCTACCGGCTCGGCGGCACCTCGGACGACTTCGTGATCGCGGGCATCATCTGGCTGTGTCTCATGGCGATCCTCGGCATCGGCCTCGTCGTCACCCGCAAGCGCAACGCCAAGTTCGCGGCGCGCCTCCAGGCGGCCGGCTTCACGCCGGTCACGGACGAGGCGGGCCGGGTGCGCTATCTGCCGCCGGGCCTCGGCACGCCCTACGGCGGCGGCCCGTACGGCGCGCAGCCGCAGGGAGCCCCGGGCTACCTGCAGCAGCAGCCCCAGCAACACCCCCAGGCGTACGGCCGGCCGTTCCCGCAGCAGCAGCCCGCCCCCGGCTACGCGCCGCCTGCCCCGCCCGCCCAGCAACCGTCGGCGTACGGCCAGCCCGGCCCCTACGGCCAGCAGCCGCCGGCGTACGGCCAGCAGCCCCCCGCCTACGGCCAGCCTCCGCAGCACTGACCCCTCACCACGCCCTCGGTGACCGGTGACGGACACCTCTCACCCTGCCCCTGGCGCGGGTGAGAGCAACGTTCCCTGCCGGTCACCGCGTGCCACAGGCCGGAAACTCTCCCTCCCTACCTTCGGATCAAGCCCTCGCGGCACCGCCGCGCCCCGGAGAGCAGTGGAGGCCCCATGACAGCCCGCAGCGGCCGTTGGATCCAGCAGTGGGACCCGGAGGACGAGACCTTCTGGAACCGCACCGGAGAGCGGATCGCCCGCCGCAATCTCCTCTTCTCCGTGCTGTCCGAGCACATCGGCTTCTCCATCTGGACCATGTGGTCCGTGCTGGTGCTCTTCATGGGCCCCGAGTACGGGCTGACGCCCGCCGACAAGTTCCTGCTGACGTCGCTGGTGACGCTGGTCGGCGCCGTCGTCCGGGTCCCGTACACCTTCGCCGTCGCGGTGTTCGGCGGGCGGAACTGGACGATCGTCTCCGCGGGGCTGCTGCTCGTGCCGACCGTCGCCGCGTTCGCGGTGATGGAGCCGGGGACCTCCTTCTCCACGTTCCTGCTGGTCGGCCTGCTGGCCGGCATCGGCGGCGGCAACTTCGCCTCCTCCATGACCAACATCAACGCCTTCTTCCCGCTGCGGAAGAAGGGCTGGGCGCTCGGCCTGAACGCCGGCGGGGGCAACATCGGCGTCCCCGTCATCCAGCTCGTCGCCCTCGCCATCATCGGTGCGAGCGGGGGGCCGCGGGTGCTGCTCGGCCTGTACATCCCGCTGATCGTCGTCGCCGCCGTGCTCGCCGCGCTGTGCATGGACAACCTGGCCTCGGTGAAGAACGACACCGGCGCCGCCAAGGACGCCGCGCGCGACCCGCACACCTGGATCATGTCGTTCCTCTACATCGGCACGTTCGGCTCGTTCATCGGCTACAGCTTCGCCTTCGGCCAGGTGCTGCAGAACCAGTTCGACCGCACCCCGCTGGAGGCCGCGTACGTCACCTTCATCGGTCCGCTGCTCGGCTCGCTGATCCGCCCTGTGGGCGGCTCGCTCGCCGACCGGTACGGCGGCGCGCGCATCACGCTGTGGAACTTCGTCGCCATGGGCGCCGCGACCGCCGTGCTGATCGCCGCCTCGATGGAGCAGTCGCTCGCGCTGTTCACCGTCGCTTTCGTGGGGCTGTTCGTGCTGACCGGCCTCGGCAACGGGTCGACGTACAAGATGATCCCCGGCATCTTCCAGGCCAAGGCGCATGCCCTGGGTCTCGAAGGGGAGGCGGCGGCCGCGTACGGGCGGCGGCTGTCCGGGGCGTCCATGGGGCTGATCGGCGCGGTGGGCGCGCTCGGCGGTGTCGGCATCAACCTGGCCTTCCGCCAGTCCTTCCTCTCCTACGGCTCAGGCACCGGCGCGTTCGTGGCCTTCCTCGCCTGCTACGCGGTCTGTTTCGCGGTCACCTGGGCGGTATACCTTCGCCGGCCCGCCGCCCGACCGGCCGGGACGGACACCGCCCCGCAGGAGAAGCCGCAGCTCAGCTACGCCGAGGTCTGACGGACGGTGACGTAACACTGGTGACATGAAGCCGAACCGAGCCTGTCATGGATCATTGGCAGGCTCGCTCGGCACGGACGTGGAGCCGCACCTCCGTGCAGGACGCCGACTCGAGCCGGGACGAGAGTGATGTACGACGAACGAGAGCAGTCTCCGGAGCACGGCCCCCTCGCCGGGTTCACCGTGGGCGTGACCGCGGCGCGCCGGGCCGACGAGCTGGGCGCGCTGCTGGAGCGGCGCGGCGCGGCGGTGCTGCACGCCCCGGCGCTGCGTATCGTGCCGCTCTCCGACGACAGCGAACTGCTGGCCGCCACCAAGGAGATCATCGGGCGGGCCCCGGACATCGCGGTCGCCACCACCGCGATCGGGTTCCGCGGCTGGGTGGAGGCCGCCGACGGCTGGGGGCTCGGCGAGGACCTGCTGGAGCGGCTGCGCGGGGTGCGGATCCTGGCGCGCGGGCCCAAGGTGAAGGGCGCGATCCGGGCGGCCGGGCTGACCGAGGAGTGGTCGCCGGCGTCGGAGTCGATGGCGGAGGTGCTGGACCGGCTCCTCGAGGAGGGCGTCGACGGGCTGCGCATCGCCGTCCAGCTGCACGGCGAGCCGCTGCCCGGGTTCGTGGAGTCGCTGCGGGCCGCGGGAGCGGAGGTGGTGGGCGTGCCGGTGTACCGGTGGCTGCCGCCGGAGGACATCGCCCCGGTGGACCGCCTGATCGACGCGGCCGTCGCCCGCACCCTGGACGCGGTCACCTTCACCAGCGCGCCCGCCGCCGCGTCGCTGCTGTCCCGCGCCGAGGAGCGGGGTCTGCTCGACGACCTGCTGGCCGCGCTCGGCCACGACGTGCTGCCCGCCTGCGTCGGCCCGGTCACCGCGCTGCCGCTCCAGGCGCGGGGCGTCGACACGGTGCAGCCCGAACGCTTCCGCCTCGGCCCGCTGGTCCAGCTGCTCTGCCGTGAACTCCCCGCCCGTGCGCGCACGTTGCCCGTCGCCGGGCACCGTGTGGAGATCCGGGGGCACGCCGTGCTGGTCGACGGCGAGCTGCGGCCCGTGCCGCCCGCCGGGATGTCCCTGCTGCGGGCGCTGTCCCGCAGGCCCGGCTGGGTCGTCTCGCGCGCGGAGCTGCTGCGCGCCCTGCCCGGGGCGGGCCGCGACGAACACGCGGTGGAGACGGCGATGGCCCGCCTGCGCACGGCCCTGGGTGCCCCGAAGCTGATCCAGACGGTGGTCAAACGCGGTTACCGCCTGGCCCTCGACCCGGCGGCGGACACCAAGTACGACGCCGCGGTGTGAGTCCTGCCCCTCCGTGCGGAAAGGCCGGGCCGAAAGCACGGAGCGGGAGGGGTTCCGGGGTCCGGGGCGGGCGGGCACTGTGGAGGGAGCACGGTTTCCCGGTTCGCGCACGGCCCCCACGCGCGCGGGGGCCCACCTAGGCGGTGGCAGGACATGGCACTGGGCACGGTCACGGCGTCCTACGAGCTGAGGTTCGACACCGGGCGGGTCTGCCTGGATCTGCTCGCGACCACCCATCCGGGGGAACGGCTGGGCTCCGTCGACGCGCTGCGGGCGTGGATCACCGGCGCCGGACTCGTCCCCGAGGGCACCCCGCTCGCCCACGCCGACCCGTCCTGGCTGGACGCCTTCCGCGAACTGCGCGCGCATCTGGTCCCGTTGGTGCGGGCGCCCGGCTCCCCGCCGCAGGGCCCGGCCCTCGCCCGGGTCAACGAGCTGGCACGCTCAGCGCCCCCGGCTCCGCGCGCGGTGCCCGGCGCGGACGGGACGCTGGTGCGCCGGCTCGACGGCCCGCCCGGCCGTGACGCGCTGATCGGCGCGGTGGCCCGGGACGCGGTGGAGCTGCTGACCGATCCGGCCGCCCGCGCGAGCGTGCGTCAGTGCGAGGGCGACAACTGCCCCATCGTGTACGTCGACACCTCACGGGGGCGCAGAAGGCGCTGGTGTTCCAGCGAGATCTGCGGGAACCGGGAACGCGTGGCCCGCCACCGCCGCCGTACGGCAGCCCTCACCCGCGCGTGAACAGCGGCCCGCCGCCCACGCCCGATTGAACCCCCTTGACCCGTTCGCGGTCTTTCGCGCCTCCAGGTCCTCGAGAACCGGTCAAGTGATGTCCGTCACGTATCCGTTTGACCCTCGCGGACGTGCGTCGGCGCCCCGCCCTTCCGCCATGTGTCGGAAATGTGAAGAGGAGGCGGGGGGAATGTGCGTTCATGTCCCGGTCGTTGAGGCGTCCCCGAGAAAACCGCCGTCTCTCTTTGAACGCCCGACGCCCCCCGTGCGTACCGGTTGTCGAGCGACCGACTGGGGGATCCCCCGGACACCGGAGGTGGGCGTGCGCAAGGATGCGGCCGTGGCCAATGAACGTGGAACGAGGGCCCGACATCGCATGTCTTCACAGCCCTCGGAACCTGACGAGGAGCTGATGCGTGCGCTGTACCGCGAGCACGCAGGACCCCTGCTGGCGTACGTCCTCAGGCTGGTCGCCGGAGACCGGCAGCGCGCCGAGGACGTCGTCCAGGAAACGCTCATCCGTGCCTGGAAGAACGCCGGTCAGCTCAATCGGGCGACCGGTTCGGTACGCCCCTGGCTGGTGACGGTCGCCCGGCGCATCGTCATCGACGGCCACCGCAGCCGGCAGGCCCGGCCGCAGGAGGTCGATCCGTCGCCGCTGGAGGTCATCCCCGCGGAGGACGAGATCGACAAGGCGCTGTGGCTGATGACGCTGTCGGACGCACTCGACGACCTGACCCCGGCACACCGGGAGGTCCTCGTCGAGACCTACTTCAAGGGGCGTACCGTCAATGAGGCGGCCCAGACACTCGGCATACCGAGCGGCACCGTACGCTCCCGGGTGTTCTACGCCCTGCGGTCGATGAAGCTGGCTCTGGAGGAGCGGGGGGTGACGGCGTGATGAGTGTGTACGGGGGAAACCAGGGATTCGGCACGGGCGGGACGGGTATGTCTGGTGCCATGGAGGGATCACCGGTGCCGAACGAACACGAGACCGTCGGTGCCTACGCCCTCGGTATCCTCGACGACGCCGAAGCCAGCGCGTTCGAGGCGCATCTGGCGACCTGCGAGTGGTGCGCCCAGCAGCTCGACGAACTCGCCGGTATGGAACCGATGCTGGCCGCGCTCGCGGACCTGCCCGACGCCGCCGGATCGCCCGCGATCGGCGAGTCGCTGTCGGCGAAGCCGTCGCCGCGCGTGGTGGAGAAGCTCGTCGACGAGGTGGCCGAGCGCAGGGCGCGCAAGCGCCGCCGGAACTTCTACATGGTCGCCGCGGCCGGCGCGCTGATCGTCAGCGGCCCGTTCGTGGCCGTCGCCGCGAGCGGCGGGGACGGCGGCAGCGCCGGCGGTGGCAACACCGGCCGCACGCTCGCGGCCAACCCGGTGAAGGACGCCTTCGACAAGAGCTCCGAGAAGATCACGGCGACGGACCCCTCCACCGGGGTGACCGCCACCGTGGCCCTGGAGGACAAGCTCTGGGGCACCGAGATCGTCACCGAGCTGAAGAACGTCAAGGGCGAACAGAAGTGCTCCCTCATCGCCGTCGGCAAGAACGGCGAGCGCGAGACGGTGAACTCCTGGGCGGTCACCGGCGAGGGCTACGGACTGCCCGACGCCGCGACGGACAAGGGCAAGCAGCCGCTGTACGTCCAGGGCGGCGCCGCGTTCGAGCGCAACCAGATCGACCACTTCGTGGTCGCGACCTTCGACGGCAAGACGCTCGTGGAGGTCGACGCGTAGCCTCACGGGGCCCCCTTCGCGTACGGTTGACGGCTGCCCAGCACGTCAGAAGGGGGCCCGGTGGCCGCTCAGGCTCAACAGGAATCCGCGGTCGTCCCGGTTCACGACTCCGTTCGCGACCGGGAGATCCGCCTGGAACAGGAACACCTGGACCGGGTGTACCGGCGCCTCGAGGAGAAGATCTCCGAGGCCGAGTTCCTCATGCACGACGCCGCCCAGCGCGGCCACGTCGGCACGCCCGGCGCCCTCGCCGAACGGGACGCCCAGGTCTTCCGGGCCGGCATCCACCTCAACCGGCTGCACAACGAGTACGAGGACTTCCTCTTCGGCCGGATCGACCTGCTGCTCGGCAAGGACGGCAAGAAGGGCCCGGACGGCGCGTACACCGCCGTGGAGCCCGCCGAGGGCGCCGTCCGCCCCGACAACACCGCCGACATCGCCGAGACCCTGCACATCGGCCGCATCGGCGTCCTGGACGAGGACTACGCCCCGCTGGTCATCGACTGGCGGGCGCCCGCCGCGGCCCCCTTCTACCGCTCCACCCCGGTCGACCCCGGCCGCGTCGTGCGGCGCCGGGTGATCCGCTCCAAGGGGCGCCGGGTGCAGAGCGTCGAGGACGACCTGATGCGCCCCGAGCTGACGGCGTCCCTCGACGGCCGCGAACTGGCCGTGATCGGCGACGGCGCCCTGATGGCCGCGCTCGGCCAGGCCCGTACGCACACGATGCGGGACATCGTCGCGTCCATCCAGGCCGAGCAGGACCTGGTGATCCGCGCCCCCGCCGCCTCCGTCACCTACGTCGAGGGCGGCCCCGGCACCGGCAAGACCGCCGTCGCCCTGCACCGCGCCGCCTACCTGCTCTACCAGGACCGGCGCCGGTACGCGGGCGGCATCCTGATCGTCTCCCCGACCCCGCTGCTGGTCGCCTACACCGAGGGCGTGCTGCCGTCCCTCGGCGAGGAGGGCCAGGTCGCCATCCGCGCCATCGGCTCCCTCGTCGACGGCGCCGAGGCCACGGTGTACGACACCCCGGCCGTGGCCCGGACCAAGGGCTCCTCCCGCATGCTCAAGGTGCTGCGGAAGGCCGCGCGCGGCGCCCTGGAGCCGAACGGCTCCCCGCAGCGGCTGCGGGTCGTCGCCTTCGGCCGCCGTCTGGAGCTGGAGGCCGAGGAGCTGGCGGGCATCCGCCGCACCGCGCTCGGCGGCACCGCCCCCGTCAACCTGCTCCGCCCCCGCGCCCGCAAGCTGCTCCTGGACGCCCTGTGGGAGCGCTCCGGCGCGGGCAACCGGCACACCGACCCCGAGCTCGCGGCCGAGCTGCGCTCCTCCTTCGACGAGGACATCACCTCCGAGGACGACTTCACCGCCTTCCTCGACGCCTGGTGGCCGGAACTCACCCCGGCCGCCGTCCTGGACGCCATGGCCGACGAGCGGCGCCTCGGCCGCTGGGCCCGGCGCGTCCTCAACCCGGGGGAGGTGCGCAAGCTGGCGCGCGCCCTTCAGCGGGACGGGCGCTCCGTGCACGACATCGCGATGCTGGACGAGCTCCAGGCGATCCTGGGCGCCCCCGCCCGGCCCCGCAGGAAGCGCGAGATCGACCCGCTGGACCAGCTCACCGGCCTGGAGGAACTGATGCCGGTGCGCGAGGAGACCCAGCGCGAGCGGGCCGAGCGGCTGGCACAGGAGCGGGTCGAGTACGCCCATGTCATCGTCGACGAGGCGCAGGACCTCACCCCGATGCAGTGGCGCATGGTCGGCCGCCGCGGACGGCACGCCACCTGGACGATCGTCGGCGACCCGGCGCAGTCCTCCTGGTCCGATCCGGACGAGGCCGCCCGGGCCCGTGACGAGGCGCTCGGCACCCGCCCGCGCCGCCGCTTCGAGCTGACCGTGAACTACCGCAACCCCGCCGAGATCGCCGAGCTGGCCGCGAAGGTCCTCGCCCTCGCCATGCCGGGCTCCGAGTCGCCGCGCGCGGTGCGCTCCACCGGCGTCGAGCCGCGCTTCGCCGTGGCGGAGGAGGCCCTGGGCGACACCGTGCGCGCCGAGGCCGCCCGGCTGCTGGAGCGGGTGGACGGCACGGTCGGCGTGGTCGTCGCCATGCGGCGGCGCGAGGAGGCGCGGCGCTGGCTCGACGGGCTCGGCGACCGGGTGATGGCGCTCGGCAGCCTGGAGGCCAAGGGCCTGGAGTACGACGCGACGGTGGTCGTCTCCCCGGCGGAGATCGCCGACGAGTCCCCGGCCGGCCTGCGGGTGCTCTACGTCGCCCTGACGCGCGCGACGCAGCAGCTCACCGTGGTGTCCGCGGAGCGCGACGAACCGGACGCCGAGGGGGTCCCCGATCTGCTGCGGGACTGAGCGGAAATATCCCCGGGTCATGGGAATGGCCCTGGGCGATCCGTTTGTTAGCCTGGACGTGGCACCGGCCCGATCCAAGCCCCCGGGCCCAACCTTAGTCGCTTCGAGCGACCACTTGCCGCGAGGCGAGCATGGCGGGTCGGTGTCATAGGCGTTCGAGAGGCCCACGTCACGAGAGTGACGTGGGCCTCTTTTGTTGCCCGCCTCCCTCTCGTATGGTGGAACTTGTTTTCCGGTTGGCGACAGTCGGCGATGAACAAAACGTCCGCAATCCCAGGCGGCTACCACGTACTCAGCGGTAGGTGCGACGATCGGACGGCACGATTCGCGACACGGTTGAAAAGCAGAGGAACGGCCATGGCAACGGCGCCCAGCGTCTCCTACTCGATGACCATCCGGCTGGAGGTGCCGGCGGGAGGAACCGCGGTGTCCCAGCTCACCGGGGCCGTCGAGTCCCACGGAGGCCTGGTGACCGGCCTCGACGTGACCGCGTCGGGCCACGAGCGGCTCCGGATCGACGTCACGATCGCGGCCACCTCCACCGCCCACGCCGAAGAGATCGTCGAACAGCTGCGCCACATCGAGGGCGTCACCCTCGGCAAGGTCTCCGACCGTACGTTCCTGATGCACCTCGGCGGCAAGATCGAGATGGCGTCGAAGCACCCCATCCGCACCCGTGACGACCTGTCCATGGTCTACACGCCCGGCGTGGCCCGGGTCTGCATGGCGATCGCCGAGAACCCCGAGGACGCCCGCCGCCTCACCATCAAGCGCAACTCCGTTGCGGTCGTGACGGACGGCTCGGCCGTGCTGGGCCTGGGCAACATCGGCCCGAAGGCCGCCCTGCCGGTGATGGAGGGCAAGGCCGCCCTCTTCAAGCGGTTCGCCGGCATCGACGCCTGGCCGCTGTGCCTGGACACCCAGGACACCGACGCGATCGTGGAGATCGTCAAGGCGATCGCCCCCGGCTTCGCCGGCATCAACCTCGAGGACATCTCCGCTCCCCGCTGCTTCGAGATCGAGGCCCGGCTGCGGGAGGCCCTCGACATCCCCGTCTTCCACGACGACCAGCACGGCACCGCGATCGTGGTGCTCGCCGCCCTGACCAACGCCCTGCGGGTCACCGGCAAGTCCATCGACAGCATCCGGGTCGTCATGTCCGGCGCCGGCGCGGCCGGCACCGCCATCCTCAAGCTGCTGCTCGCCGCCGGTGTGAAGAACGCCGTGGTGGCCGACATCCACGGCGTGGTGCACGCCGGACGCGAGGACCTGGTCGACGCCGCCCCCGGCACGGCCCTGAGGTGGATCGCCGACAACACCAACCCGGAGAACCTCACCGGCACGCTGAAGGAGGCCGTGCGCGGCGCGGACGTCTTCATCGGCGTCTCCGCCCCCAACGTGCTGGGCGCCGAGGACGTCTCCGCGATGGCCGAGGGCGCGATCGTGTTCGCGCTCGCGAACCCGGACCCCGAGGTGGACCCGGCAATCGCCCGCCAGACGGCGGCGGTTGTGGCCACCGGCCGCTCGGACTTCCCCAACCAGATCAACAACGTGCTGGTCTTCCCGGGTGTCTTCCGGGGTCTGCTGGACGCCCAGTCCCGCACCGTCAACACCGAGATGATGCTGGCCGCCGCGCAGGCCCTGGCCGACGTCGTCACCGAGGACGAGCTGAACCCGAACTACATCATCCCCAGCGTCTTCAACGAGAAGGTCGCGGGCGCGGTCGCCGACGCCGTCAGGGACGCCGCGAAGGCGGCCGGCGCGTGACGCCCGCGGAGGGTGCCGGCGCCTGAATCCGGGGCGGTCCGCACGCTGTGAGGATCGCCACGGGGTTTGAAACGGCGCGTCGCGGAACCCGTAGTCCCGGCGGCCCTCTAGGGTGGGCGGCCGGGCCTGGGCTCCGGCCCCTGCTGTCCGCTGCCGGAAGCGGACGGAGCGTCACCGCTCGGAGGCCGTGGCGCTCTTCGTGTGACTCCCTCGGGTGTTCTCACGACTCCTGCGGGTGCCGGATTGGCATTACCGCCGCAGGTAGAGGCAGGATGCGTCCCTGGGCGCGAGGGTCCGACGAAGGACCCGGGTCCGGGGACTCACCGAGGAACCTGGCAGCATCGGCTTTCGCCGTGCCCGACATGCGGCTCCGCCGCGTGGCACGCCTCAACGGCAAGAAGAACACGGGAGTAAGAACATGAACCGCAGTGAGCTGGTGGCCGCGCTGGCCGACCGCGCCGAGGTGACCCGCAAGGACGCCGACGCCGTGCTGGCCGCGTTCGCCGACGTCGTCGGCGACATCGTCTCCAAGGGCGACGAGAAGGTCACCATCCCCGGCTTCCTGACCTTCGAGCGCACCCACCGCGCTGCGCGCACCGCGCGCAACCCGCAGACCGGTGAGCCGATCCAGATCCCCGCGGGTTACAGCGTGAAGGTGTCGGCGGGTTCGAAGCTGAAGGAAGCGGCCAAGGGCAAGTAAGGCGCCTGCGCGCCTGCGCGCTTCAACGCCGTTCGGCCCCGAGCGCCCCTGGCGGGTGCGGGCCCGACGTGGCGTGTCGCGCAGTTCCCCGCGCCCCTGACGGGGCGCCGCGGCTGGACGCCGATGGGGCGGTCACCCGAATCGGGTGACCGCCCCATCGGCGTTCGTGTGCCGGGGTCAGCCGAGGGCCTTGCCCGGGAGCTCGACCTTCGCGCCGAGGGCGGAGAGCTTCTCCATGAAGTTCTCGTAGCCGCGGTTGATCAGGCCGATGCCGTGGACGCGGGACGTGCCCTGGGCGGCGAGGGCCGCGATCAGGTACGAGAAGCCGCCGCGCAGGTCGGGGATCTCGAGGTCCGCGCCCTGGAGCTTCGTCGGGCCGGAGACGACCGCCGAGTGCAGGAAGTTGCGCTGGCCGAAGCGGCAGTCGGAGCCGCCCAGGCACTCGCGGTAGAGCTGGATGTGGGCGCCCATCTGGTTGAGCGCGGAGGTGAAGCCCAGCCGGGACTCGTAGACCGTCTCGTGGATGATGGACAGGCCCGTGGCCTGCGTCAGGGCGACCACCAGCGGCTGCTGCCAGTCGGTCTGGAAGCCGGGGTGCACGTCCGTCTCCAGGGCGATGGACTTCAACTGCCCGCCCGGGTGCCAGAAACGGATGCCCTCGTCGTCGATCTCGAAGGCGCCGCCGACCTTCCGGTAGGTGTTGAGGAACGTCATCATCGACCGCTGCTGGGCGCCGTGGACGTAGATGTTGCCCTCGGTGGCGAGCGCGGCGGACGCCCATGAGGCGGCCTCCAGGCGGTCCGGCAGGGCCCGGTGGGTGTAGCCGCCGAGCTTGTCCACACCGGTGATGCGGATCGTCCGGTCGGTGTCCATCGCGATGATGGCGCCCATCTTCTGCAGGACGCAGATCAGGTCCTCGATCTCCGGCTCCACCGCCGCGTTGGAGAGCTCGGTGACGCCCTCCGCGAGGACGGCCGTGAGCAGCACCTGCTCGGTCGCGCCGACGGACGGGTACGGCAGGGCGATCTTGGTGCCGCGCAGCCGCTGCGGGGCCTCCAGGTACTGGCCGTCCGCCCGCTTCTCGATCCGCGCGCCGAACTGCCGCAGCACGTCGAAGTGGAAGTCGATCGGGCGTCCGCCGATGTCGCAGCCGCCGAGGCCCGGGATGAACGCGTGCCCGAGCCGGTGCAGCAGCGGGCCGCAGAACAGGATCGGGATCCGCGAGGAACCGGCGTGGGCATCGATGTCAGCGACGTTGGCGCTCTCCACATAGGTGGGGTCGAGCACCAGTTCGCCGGGTTCCTCGCCCGGACGGACCGTCACGCCGTGCAGCTGCAGCAGACCCCGGACGACCCGGACGTCACGGATGTCCGGAACGTTGCGCAGCCGGCTCGGTGCGCTGCCGAGCAGCGCGGCGACCATGGCCTTCGGTACGAGGTTCTTCGCACCGCGGACCCGGATCTCGCCCTCCAGCGGGGTTCCGCCGTGGACAAGCAGTACGTCATCGACGTCGTTGACGGTCATGAATCTCGCGTTCCGTGGAGTCGGGCAGAGGGTCAGAAGGGAAAGGGTAATCGCCCTTCACCCCCCTTCTGTAAGCCCGAGGAGGCCCTGGGAACGTCATGGCTCTGTCACAACACGAACGGTTCCCCGGCGGCCACGCGGGGTCACCGCGTCCCGGCGCGCGCCGCACGTGCTCCCGGCCGCCCGTCCGCACCCCTTCACCCCGGCCGGACGACGCCCGACCAGGAAGCTCTCGCGCGCGGCGGCGGTCTTCACTCCGTCACCCGCATTGCCTCCCCGCGCACGGGGAAGATGCGGGATCATGTCTGGCATGACCGAGGTGTCCTCGCTCACAGGGCGGCTGCTCGTGGCCACTCCCGCTCTGGCGGACCCGAACTTCGACCGCGCGGTGGTGCTCCTCCTCGACCACGACGAGGAGGGCTCCCTCGGTGTCGTCCTCAACCGGCCGACCCCGGTGGACGTGGGAGACATCCTGGAAGGCTGGGCGGACCTGGCCGGCGAACCCGGCGTGGTGTTCCAGGGCGGACCGGTGTCGCTGGACTCGGCGCTCGGCGTCGCCGTCGTCCCGGGCGGCGCGACGGGGGAGGAGCCGCCGGTCGGCTGGCGCCGGGTGCACGGCGCGATCGGCCTGGTCGACCTGGAGGCCCCGCCGGAACTGCTCGCCTCCGTCCTCGGCTCGCTGCGGATCTTCGCCGGTTACGCGGGCTGGGGCCCCGGCCAGCTGGAGGACGAGCTGGTCGACGGCGCGTGGTACGTGGTGGAGTCCGAGCCCGGGGACGTGTCCTGCCCGTCGCCCGAGCGGCTCTGGCGCGAGGTGCTGCGCCGGCAGCGCAGCGAGCTGGCGATGGTCGCCACGTATCCGGACGACCCTTCGCTCAACTGAGGCGCGCGGGCTTCAGTACCCTTGGCGGCATGAGCACTCTTGAGCCCGAGCGCGGGACTGGTACGGGGACCCTCGTCGAGCCGACGCCGCAGACCTCCCACGGCGACGGTGACCACGAGCGCTTCGCCCACTACGTCCAGAAGGACAAGATCATGGCGAGCGCCCTCGACGGTACGCCCGTCGTGGCGCTGTGCGGCAAGGTGTGGGTGCCCGGCCGGGACCCGAAGAAGTACCCGGTCTGCCCCATGTGCAAGGAGATCTACGAGTCCATGAGTGAAGGCGGCGACGACAAGGGCAAGGGCAAGGGCGACAAGTAGTCCCCTCACCTCACCTACCTCCCCTTCCCGGCGCCGGTCCGAGTCCTCCGAAGGCCCCCGTGGGTGCGCTTTGCGCGCCCCCGGGGGCCTTTTTGCTGCTTTCCCGTTGCGCAGGGTGCGTCGGCCGGTCACAGAGTGGTTGAGACCTCTTGTGGCGTGGTTCACCCAGTCCTTAGCCTCCGTGTGTTGTGCACAGCGAAACCGCCATTGCATATGTTGCAACGCGCTCGGAGGAGCACTCCATGAAGCTGTCCGTCCGCATGGTCGCCGTCGCGGCCGTCCTCGCCACCGCCGCCTGCGCCCCCCAGACTTCCGGCAACTCCTCCTCCGACAAGGACGAGAAGACCGGCACCCTGCGCGTCTGGCTCTTCCAGGAGGTCAACAACCAGCCCAAGGAACAGGTCGTCGACTCCGTCCTCGCCGAGTTCGAGAAGGAGCACGAGGGCGCCGAGGTCACCGTCGAGTACATACCCGTCGAGACCCGCGCCCAACGCATCAAGGCCGCCTTCAACGACCCGAAGTCCGCGCCGGACCTCATCGAGTACGGCAACACCGACACCGCCGGCTACGTGAAGGACGGCGGACTCGCCGACGTCACCGAGGACTTCGGCGCCTGGGACGAGGCCAAGGACACCGATCCCACCGCCCGCCAGTCCGTCACCGTCGGCGGCAAGGTCTACGGCGTGCCCTACTTCGTCGGAGTCCGCGCGCTGTACTACCGCACCGACGTCTTCGAGGAACTCGGCCTCGACGTCCCGAGGACACAGGCCGAACTGATCGCCACGGCGAAGGAGATCCGCGCCGCGAAGCCCGAGCTGTACGGGCTCGCCGTCGGCGGCGCCTACACCTACGGCGCGATGCCCTTCATCTGGGCCCACGGCGGCGAACTCGCCACCGGCAAGGGCGGTTCGTACGCCTCCGCGATCGACAGCGCTGCCGCGCGCAAGGGCATCGAGGCGTACACCTCGCTGTTCGGCGACGACAACTGCCCCGCCGCGAAGTGCGCCGCGATGACCGGCAACGACACGATCACCGCGTTCGCCGCGGGCAAGGCGGCCATGGCGATCGGCGGCGACTTCAGCCATGCCGCCGTCGAGGCCGGCAAGGTCAAGGGCCGATACGCGGTCGTGCCGCTGCCGGGCCTGAAGGCCGGGTCGATCGCCCCCGCGTTCGCCGGCGGCAACAACCTGGGCGTACTGAAGTCCACCACCCACCGCACCCTCGCCGTCGACCTGATGAAGCGGCTCGCCTCCAAGGAGGCACAGGGGGAGCTGTTCGAGGCGATGGGGTTCCTGCCGACGTTCTCCGACGTGCGGCAGCAGGTGGCCGCGAAGGAGGCCTTCGTGAAGCCGTTCGTCGAGACGCTCGCGGCTGACACGAAGTTCGTGCCCGCTTCGCCGGCGTGGGCGCAGATCGACGCGGGTGCGGTGCTGCCGACGATGTTCCAGGAGGTCGTCTCCGGCAAGAAGGATGTGAACTCCGCCTCGGCGGATGCTGCCAGGAAGATGAACGACGCGTTCGGGTCCGTCGGATGACGGTGCCTACTGGGGCGGGGGTGCTCGAGCGTGCGCGGGTTCCGGTGCGTGGGGGTCCCTCGCGCAGCTCCCCGCGCCCCCGAGCGGGGCGTTCGCGCACGCCTTGGTTGTATCTCGCGCCGGCGTTGGTGGTTCTTGGGGGGCTGCTTGCCTATCCCATTTACCAGCTCGGGCTGATTTCGGTCTTCCACTACACCCAGGCTCAGGTCAGCGGTGGGGAGCCGACGACCTTCGAGGGGTTCGGGAACTACTCCCGGCTGTTCTCGGACGGGCAGTTCTGGGAGGTGCTGCTGGCCACCGTGGTGTTCGCGGCGGCCTGTGTCGTCTCCACGCTGGCCGTGGGGTGCGCGCTCGCCGTGCTGCTCACCCGGGTACGGGCGGTGCCCCGCCTGGCCTTGATGCTGGCAGCGCTGGGCGCCTGGGCCACGCCCGCGATCACCGGGTCCACGGTGTGGCTGTTCCTGTTCGACGCCGACTTCGGTCCCGTCAACCGGGTGCTGGGGCTCGGTGACCACTCCTGGACGTACGGGCGGTTCAGCGCGTTCTTCCTGGTGCTGCTCGAAGTGGTGTGGTGCTCCTTCCCGTTCGTGATGGTCACGGTCTACGCCGGCATCCGCGCCGTGCCCGCCGAGGTGCTGGAGGCGGCCGCGCTGGACGGGGCCTCGCAGTGGCGGATCTGGCGGTCGGTGCTCGCGCCGATGCTCCGCCCGATCCTGGTCGTCGTCACCATCCAGTCGGTCATCTGGGACTTCAAGGTCTTCACGCAGATCTACGTCATGACGGGCGGCGGGGGCATCGCGGGACAGAACCTGGTGCTCAACGTGTACGCCTACCAGAAGGCGTTCGCCTCCTCGCAGTACAGCCTGGGCGCCGCCATCGGCGTGGTGATGCTGCTGATCCTGCTCGCCGTGACGCTGGTGTACCTGCGGCTGCTGCGCCGCCAGGGGGAGGAACTGTGAGTCCCGTGAGGCAGGATGTGGAATCCCGGGTGAATCTTCTGGGCCGGTTCACCCGGCGCCCGGGCCGGACGGCGGCCGAGGCGACCGCCCTGGTGGTGGCCGCCGTGGTGGCCTTCCCCCTGTACTGGATGGTGCTGAGCGCCTTCAAGCCGGCCGGTGAGATCCGGTCGACCGAGCCGCGGCCGTGGACGCTGGCGCCGACGCTGGACTCGTTCCGGCGGGTGTTCGGGCAGGAGGATTTCGGCCGCTACTTCCTCAACAGCGTCGTCGTCGCGGTCGCTGTGGTGATCGCCTCCGCGTTCATCGCGTTCCTCGCCGCGACAGCCGTGACACGATTCCGGTTCCGTTTGCGGACCACGCTGCTGATCATGTTTCTGGTCGCTCAGATGGTGCCCGTGGAAGCGTTGACGATCCCCCTGTTCTTCGTGATGCGGGATCTCGGTCAGCTGAACACGCTGTGGTCGCTGATCCTGCCGCACATCGCCTTCTCGCTGCCGTTCGCGATCTGGATGCTCAGGGGGTTCGTGAAGGGCGTTCCCGAGGCGCTGGAGGAGGCCGCGTACATGGACGGCGCGAGCCGTACCCGGTTCCTTTGGCAGATCCTTTTCCCGCTCGTCCTGCCGGGGCTCGTGGCCACCAGTGTGTTCTCGTTCATCTCCGCCTGGAACGACTTCCTGTTCGCCAAGTCGTTCATCATCAGCGACATCTCCCAGTCGACCCTGCCGATGGCGCTGCTGGTGTTCTACAAACCCGACGACCCCGACTGGGGCGGGGTCATGGCGGCGTCCACCGTGATGACGATTCCCGTGCTGGTCTTCTTCGTACTCGTACAGCGGCGTCTGGTCTCCGGACTGGGCGGCGCGGTAAAGGACTGACGTGATGCCGACTTCACTGATTCCGGCGCCCCGGGGCGTCGTCGCCGGTACCGGGGAGACCCGTCTGACGGAGGCTTCCGGGCTGTACGCCGATGCCGGTACGGAAGGTGTGGCGCGGTGGCTCGGGGGTGTGCTGCGGGCCGCCACCGGACTGCCCTGGACGCAGGCGCGGGAGCCCGCGGAGGCGCGTGACGGCGTCCGGCTCTCCCTCGCCGCGGACCTCGGCCCGGAGGCGTACCGGCTCGTCAGCGGCCCTGCGGGTGTGCTCGTCGAGGGCGGCGACGCGGCCGGTGTGCTGCACGGCGCGCAGACCCTGCGCCAGCTCCTCGGCGCCGACGCGTTCCGCAGGGCGCCGGTCCGCCGCGACCGGGTGTGGGCCGTGCCGCACGTGACCGTCGAGGACGCGCCCCGCTTCCGCTGGCGCGGTCTGATGCTGGACGTGGCACGCCACTTCATGCCGAAGGAAGGGGTGCTGCGCTATCTCGATCTGATGTCCGCGCACAAACTCAACGTGCTGCATCTGCACCTGACGGACGACCAGGGCTGGCGCGTCGAGATCAAGCGGTATCCGCGGCTCACCGAGGTCGGATCCTGGCGTGCCCGCACGAAAATCGGCCACCGGGCCTCGCCGCTGTGGGACGACCGGCCGCACGGCGGCTTCTACACCCAGGACGACCTCCGCGAGATCGTGGCCTACGCCGCCGAGCGGCATATCGGCGTGGTCCCCGAAATCGACGTGCCCGGGCACTCGCAGGCCGCCATCGCCGCCTATCCGGAACTCGGCAACTCCGATGTCGTCGACACCGCCGCGCTGACCGTCTGGGACACCTGGGGCATCAATCCGAACGTCCTCGCCCCCACCGAGGACACCCTGCGCTTCTACGAAGGGGTGCTGGAGGAACTTCTGGAAGTGTTCCCCGCCGACGCCGGGCCGTTCTCGCCGTTCGTGCACATCGGCGGCGACGAATGCGTCAAGGACCAGTGGCGGGAGTCGAGGACGGCGCGGGAACAGGCCGCGAAACTCGGGCTCGCGGACGAGGACGCCCTGCAGTCCTGGTTCATCGGCCACTTCGACCGCTGGCTGGCCGACCGCGGGCGGCGGCTCATCGGCTGGGACGAGATCCTCCAGGGCGGACTCGCGCCGGGCGCCGCCGTGTCGTCGTGGCGCGGCTACGCGGGCGGCGTCACCGCCGCCCGCGCGGGCCACGACGTGGTGATGTGCCCCGAACAGCAGGTCTACCTGGACCACCGGCAGGACGCGGGCCCCGACGAGCCGGTGCCGATCGGGTACGTGCGCACCCTGGAGGACGTCTACCGGTTCGACCCGGTCCCGGCGGAGCTGACGCCGGAGGAGCGGGAGCGGGTGCTGGGCACGCAGGCCAACGTGTGGACCGAGGTGATGGAGGACCAGGGGCGCGTCGACTACCAGACGTTCCCCCGGCTCGCCGCGCTGGCCGAGGTCGCCTGGAGCGAGCTGCCCGCCCCCGCCGACCGGGACTTCCCCGGCTTCGAGCGGCGGATGACCGAGCACTACCGGCGCCTGGACGCCCTCGGCGTCGCCTACCGGCCGCCCGGCGGTCCCCGCCCGTGGCAGCGCCGCCCGGGCGTCCTGGGCCGCCCGATCGACGGGCCGCCGCCCGCCCTGTAGTCGCGTCGCGGGTCGTCCCCCGGTGCTCCTCAGCCCCGGGGCACGACCCGCGCCTCGCGCGTTCGCTGCGGGCCGAACAGGCCGGGTCATAACGGAACAAGGGCTTCCGAAGGCTGTGATTCCGCGGTGCCGGGGCGATTCGGGGACGGAATCGGCCAGGTCCGGGCCCAGCGGGGCGAATGCCTCCTAGCGGACCCCCGTCTTCGGCACCTGCCAAGATGTGCCAGAGTTGCCACGTCCGCCCTGTCAGCACGTACCGTACGGCGCACGGGTGGGACCAGGTGGGGCAGCGGGAAGGGGCAGCCGGTTTTGAGCACGCACGCACCGCAGGCGGCGCAGGCCGTGACGCTGCCCACGACGCTGGACGAGGCCGTGGCGGCGCTTACCGCCATGCCCGCCGCCGTGCCCGTCGCGGGCGGTACCGATTTGATGGCCGCCGTCAACTCCGGGCAGCTCAGGCCCGCTGCGCTGGTCGGCCTCGGCAAGATCAGCGAGATCCGCGGCTGGCAGTACCTGGACGGACACGCGCTCCTCGGCGCCGGACTCACGCACGCGCGCATGGGGCGCCCGGACTTCGCCGCGCTCATCCCGGCGCTCGCCGCCGCCGCGCGGGCCGCCGGACCCCCGCACATCCGCAACGCCGGCACCCTCGGCGGCAACATCGCCTCCGCCGCCCCCACCGGGGACGCCCTGCCCGTGCTGGCCGCCCTGGAGGCGACGCTGATCGTCGCCGGGCCGGGCGGCGCCCGCCGAGAGGCCCCGGTGTCGCACCTGCTGGCCGGCATGGACGTGCTGCGCCCCGGCGAGCTGATCGGCTACGTGCGCGTGCCGCTGCTGCACGCCCCCCAGGTCTTCCTGAAGGCGACCGGCCGCACCGGCCCCGGCCGCGCGGTCGCCTCCGTCGCCCTCGTGCTCGACCCCGCCCGGCGCGGGGTGCGCTGCGCGGTGGGCGCCATAGCGCCGATGCCGCTGCGGCCCCTGGAGGCCGAGCAGTGGGTCGCGCAGCTCATCGACTGGGACAACAACCGCGCGATCGTGCCCGAGGCGCTCAGCGCGTTCGGGGAGTACGTCGCCGCGGCCTGCATCCCTGACGCCGCGCCCGGCGAGGACGGCACCGTTCCGCCGCTGCCGCCCGCGGTACTCCACCTGCGGCGCACCGTCGCCGCGCTGGCCCGACGAGCACTGGGGAGGGCGTTGTCGTGACCGACGACCAGCACGGACAGGGCGGCACGCCTCCGGGCGGCAGCCGGTGGGACCCGCTGCCGCAGGGCGACTACGACGACGGTGCCACGGCCTTCGTGAACCTCCCGGAGGGCGGCATCGACGCCCTGCTGGACGCCATGGAGAGCCCGCTGGCCGCCCCCGGCCACGGCTACGTCCCGCCGCAGATCACGGTCACGCCGGCCACCACCGCGGGTACCGACCCGTCGGCCACCGGCAGCTGGGCCGCGCCCGGCGCCCCCGTCGACGGGGCCCAGTGGCACGACCCGGCGTCCGCGGAGCCCGACGCGACGGCGGGGGCCCCGTACGGCTACGACCCCGGCGCGAGCGGGCAGTGGGCCTACGACCCCGACGCGCAGGGGCAGCACCACGCGCAGGGGCAGGGGCAGCACCACGCGCAGGGCCACGACCCCGCGGCGCAGCACCAGGGTCACGGTCAGGCGCCGGGGCAGGACGTCACCGGGCAGTGGTCGATCCCCGTGGCGGGCGGCGACCTGCCGGACGAGTCCGGCGAGTTCACCACGTCCTCCTTGGTCGAGCAGTGGGGGAACACCCCTCCGGCGACCTTGCCGGGCGGGGCCGCCGCCCCCTGGGCCGAGTCCCAGTCCATCGGCACGCCGTGGGGCCCCGGCGTCCCCGGCGTGCCGCAGGACCACGACCAGCAGGGCGGTGCGTACGCGCCTCGGCCCGGCGCCTACGAGGACCGGGGCGGCGAGCACGGGCCCGCCCCGGAGACGCAGGACCCCGCCGCCCGGCAGCACGGCTCGCAGCCCTCGTACCCGGGCGCGCCCGGCGCCTCCCAGGAGCAGCCGCAGCCGCGCCCTGCCGAGGACGCCTCCGCGCACGACGTCCCGCAGGCGTCCCGGCCGCTGCCCGCCGAGGAGCACCCGGAGCAGCCGTGGCAGTCCGAGGAGGGCGCCGACGGCGACGCCGGAGACGCCGGAGGCCACGAGCACCCGCAGGCCCCCCAGGACGCCGAGGAGCCCCCCTCCGGCGCGTCCGAGGACGACGGCGACCGCGCCGCGGACGCGCAGGAGGCCGCCGAGGCCTCCGAGGGGCCCTCGCAGGCCCCGGCACCCGCCGAGGACGACGGCGCCCCCGACGCCCCCGACGTCGCGGACGGTCCGGGCGCCCCGGAGGCCTCCGACGAACCGGACGCCCCCGTCGCCGACGTCCTCGTGGCCCCGCACGACGACCACCCCCTCGCCTCCTACGTCCTCCGCGTCAACGGCACCGACCGGCCCGTCACCGACGCGTGGATCGGCGAGTCCCTGCTCTACGTGCTGCGCGAGCGGCTCGGCCTGGCCGGCGCCAAGGACGGCTGCTCGCAGGGCGAGTGCGGCGCCTGCAACGTCCAGGTCGACGGCCGGCTCGTCGCGTCCTGCCTGGTCCCCGCCGTCACCGCGGCCGGCAGCGAGGTCCGCACCGTCGAAGGACTGGCCCAGGACGGCCGCCCCTCGGACGTGCAGCGCGCCCTCGCCCGCTGCGGCGCCGTGCAGTGCGGCTTCTGCGTGCCCGGCATGGCGATGACCGTGCACGACCTGCTGGAGGGCAACCCGGCCCCGACCGAGCTGGAGACCCGCCAGGCCCTGTGCGGCAACCTGTGCCGCTGCTCCGGCTACCGGGGCGTGGTCGACGCCGTGCAGGAGGTCGTCGCCGAACGCGAGGCGCACGCCGAGGCCGAGGCCGCCGCGGACGACGGCGACGGCGCCCCCCGCATCCCGCACCAGGCGGGCCCCGGCGCCGGCGGGGTCAACCCCTCGGCGTTCGGCGTCGCACCGCAGGACCAGCCCCACGGCCAGGACGGAGGCCAGGCGTGAGCAACGAAGCAGCCACCGTGCAGACCGCCGAGGCGGCCCCCGAGGAGGAGGCCGCCCCGCGACGCGGACTCGGCGCCTCCCTCCCGGCCGCCGACGCGCGCGCCAAGACCGAGGGCACCTTCCCGTACGCCGCCGACCTGTGGGCCGAGGGCCTGCTGTGGGCCGCCGTGCTGCGTTCCCCGCACCCGCACGCGCGCATCAAGTCGATCGACACCACGCACGCGCGCGAGATGCCCGGCGTCCGCGCGGTCGTCACCCACGAGGACGTCCCCGGCGCCTCCGTGCTCGGCCGCGGCACGGCCGACCGCCCGGTCTTCGCCTCCGAGGTCGTACGCCACCACGGCGAGCCGCTGGCCGCCGTCGCAGCCGACCACCCCGACACCGCGCGCATGGCCGCCGCCGCGGTCATCGTCGAGTACGAGGTGCTCGACCCGGTGACCGACCCCGAACAGGCCTTCGAGGCCGAACCCCTGCACCCCGACGGCAATCTGGTCCGGCACATCCCGCTGCGCCACGGCGACGCGGACGCGGCCGGCGAGGTCGTCGTCGAAGGGCTGTACCGCATCGGCCGCCAGGACCCCGCCCCCATAGGGGCAGAGGCCGGACTCGCCGTGCCCCGCCCGGACGGCGGGGTCGAGCTGTACCTGGCGTCCACCGACCCGCACGGCGACCGGGACACCGCCGCCGCCGCGTTCGGTCTCCAGCAGGACCAGGTCAAGATCGTCGTCACGGGCGTGCCCGGCGCCACCGCCGACCGCGAGGACCAGAGCTTCCAGCTGCCCCTCGGGCTGCTCGCGCTGAAGACCGGCTGCCCGGTGAAGCTCGCCGCCACCCGCGAGGAGTCCTTCCTCGGCCACACCCACCGCCACCCCACGCTGCTGCGCTACCGCCACCACGCCGACGCCGAGGGCAAGCTGGTCAAGGTCGAGGCGCAGATCCTGCTCGACGCGGGCGCCTACGCCGGCACCTCCTCCGAGGCCCTGGCCGCCGCCGTCGCCTTCGCCTGCGGCCCGTACGTCGTGCCCAACGCCTTCATCGAGGGCTGGGCGGTGCGCACCAACAACCCGCCCTCCGGCCATGTGCGCGGCGAGGGCGCGATGCAGGTGTGCGCCGCGTACGAGGCGCAGATGGACAAGCTGGCCAAGAAGCTCGGCCTGGACCCGGCCGAGGTGCGGCTGCGGAACGTGATGGCCACCGGCGACGTGCTGCCCACCGGCCAGACCGTCACCTGCCCCGCCCCCGTCGCCGAACTGCTGGAGGCCGTGCGGGACTTCCCGCTGCCGCCGCTGCCCAAGGACACCCCCGAGGACGAGTGGCTGCTGCCCGGAGGACCCGAGGGCGCGGGCGAGCCGGGCGCGGTGCGCCGGGGCGTGGGCTACGGCCTGGGCATGGTGCACATGCTCGGCGCGGAGGGCGCCGACGAGGTGTCCACGGCCACCGTGCGCGTCCAGAACGGCGTGGCGACCGTGCTGTGCGCGGCCGTCGAGACCGGGCAGGGCTTCTCCACGCTGGCCCGGCAGATCGTCCAGGAGACCCTCGGCGTCGACGAGGTGCACGTGGTGCCCGTCGACACCGACCAGCCCCCGGCCGGGCCGGGCTGCCGCGGACGCCACACCTGGGTGTCGGGCGGGGCGGTGGAGCGCGCGGCCAAGATGGTCCGCACCCAGCTCCTCCAGCCGCTGGCGCACAAGTTCGGCATGTCCACCGAGCTGCTCCAGATCACCGACGGCAAGATCACCTCGTACGACGGCGTGCTGTCCACGACCGTCACCGAGGCCATGGACGGCAAGGAGCTGTGGGCGACCGCGCAGTGCCGGCCGCACCCCACCGAGCCGCTGGACGACGCGGGACAGGGCGACGCCTTCGTCGGCATCTCCTTCTGCGCGATCCGCGCCGTCGTGGACGTCGACATCGAGCTGGGCTCGGTCCGGGTCGTGGAGCTGGCCGTCGCACAGGACGTGGGCCGGGTGCTCAACCCGGCGCAGCTCGCCGCGCGGATCGAGGCGGGCGTGACCCAGGGCCTGGGCGCCGCGCTCACCGAGAACCTGCGCACCCCGCGCGGTCTGATCCGCCACCCCGACCTCACCGGGTACGCCCTGCCGACCGCGCTGGACGCGCCCGACATCCGGATCGTCAAGCTGGTCGAGGAGCGGGACGTGGTCGCCCCGTTCGGCGCCAAGGCGGTCAGCGCGGTGCCGGTGGTGACCTCGCCGGCCGCGATCGCCTCCGCCGTGCGCGCCGCCACCGGGCGTCCGGTGAACCGGCTGCCGATCCGTCCGCAGGCCGCCGTGGTGACCGGTAACTGAGCGATTCCCCGGGCCGATCGGCCTCTCGGGGCAACGCTCGGGGCCTCCCGTGCGTCTTGAGGGACAGGGCGCCGGCCGCGCTCCCCGTTTCCGATGCGTTGTCAGTGGTGCCGCGTACTCTTCGGAGCAGTGGGGGACGGCCGTGGGTCCGGCAGGGCGCGGGCCGTCCTGCCCGGGGCGGGACGTTCGCGGGCCCGGGACCGAGCACACGTATCGCGGGGGAATCATGAGCACGACCGACACCGTTGTCGCGAGGGCGATCACACTCACCGAGGACGACCTCGGTCCCCAGGTCACGCACGCGTCGACGCGGAGCTGGCTGACCGGGCCCGGACTGCCGTGCGACAACGGCCTGTTCCGTTTCACGGAGCCGGCCCGCCCCGGCGGCCTGCCCACGGTCGCCGAGGTGACGGGCGCCGCCGACCGGCTGTCGCCCGCGCTGCGCGACCGGCTCGTCATCGGCGCGTTCGCCGCCCCGGCGGGCCTGGAGCCGGAGTCCCTGCTGCTCGACGGCGCCACCGGCGAGGTCTCCAGCGCGTACGTCCATGACCGGCCCGACCTCCTGGACTGCCGTCCGCTGGCCCCGTCGCTGCCGACGTTCGTGCGCTTCGCCGCGGCCACGGACGAACTGGCCGGACTGCGCAGCCAGTTCGCCGCCTACGCCGGCCGGTACGGCACCAAGGCGGTCGCGGAGGCCTCGCGGCAGCTGCTCGCGGTGTTCGAGGAGGGCGCGGACGGCGAGCCCGCGCCTTTCTGGCGGATGGCAGCGCTGATCCGCCCCCTCGCCCTGGTCGCGGGCCCCGGCACGGCCTCGGGACTCGCCCTTGACCTCCCCCTGCGCCTGCTGGACGACGAGTTCGGCCGGGGCGGCGTGGTCCGCTTCGAGGAGGTCGACTTCCCCGCGACGCTCACGCACGAGCCGACCCGCCGCTTCCTGCGCGAGACGGGCCTGCCCGAGGACGGCTTCCTGTTCTCCCTGGACACGGACCAGCCGCTGCGCACGCTCACGGAGTACACGGCCGACGACGGCTGCGGCTTCCCGCCCGGCCTCCTTCCGGCCCACGCCGACCGGCTGATACGCGTCGGGCACCTGATCGACGACCACGGCCTGGTCGTCGACGGGGCGACGGGGGCGGTGCTGAGCTGGAGCGAGTCGGACGGGGCGCTGCGCCCGCTGAACACGGACATCTCCACGCTGGCGTTCACCCTCTGGCTCCTGCACCGGGAGCGCTCCCTCGACGAGGACTCCGGCCACGCGCTCACGAGCGACGCCTACGACCAGCTCGCCCTGACGATGATCCAGGTCCTCGCCTCGGTCGACCCGACGGGCACGACCCCGGACACGGACTGGCACTACTGGACCCGCCTCTTCCAGGACGAGGCGGGCGGGGTTCTCTGAGGCGCGTCGCCCCGACGGGGGCGGGCTGTTTCTGACGCGCACGCCGAAAAGGCGGGGCGCTGTCGAAGCACCTCGCCCTTTCGCTTGAGGCCGTGGCGGGAATCGAA
>NZ_JBIBXY010000001.1:675978-1047076 GCF_043082785.1 Streptomyces sp. NPDC014764 | reverse complement strand
CCCGCGTGACTCCCCGCGAGCGGAGCTTGCTGATGGATGCTGTGCAGGCGAGTCCCTGAGCCACTCGGGCGCACGGCCGTGCGGTGGCGGCGGGGCGCTGTCGAAGCACCTCGCCCTTTCGCTTGAGGCCGTGGCGGGAATCGAACCCGCGTGACTCCCCGCGAGCGGAGCTTGCTGATGGATGCTGTGCAGGCGAGTCCCTGAGCCACTCGGGCGCACGGCCGTGCGGTGGCGGCGGGGTGCTGTCGAAGCACCCCGCTCTTTCCCTCGAGGCCGTGGCGGGAATCGAACCCGCGTTACTCGCTTTGCAGGCGAGTCCCTGAACCACTCGGGCACACGGCCGTGTCGGTGGGGGAGGGGTGCCGTGCGGCGCCCCGCCGTCCCGAACCGGTGCATCGACCGTACGGCGGGCGGCTCGCGGTGCTCAAGGGAACGCCGGGGCGTGCAACACGACTGCCATGTGCCGTTCACGAAGGGCGGGGGGCGCCCCGGTCCTACGACCAAGGTCCCGGTGCCGGAACCGACCCCCGACAGGGGTCAACCAGGGCCGTGGACCTTACCCTGGCGGTCATGACCGCCCCGAACCCCCGCGACACGGGTGTCGCCGAGCCCGCCGGCGCTCCCGCCCCGGCCGTCGTCCCCGACGACACCGTCCTCAGCCGCCGGTACCGCGCACTGAGCATCGGGGTCGTCTCCGTCGTGCTGCTGATCGCCTTCGAGGCGACCGCTGTGGGCACGGCGATGCCCGTCGCGGCCCGCGAGCTGAACGGCGTGTCGCTGTACGCGTTCGCGTTCTCCGGGTACTTCACCACCAGCCTCTTCGGCATGGTGCTGTCCGGCCAGTGGTCCGACCGGCGCGGCCCGCTCGCCCCGCTCACCTGGGGCATCGCCTCCTTCGCGGCCGGGCTGCTGATCGGCGGCACGGCGGGCACGATGTGGCTGTTCATCCTGGGCCGCGCGGTCCAGGGCCTCGGCGGCGGCCTGGTGATCGTCGCCCTGTACGTCGTCGTCAGCCGCGCCTATCCCGAGCGGCTGCGCCCGGCGATCATGGCGGCGTTCGCGGCCGCGTGGGTCGTCCCGTCCATCGTCGGCCCGCTGGCCTCCGGCGCGGTGACCGAGCACCTCGGCTGGCGCTGGGTGTTCCTCGGCATCCCGGTGATCGTGGTGCTCCCCCTGGCGCTCGCCCTGCCCCAGATCCGGCGGCTCGCCTCCGGCCCGGTCGGGGGCGCCGCCGAGGCCCCGGCCTCCTTCGACCGCCGCCGTATCCGGCTGGCCCTGGCGATCTCCTTCGGGGCGGGCCTGCTCCAGTACGCCGCGCAGGACCTGCGCTGGCTGTCGCTGCTGCCGGGCGCGCTGGGCGTGGCCCTGCTGGTCCCGGCGGTCCTCGGCCTGCTCCCGCGCGGCACCTGGCGGGCGGCGCGCGGCCTGCCGTCGGTGGTGCTGCTGCGCGGTGTCGCCGCCGGTTCCTTCATCGCGGCGGAGTCCTTCGTGCCGCTGATGTTGGTCACCCAGCGGGGACTCAGCCCGACGCTGGCCGGCTTCTCCCTCGCGGCGGGCGGCGGCACCTGGGCGCTGGGGTCCTGGGTGCAGTCCCGGCCGCGTCTGGACCGGCACCGTGAGCGGCTGATGTCCCTCGGGATGCTGCTGGTCGCGTTCGCCATCGCCGCCGCGCCGAGCGTGCTGATCCACTCCGTGCCGGCCTGGACGCTGGCGGTCGCGTGGGCGTTCGGCTGCTTCGGCATGGGCCTGGTGGTCTCCTCCACCAGCGTGCTGCTGCTCCAGCTCTCCGCCCCCGAGGAGGCCGGCACCAACTCCGCCGCCCTCCAGATCTCCGACGGCCTCTCCAACGTCCTGCTCCTGGCGATCGGCGGCGCCGCCTTCGCCGCCCTCGGCGGGGGCGCCGTCAGCCATGCGGCCACGGAGGCCGCCGGCTCCCACGCGGCCGCCTTCGCCGCGGTGTTCCTGCCGATGGCGGCGGTGGCGCTGGCGGGGGTGTGGATAGCCACCCGGCTTCGCCCGGAGGAGCAGCCCAAGAACAATGTGTGAGCGACTGGTCGCGGTCAGTATCATCCGGCCATGTCCGAACTGGTACTCCGCCCCGACTCCGCCCTGCTCCAGGCTCTGCACGACCTCGCGGACGCGCACGACCTCACGCCCGAGGACGTCGCGCTGGACGCGCTGCGCCGCCACCTCCACGAGGAGGGCCGGCAGGTGCGCGCGGTCGCCGAGCGCCTCGCGGCGGAGCACGCGGAGCTGCTGAGGAGGCTGGGCGAATGACGCGGCACCTCACCGTCGACGAGGTCACGGAGATCGCCGAGGTCGCGTTCGGCGGCGCCCCGCCGGTGGCGCGCACGCCGGGGCTGCTCGCCTCGGCCGTGCACCGCCCGCGCGCCCGCATGTTCGGCACCCCGGCCTATCAGGACCCGTACGAGCAGGCGGCCGCCCTGCTGCACGCCCTCGCCACGAACCACCCGTTCGTCGACGGCAACAAGCGCACCGCCTGGCTGGCCGCGGCCACCTTCCTCGCCTTCAACGGCGTCGACCTGCTGCACGCCGACCAGGACGCCGCGTACACGCTGGTCGTGGATGTGGCGTCCGGGGCGGTCGGCGACGTGAGGGAGATCGCCGTGCGGCTCAAGGGGTTGTGACGTGGGTCCCACCCGTGGGCGACCCGGGGCTTCGGCGGCGTGTGGAGCGGTGGGCCATCGGTAGGGTGGCCCGGTCGTCCCACGCACCAGAGCCGCCCGACCCCCCTCCCGGAGATCGTGACTACCACCGCCGGCACCGCCTCGCACCACCTGTCCCCGGCCTTCCCCGGACGTGCCCCCTGGGGCACCGCCGGCAAGCTGCGCGCCTGGCAGCAAGGGGCGATGGACAAGTACATCCAGGCTCAGCCCCGTGACTTCCTCGCGGTCGCCACCCCCGGCGCCGGAAAGACCACGTTCGCGCTGACGCTGGCGTCCTGGCTGCTGCACCACCACGTCGTGCAGCAGGTGACCGTCGTCGCGCCCACCGAGCACCTGAAGAAGCAGTGGGCCGAGGCCGCCGCGCGGATAGGCATCAAGCTCGACCCGGAGTACAGCGCGGGACCGCTCGGCAGGGAGTACCACGGCGTCGCCGTCACGTACGCCGGTGTCGGCGTGCGCCCCATGCTGCACCGCAACCGTGTCGAGCAGCGCAAGACGCTCGTGATCCTGGACGAGATCCACCACGCCGGCGACTCCAAGTCGTGGGGCGAGGCATGCCTGGAGGCGTTCGAGCCGGCCACCCGCCGCCTCGCCCTGACCGGTACGCCGTTCCGCTCGGACACCAACCCCATTCCGTTCGTGACGTACGAGGAGGGCGACGACGGGATCCGCAGGTCGTCCGCCGACTACACCTACGGGTACGGCTCCGCCCTCGCCGACGGCGTCGTCCGGCCGGTGATCTTCATGTCGTACAGCGGCAACATGCGCTGGCGCACCAAGGCCGGCGACGAGATCGCCGCCCGGCTCGGCGAGCCCATGACCAAGGACGCCGTCAGCCAGGCCTGGCGCACCGCCCTCGACCCGCGCGGCGAGTGGATGCCGTCCGTGCTGCGCGCGGCCGACCAGCGGCTCACCGAGGTCAGGAAGGCCATCCCGGACGCCGGCGCCCTGGTCATCGCCTCCGACCAGGACTCCGCGCGCGCCTACGCCAAGCTGATCCGCGACATCACCGGCCACAAGGCCACCCTTGTCCTCTCCGACGACGCCGGCGCGTCCAAGCGGATCGACGAGTTCAGCGCGAGCGACGACCGCTGGATGGTGGCCGTCCGCATGGTGTCCGAGGGCGTCGACGTCCCGCGTCTCGCGGTCGGCGTGTACGCCACCACGATCTCCACGCCCCTCTTCTTCGCCCAGGCCGTCGGTCGCTTCGTACGGTCCAGGCGGCGCGGCGAGACCGCGTCCGTGTTCCTGCCGACCGTGCCGGACCTGCTCGGCTTCGCCAACGAGATGGAGCGCGAGCGGGACCACGTCCTCGACAAGCCCAGGAAGGAGGGCGAGGAGGACCCGTACGCCGAGTCCGAGAAGGAGATGGACGAGGCGAACAAGCAGCAGGACGAGGACACGGGCGAGCAGGACATGCTGCCCTTCGAGGCACTGGAGTCCGACGCCGTCTTCGACCGGGTCATGTACAACGGCGCCGAGTTCGGCATGCAGGCCCACCCGGGCAGCGAGGAGGAGCAGGACTACCTCGGCATCCCCGGCCTGCTCGAGCCCGATCAGGTGCAGTTGCTGCTGCAGAAGCGGCAGGCCCGGCAGATCGCGCACAGCAAGAAGAAGCCGGCCGAGGAGGCCGACCTGCTCGAACTGCCGGCCGAGCGGCGGCCCGTGGTCTCCCACAAGGAGATGATGGAGCTGCGCAAGAAGCTCAACTCGCTCGTCGGCGCCTACGCCCACCAGAGCGGCAAGCCGCACGGCGTGATCCACACGGAGCTGCGCCGGGTGTGCGGTGGCCCGCCGTCCGCCGAGGCGACGGCGGGACAGCTGCGCCAGCGGATCGCCAAGGTGCAGGAGTGGGCCACCCGCATGCGGTGAGACGCCTGTGTGTCACGTGTGGACGGGAAGCGAGTGGGAGCGGTCCCCTCGTGTGCGTACCGGGACAAAAGTGACCAGTTTGTTCAACTGATGACCGGATTCTGGACGGAGCCTTCCGCTCAGCGGGACCGGCTCGCTACTGTCCCGCTACGCACACGCCCCGTGGCAGCGCCGCCGCGGAGCGCAGCCGTGAAGCGACTGTGCCCGGGACTGGTCCGGGCCGCCGGCCGATCGGCGGCCCTCTGAAGCGCGTGACCGCCGGGACCGGTGACGCACCTGCCGCGAGGGGCCGTCGACCTCACCACTGAAGGAGTGGGCGTCGTGACCGCGGAGACCTCTCAGACGCTCGACCGGGGCCTACGGGTCCTGAAACTGCTCGCCGACACGGATCACGGGCTGACCGTCACCGAGCTTTCCCAGAAACTGGGCGTCAACCGGACCGTCGTGTACCGGTTGCTCGCCACGCTCGAGCAGCACGCGCTGGTCCGCCGCGACCTCGGCGGCCGGGCCCGCGTCGGCCTCGGCGTGCTGCGGCTGGGACGACAGGTGCACCCGCTGGTCCGGGAGGCGGCGATGCCGGCGCTGCGGTCCCTCGCGGAGGACATCGGCGCGACCGCCCACCTGACCCTGGTCGACGGCGCGGAGGCCCTCGCCGTGGCGGTGGTGGAGCCGTCGTGGACCGACTACCACGTGGCCTACCGGGCCGGGTTCCGGCACCCGCTGGACCGCGGCGCCGCGGGCAAGGCGATACTCGCCGCCCGGCAGAAGGCCCCCGGAGACCCCGGCTACACCCTCACCCACGGCGAGCTGGAGACCGGCGCCTGCGGGGCGGCCGCGCCGCTCGTCGGTGTCACGGGCGTCGAGGGCAGCGTGGGCGTCGTCATGCTGGCGGACGTCGTGCCGGAACGGGTCGGCAAGCGGGTGGTGGAGGCGGCCCGTGAGGTCGCCGAGGCCCTGCGCTGACCGTACTCGCCGGGCGGGGGCGCCCGCCCGCGGATCCGCCCCCGCGGGCACCCCGGCCGGGTCCCACGCCCGTCACGTTAGATTGGCTCCGTGCTCACTCGCCTCACACGTCCCAAGGCCCTGGCCGTCTGTGCCGCCCCGGCCGCCGCGCTGCTGGCCACCGCCGTGCTCGCGCCGCTGCCCTTCTCCGTCGCGCAGCCCGGGCTGACGGCCGACGTGCTCGGCGAGAACAAGGGCCGGCAGGTCATCACCATCTCCGGCGCCCCCGTACGGGAGACCACCGGCCAGCTGCGGATGACCACCATCGAGGCGACCTCGCCGGACACCCGCGTCGGCCTGCCGCAGGTGATCGACAGCTGGTTCCGCACGGACGAGGCGGTCATGCCCCGCGACGCCGTCTACCCCAGCGGGGACGACGTCCAGGAGATCGAGCAGTTCAACCGGAAGCAGATGAAGGAGTCCCAGGACGAGGCCACCCGGGCCGCGCTGAAGTACCTGGGCCGCGAGAACCAGGGCATCGACGTCACCCTGAAGCTCGCCGACGTCGGCGGCCCGA
This sequence comes from Streptomyces sp. NPDC014764, assembly GCF_043082785.1. NCBI lineage: Bacteria > Bacillati > Actinomycetota > Actinomycetes > Kitasatosporales > Streptomycetaceae > Streptomyces > Streptomyces sp. NPDC014764. The sequence continues at coordinate 1,040,998 of NZ_JBIBXY010000001.1, read as the reverse complement.
GCGCCGGACTGCTGTTCTCCCTCGGCATCGTCGACAAGCTGGACGGCGACGGCAGCGGCGGCGACCTCACCGGCGGCCGGGTCGTGGCCGGTACCGGCACCATCGACGCCGAGGGCCGGGTCGGCGCGGTCGGGGGCGTGCCGCTGAAGACGCGCGCCGCCAAGCGGGACGGCGCCACCGTCTTCCTCGTCCCCCGCGACGAGTGCGCCGAGGCCGAGGCCGAGCTGCCCCAGGGGCTGCGCCTGGTCCCGGTGACCACGCTCAGGGGCGCCGTGGACGCGCTGGTCGCCATGGAGAAGGGCACCGGCGAGGTCCCCGCCTGCTGACCCCCACTACCCCTCCTTCACGAATCCCTCGGCCACCATCCAGTCCAGCGCGACCTGGTGGGGGTCCTCCCCGTCGACGTCGACCCGGGCGTTGAGGGTCTGCGCCACGTTGTTGTCCAGCTTCTCCGTGACCGGGGCCAGCACCTCGGCGATCGCCGGCCACTTCCGCAGCGTCTTGCTGTTCACGGTCGGAGCCGCGTTGTAGTTGGGGAAGAACTTCTTGTCGTCCTCCATCACCACCAGGTTCATGGACTTGATCCGCCCGTCGGTGGTGTACACCTCGCCGTAGGTGCAGGCGCCCTTGGCCGTCTGCGTGTAGATGATCCCGGAGTCCATCTGCGTGATGTTCCCTGCCGGGATGCTCATCCCGTACGCCTTCTCCATGCCGGGCAGCCCGTCCGCGCGGTTGGCGAATTCGCCCTCCACGCACAGCGTCACCGCGCCCGGGTCCGTCTTCGACAGCTCCGCGACCTCCGACAGGGTGCGGGTGCGGTACCGCTCGTAGTTGGCCTGGTTCATGGCCAGGGCGTACGTGTTGTTCAGCTCCGACGGCTCCAGCCAGGTCACGCCGTTCTTCGCGTCCGCGTCCCGCACCGCCAGCCACTGCTCGCGAGGGTCGGGGATCGGCCTGGTGTTGCCCTGGTACGTGATCCACGCCGTGCCCGTGTACTCGAACCCGGCGTCCGCCTCGCCCTTGACGACCGCCTCCCGTGAGCCGACCGAGCCCTGGATGCCCGTCCGGTCCACCACGTCCGCGCCCGCGGCCTGGAAGGCGATGCCCATGATCGCGCCGAGGATCAGCTGCTCGGTGAACTCCTTGGAGGTGACGGTGAGCTCGGCGCCCTCCAACGGCTTCCCCCGGCCGATCGTGCCCGGCTCCACGTCGTCGACCATCGGCGACCCGCTGGTCAGCCCGCACCCCGACACCACCGCCAGCAGTACCGCCGCCGGCATCAGCCGCACCCCGCGGCGCCCGCTCACGGCCCCGCCTCCAGCCCGCGCGGCCGCAGCAGCAGCTCCGCCAGCGAGGCCAGCCAGTCCACCAGCAGGGCCAGCGCGACGGTGAGCACCGACCCCACCACCAGGACCGGCATCCGCTGGCTGGTGATCCCGGTGGTGATCAGCACGCCGAGCCCGCCGCCCCCGCCGAAGGTGGCGAGCGTCGCCGTGCCGACGTTCAGCACCAGCGCGGTGCGCACGCCCGCGAGGATCAGCGGCACGGCCAGCGGCAGTTCCACCCGGGTGAGCACCCCCACCGGGGACATGCCGATTCCGCGCGCCGCCTCCAGCAGCGCCGGGTCGTTGGCCCGCAGACCGGCGATGGTGTTGGACAGCACCGGCAGCACGGCGTAGGCGATGATGCCGATCAGGGCCGCCCGGCGGCCGATGCCGATCCAGATCACCAGCAGCGCCAGCAGACCGATCGCCGGGGTGGCCTGGCCGATGTTGGCGAGCGTCATCACCACCGGGGTCGCCCGGCCGGCCTGCCCCCGGGTCAGCAGGATGCCCAGCGGAATGGCGATGATCAGCACGAAGAACGTCGAGATCACGGTCAGCTCGATGTGCTGCCACAGCGCCTTCGACACCCGCCCGTCCGACAGCGCGTTGCGGGTGAGGGCGTCCAGGTCGGCCTGCTCGAACCACAGCCAGGTCGCCAGCAGCACGGCGATCAGCAGCAGCGGCAGCAGGGTCAGCTTCTGCCAGGTCATCCGCGTCGGCGCCACGGCCGGGCGGACCGGGGGAGTGGCCTCCTCCCCGTCCTGTCCGGCGTCCTCGCGCGTCTCGGGCCCGTCCCCGGGCGGCCGCCCCTCGGAGGTCCTCACGCCTGGGCCTCCCCGCGGTCGCCCGAGGGGTGCGCGCCCTCCTGCTCGGCGTGCGTCTGCGCGGACCGCTGCTCCTCCAGGCCGGACTGCGACTCCCGCGCCTCGAGACGGTCCGCCTCCAGCAGCTCGTGCACGGAGTTCATCAGCGTCTCCACGTCCACGACGCCCTCGTACGCGCCGCGCCGCCCGGTCACCGCGACGCGGCCCGTGTTGTCGGTGAGCACCGCCTCCAGCGCGTCCCGCAGGGTGGCGTCCCGGGTCACCGTGTCGTGGACGAGGACGCCCGCGCGGGCCAGGGAGCCCTGGGCGCGCACGATGTCGCCGCGCCGCAGCCATTTGTAGGGGCGGCCCCGCTTGTCCAGCACCAGCACCTCGTCCGTGCCGGCGGCGCGCAGCCGGGCGGAGATCTCGTCGAGCGGGTCGTCGACGCCCACCGTCGGGTAGTCGGTGATCGTCACGTCCCCGACCCGGGTGAGGTTGAGCCGCTTCAGCGCCGCGCCCGCGCCGACGAAGCCGGAGACGAAGTCGTCGGCGGGGTTGGTGAGGATCGCCTCCGGGGTGTCGAACTGGGCGATGTGGGACTGCTCGCGCAGCACCGCGATCCGGTCGCCGATCTTGATGGCCTCGTCGAAGTCGTGGGTGACGAAGACGATCGTCTTGTGCAACTCCCGCTGGAGCCGGATCAGCTCGTCCTGGAGGTGGTCCCGGGTGATCGGGTCGACCGCGCCGAACGGCTCGTCCATCAGCAGCACCGGCGGGTCCGCCGCCAGCGCCCGCGCCACGCCCACGCGCTGCTGCTGCCCGCCGGAGAGCTGGCGCGGATAGCGGTCGCGGAACTCGCCGGGGTCCAGGCCGACCAGATCCAGCATCTCCTCCACCCGGTCCCGCACCCGCCCGGACGGCCAGCGCAGCATCTTCGGCACCAGGGCGATGTTCTGCGCGACGGTCATGTGCGGGAACAGCCCGCTCGCCTGGATCGCGTAGCCGATGGTGCGGCGCAGCTTCACCGGGTCCATGTCGGTGACGTCCTCGCCGCCGATCCGGATCCGGCCGCCGGTCGGCTCGATCAGCCGGTTGATCATCTTCAGGGTGGTGGACTTCCCGCACCCGGAGGGGCCGACGAAGACCACCGTCTCGCCCGCCCCGATCTCCATGCTGACGTTGTCGACGGCGGGCCGGTCGCTGCCCGGGTAGCGCTTGGTGAGGCCCTCCAGCTCGATGGTCGCCCCGACCGACCGGGGAGCGGCCTCGGTCGTACCGGACTCAGGCACGGATCCCCCTGGAGATGGTCAGCCGTCCGATCAGGACGTACGCGGCGTCGAACAGCAGGGCGAGGACGACGATGCCGAGGGTGCCGGCGAGCACCTGGTTCAGGGCGTTCTTGCTGCCCAGGGAGGCGATCCCGCGGAAGATCAGGTTGCCGAGGCCGGGTCCTGAGGCGAAGGCGGCGATGGCCGCGATGCCCATCAGCATCTGCGTGGAGACGCGGATCCCGGTGAGGATCGGCGGCCACGCCAGCGGCAGTTCCACCCTCACCAGCCGGGACAGCCGGGACATGCCGATGCCGTTGGCCGCGTCCACCAGCGCCGGGTCGACCCCGCGCAGGCCCACGATCGCGTTCCGCACGATGGGCAGCAGCCCGTACAGGGTCAGCGCGATCACGGTCGGCGGCACGCCCAGCCCCACGATCGGGATGAGCAGGCCGATCATGGCGAGCGCCGGGACGGTCAGCAGGGTCGCGGTGACGGTGGTGGCGAGGTTGCCCGCCCACTCGCTGCGGTAGGTGACGATCCCGATCAGCACACCGATGGCGGTGGCCACGACCATGCACTGGAAGACGACGCTGGCGTGCTGGTAGGCGTCGGTGAGCAGCTGCTGGTGCCGGCTCTCCAGGTACTCCCAGAAGTTCACATCCGCTCACCCCCAGCTCGGCCAGGTCCGGTCACTCGCCGAGCGCGGCCTGCTCCACCAGCGGGATGATCCGCAGCGGAACGGGGTTCTCCATGACGATCGCCGTGGACGCCCGGACGATGCCATCAAAACCGACGACACGGTCGATCACCCGCTGGAGATCGGCGTTCGAGCGGGCCACCAGCCGGCACAGCATGTCCCCCGTCCCGGTGGTGGTGTGCAGCTCCAGCACCTCGGGGACGGTCGCCAAGTGGGCCCGTACGTCGGCGCCTTGACCTTGTCTGATCTGCAGGGTGGCGAACGCGGTGACCGGGTAGCCGAGGGCCGCGGGATCCACCTGGGGGCCGAATCCGCGGATGACTCCGTTCGACTGAAGACGGTCCAGGCGGGCCTGCACAGTCCCCCGCGCCACCCCCAGCCGGCGGGACATCTCCAGCACCCCGATCCGCGGCTCGCGCGCCAGCAGCAGGATGATCCGCCCGTCCAGATGATCGATCGCCATACCGCGCTCCTCAGTGGTCATCCTGTACAGAAAGCCCGTCGGAGCGGGCGTTCGGCTGGACATGTTGCCCAGTGACTGGGCGAACTATTGCGCACCTTGCAGGGCTGTTCCACCCTGCCCCTATGACGCAGACCACACACACCGCTCCCGACACCGCACGGCAGGCAGACCCCTTCCCGGTCAAGGGAATGGACGCGGTCGTCTTCGCCGTGGGCAACGCCAAGCAGGCGGCGCACTACTACTCCACCGCCTTCGGCATGCAGCTCGTCGCCTACTCCGGACCGGAGAACGGCAGCCGCGAGACCGCTTCCTACGTGCTGGAGAGCGGCTCGGCCCGCTTCGTCTTCACCTCGGTCGTCAAGCGGTCCACCGAGTGGGGCGCCTTCCTCGAGGACCACGTGGCCGCCCACGGCGACGGTGTCGTCGACCTCGCCATCGAGGTGCCGGACGCCCGCGCCGCGTACGCCTACGCGATCGAGCACGGCGCCACCTCCGTCGCCGAGCCGTACGAGCTGAAGGACGAGCACGGCACCGTGGTGCTGGCCGCCATCGCCACCTACGGCCAGACCCGCCACACCCTGGTCGAGCGCACCGGCTACGACGGCCCCTACCTGCCCGGCTACGTCTCCGCCGACCCGATCGTCGAACCGCCGGCCAAGCGCTCCTTCCAGGCCGTCGACCACTGCGTCGGCAACGTCGAGCTCGGCCGCATGAACGAGTGGGTCGAGTTCTACAACAAGGTCATGGGCTTCACGAACATGAAGGAGTTCGTGGGCGACGACATCGCGACCGAGTACAGCGCGCTGATGTCGAAGGTCGTGGCCGACGGCACGCTCAAGGTCAAGTTCCCGATCAACGAGCCCGCCGTCGCCAAGAAGAAGTCCCAGATCGACGAGTACCTGGAGTTCTACGGCGGCGCCGGCGTCCAGCACATCGCGCTGAACACCAACGACATCGTGCACACGGTCCGCCAGATGCGCGCCGCCGGCGTGCAGTTCCTGGACACCCCGGACTCGTACTACGACACCCTCGGCGAGTGGGCGGGCGAGACCCGCGTGCCCGTGGAGACGCTGCGCGAGCTGAAGATCCTCGTCGACCGCGACGAGGACGGCTACCTGCTGCAGATCTTCACCAAGCCGGTCCAGGACCGCCCGACCGTCTTCTTCGAGATGATCGAGCGCCACGGCTCCATGGGCTTCGGCAAGGGCAACTTCAAGGCCCTGTTCGAGGCGATCGAGCGCGAGCAGGCCAAGCGCGGCAACCTGTAGGCGCCGCGCGCCCGCGCCCTCAGGAGGACTCGGGGCCCGCCTGGACGGACGGCTCACCCAGGCGGGCCAGCGCCTCCTTCGCGCGGGGCGCGTGCAGCGGCGAGAACCAGGGGTTGATCCGCAGCGCCTCGGACAGATGGCGGCGCGCGGCCCCGTACCGCCCCAGGGAGTGCTCGATCGTCCCCCGGTGGTAGGCGAACAGCGCGTTGCGCACGCCCCCGCCCTTCGTCCCCTCCGTGGCCCGCACGGCGAAGGGCAGAGCCTCCTCGTGCTCCCCGGCCCGGTGGAGCGCCCAGCCCAGCGCGTCCGCGACCTCCGTCGACGGCTGCCGCTTCCACTCCGCCCGCAGCCGCCGCACCGCCGACTCCGCATCCCCGTGGTCGGCCTCGAACCGGCCCAGCACCAGCTCCTCGTCCGCGCCGTGCGCGGCGGCCACCCGGGCCCGCTCCCGCAGCAGCGCGTAGTGCACCTCGGCGGCCGGCCGCATCCCCAGCGACTCGTACAGCTCGCCCAGCTCCAGCGCGTACTCCGGCCGCGGATGCCTCGCCAGCGCCGTGCGGTACGCGCTCAACGCCTCCGTGGTGCGGCCCAGCGCCGCCAGCGCCCTGCCCTGCCCGGCCTGGGCCGCCCGCTGGTCGGGGTCGGTGCGCACCGCCTCCTGGAAGTGGCGCAGCGCGTCCTCCCGGTCGCCGCGCTCCCAGGCGAGCTGACCGGCCCGCTCCAGGTACGCCGCGCGCTCGGCGGGCTCACCGGCGGCCGACGCGGCGTCCGCGAGCTTCGCCGCCGCGTCCTCCCGCCAGCCCCGGTCCCGGTAGACGGCCGCCGCCCGCACCATCACCGCCGGGCCCGAGCGCAGCTCCATCAGCTTCTCCAGCAGCCGGCCGGTCTCCTCGTCGTCGCCCAGTCCTGCGGACGCCTCGATCAGCGGCGGGTACGTCGTCCACCGCCCGGGTTCCAGCTTCCGCGCCGCCTCGCCCCACGCGCGGGCGCTCGCGTGGTCGCGCCGGGCGTTCGCCAGCACGGCCATCGCCCGCAGCGCCGGCACGTCGTCCTTCCGTACCTCCAGCGCGGTGCGCAGCGCCTTCTCGGCGCGCGGCCAGTACCGCGGGTCGGCCAGCCGCAGCCCCTGTTCCACCCGGGCCGCGCCCAGCTCGGCCCAGGCGCGCGCGTCCCGGGGGTGCTTCCGCAGATGCCGTTCGCGCTCGGCGGTCAGCGCCTCCAGGTCGCCCAGCGAGGCCGGGACGCCGCTGGTCACCGCGGCCAGGGCGCGCTCCTGCGGGGTGGGGGCGGGGGGCGGAGCCTGCCCGCCCCACGGCAGCGTCACCAGCACTCCGCCCAGCACGGCGGCCCCGGCGGCCGACGTGAGCAGCGCGCGGCGGTACCTCCGCCGGCGCGCACGAGGCTGTTCGTCCATGGCGCACACTGTGCGTCACGCATCGCCTACATATGATCATCACACTCCGTCGGAACCCGGCCGCCCGTACGGGGTTCACACCGATGGCCCCGGGTGCGACGCTGTGATCGTGAGCCGTATCGAAGCGCGACGCGATGAAGACACGGTGGCGGCCGGACCTCTCGTCGACCGGCTGCTCGGCGGCCTGCCCGCGGAGGCCGTCCTCACCGACCCGGACGTCACGGCCTCCTACGCCCACGACATGGCGAGCTTCTGCCCGGCCGGCAGCCCCGCAGTGGTGGTGCTGCCCCGGACGGTCGAGCAGGTCCAGCACGTGATGCGCACCGCCACCGAGCTGCGCGTGCCGGTCGTCCCGCAGGGCGCCCGCACCGGCCTGTCCGGCGCCGCCAACGCCACCGACGGCTGCATCGTGCTCTCCCTGACCAAGATGGACCGCATCCTGGAGATCGACCCGGTCGACCGGATCGCGGTCGTCGAACCGGGCGTGATCAACGCCGCGCTGTCCCGCGCGGTCGCCGAGCACGGCCTCGCCTACCCGCCGGACCCCTCCAGCTGGGAGATGTGCACCATCGGCGGCAACATCGGCACCGCCTCGGGCGGCCTGTGCTGCGTCAAGTACGGAGTCACCGCCGAGTACGTCCTCGGCCTGGACGTCGTCCTCGCCGACGGGCGGCTGCTCACCACCGGCCGCCGCACCGTCAAGGGCGTCGCCGGCTACGACCTGACCCGCCTGTTCGTAGGCTCCGAGGGATCCCTCGGCATCGTCGTCCGCGCCGTCCTCGCGCTGCGGCCCAAGCCGCCGGAGCAGCTGGTGCTGGCCGCCGAGTTCGCCTCCGGCGCCGCCGCGAGCGACGCGGTGTGCCGCATCATGGCCGGCGGCCACGTCCCGTCCCTCCTCGAACTGATGGACCGCACCACCGTCAAGGCGGTCAACGACATGGCCCGCATGGGCCTGCCGGAGTCCACCGAGGCGCTGCTGCTGGCCGCGTTCGACACCACCGACCCCGCCGCCGACCTAGCCGCCCTCGGCGCGCTGTGCGAGGAGGCCGGCGCCACCCAGGTCGTCCCCGCCGAGGACGCCGCCGAGTCGGAGATGCTGCTCCAGGCCCGCCGGATGTCCCTGGTCGCGCTGGAGGCCGTCAAGGGCACCACGATGATCGACGACGTGTGCGTGCCCCGCTCCCGGCTCGGCGAGCTGATCGAGGGCGTCGAGCGGATCTCCGAGAAGCACGGGCTGACCATCGGCGTCGTCGCCCACGCCGGGGACGGCAACACCCACCCGACGGTCTGCTTCGACGCCTCCGACCCGGACGAGTCCCGGCGGGCCCGCGAGTCGTTCGACGAGATCATGGCGCTCGGCCTGGAACTCGGCGGCACCATCACCGGCGAGCACGGCGTCGGCGTGCTGAAGAAGGAGTGGCTGGCGCGGGAGGCCGGCCCGGTGTCGATGGAGATGCAGCGGGCCGTCAAGCACGCGTTCGATCCGCTCGACATTCTGAACCCGGGCAAGCTGTTCTGAACGAGAAGGTGCCCGAAAGGGGTGGGGTCCGGCCGGACGGGACGTCCGGCCCCCGCCCGTCTGATAGATGTGGTGGCCCCCGACCCATCCCTCGAGCAGATACGGGACGACGGACATGAGCGCCCCAACCCCGGCACCCGGAGACGACAGGCCCCGCGAGGGGTACTACCCGGACCCCTCCATTCCCGGATACGTCCGGTACTGGAACGGCGCCGCCTGGGTGCCGGGCACCAGCCGTCCGGCACCCGCCGACGGAGAGCCGCTCGCCCCGCCGCCCGGCGCCGCACCGGCCGCCTCCCCCGGCGCCGCCCAGGCCGTGCCCTCCGTCGAGGAGACCGGCCCTCACTTCTTCGACGAGGACCCGGCCGACGCGCCCGCCCCGGCGTCCCCGGCCGACGCCCAGCACGGCAGCCGGCCCGAGCCGGCCTCCGCCTGGGGCGCCGACCGCTCCCGCCAGTCCGGCTTCGGCGGCGACCAGGACCGCAGGGTCTCCTGGGGCGCCGCGGGCGCCGACCCTCGCGTCCCGCACGACTCGGCGGCGGCGCAGGGCGGCCCGGCCGCGTCCGGACCGGCGGCCGCCTCCCCGGACACCCCGCGGGCGGACGGGACGTTCGTCTTCCGCAGGCCGACGGCAGGCTCCTCGCAGCAGCCTGCACCGTCCGGCGGCGCGACGGCCTCCACCGACGAGGGCACCATGACCTTCCGCGCCGTCTCCCCGCGCGCCGGGGAGACGGACGCCCCCGGCGCCGGACGGCCCGGCTTCACCGCCGGGAAGGCCGCGGCCGAGCGTGCCGCCGGGGCGGCGTCCGCGCCCGCCGCCCCGCCGTCCGGCCCGCAGCAGGCCACCGCGCCCGCCGTGCCCCCGCAGACCACCGGGCCCGCCTCCACCCCGGCGGCCCCCGCGGCCGCCGCGCCCCCGGCCGCCCCGACGCCGCTGACGCCCGGCCCCGGAGGCGGACAGCCCTCCTGGCCGCAGCAGGTGCACCGGCTCGCCGGCGCCACCCCGGAACCGCAGGCCGCGCCCTGGAAGCCCCCGGTCGACGACGTCTTCCAGGCCGCCGCCCGCCGTCAGGCCGCCGCCCGGCCCGCCGCGCTGGGCCGCAGGCTGACCGCCCGGCTGCTCGACACGGTCGTCCTCGGCGCCGTCACCGCCGCGGCCGCCGTGCCGCTCGGCATGAAGGCGCTGGACCACATCGACGCGAAGATCGAGGCGGCCAAGCTGTCCGGACGGACCGTCACGGTGTGGCTGGTCGACGGGACCACCTCCGTCCACCTCGGCATCGTCCTCGCCGTCCTGCTGCTCGGCGGGGTGCTCCTCGAGGTGCTGCCCACCGTCAAGTGGGGGCGCACGCTGGGCAAGAGGCTCATGGGCATCGAGGTGCGGGACATCGAGGCGCACGAGGCCCCGGAGTTCGGCGCGGCGCTGCGGCGCTGGCTGGTCTACAGCGTGCCCGGACTGCTCGTGGTCGGGGTCGTCGGCGTGCTGTGGTGCCTGTTCGACAAGCCCTGGCGCCAGTGCTGGCACGACAAGGCCGCGCACACCTTCGTCGCCGCCGCCTGACAGCGCGTCGGCTGCGCGGGCGGCGCCGGTACTCCGGACGGCGGCCCGCCGGATGCGGGGGAGCGGGGTTCGGGATCGGATCGGGGGCATGACCACCGAACCGCCCCCCGGCTCCGGTCAGCAGCCGCCGGACGAGGACCCGTTCCGGAAGCAGCAGCCGCCGGACGACGACCCGTTCAGGAAACAGCCCCCGCCGGGCGCCCCGGGCCCGGGCTCCGGCTCCCCGTACGACACCCCCGGCGCCACGCCCCCGCCCGGTCAGGGCGGCAGCGGTCCCTACGAGGGCGGCGGCCCGTACGGCGGCGGGGGAGCGGGCGGCCCGTACGGCGGGGGACCCGGCGGCCCCTACGGAGGCGGCCCCGGCGGCCCTTACGGCGCCGGCCCCTACGGCGGCGGTGGGCCGGGCGACCCGCTGGCCGGGATGCCGCCGCTCGCAGACAGCGGCCGGCGCACGCTGGCCCGCATCATCGACATGATCCTCGTCGGCATCGTCGTCTGGCTGCTCACCTGGCCGGTCGGGGTCAGCGAGTACAACTTCGACGGCGACCGGGTCAACGTCGGCAACAGCTTCGCCCAGTCGGTCATCGCCGCCGCCCTGTACATCGCGTACGACACCTTCATGGCCGTCCGCTTCGGCCGCACCCTCGGCAAGAAGTGGCTGGGCATGCGGGTGGCGAACCTCGCCGACGGCTCCAACCCCTCCGTGCAGACCGCGCTGATCCGCGCGGCCGTGCTGTGGCTGCCGTTCGCCTTCTGCTGCGCCTGCGTGTGGACGGCGATCTCCGGCGGCTGGAGCTACTTCGACCGGCCCTACAAGCAGGGACTGCACGACAAGGCGGCCAGGACCGTCGTGGTCACGGCCCGGTGACGCCGGGCCGCCGCTTCGGCCACGCGGCCGCGGACCGCCTTGCGCGGGGCGGGCGGTGCGTCAGGACGCCGCGCGCTCGTGGACCGGCTCGCGGACCTGCTCGCGGGCCGGGGACGGCACCGTGGCCCGCACCGGGAGCGGCGTCGCGGGCCGGACCGCCGCGGGGCGACGGGACGCGGGGACCGGCACGCGCACGGCCACCAGGAGTCCCAGGGCGAGCGACACGACGGCGACCGCCGCGACGCCCGCGCCGGAACTCGTCCCGGACAGCAGCAGCAACGCGAAGGTCGACAGGATCACGGCGCACGAGCCGTAGGCGAACTGAGCGACAGTCGGACGGGGCATGGCCATCGTGTCCTCGGAAGTCGGGGGCTGTCGGCCTGGCTTTCCACCGGCTCAAGGGCGTTCCGCCAAGCGACTCTAACCGCGAGAGTGCCCGAGGGGAACGGACGGTAAGCGTGACCTGACCTACAGGGCCGGTGCACAGGGGGCGCACGGATTCATGGCGCCCCACACAGGGGCCGGCGGACGCGCCCGCCGGGCTTTCGCGCGGAACTGTCCGCAATGCGAACCGAGGATCCGCATAACGCGTTTGATCTGTTCAAGTCAAGGTCTGTTTTTTCTGGCGAACCTCTAGTCAAATGACGTCACTTGACTACACGCGTTGATCACGTGCGCGCGGGACCTTCCACAGACGGAACCTCCTTCGGCCGCGCGCAGGCACGCGGGAGGGGATCTCAAGTGACCAGTAGACCCTGGACGTTCAGAGCGGCCGCGATAGGCGTGGCCCTTGCGGCGGCCACCGCCACCTGCTCTGCGTTCACCGTGGCGCAGGCGGACTCGGCCGACCCGGCCGACCGTCCCAGCGCTGTGGACCGGCACGACCCGGCGTCGAACAACCACGTCGACCACGACCTCGAGGGCCCGCTCTCCAAGACGCAGGCGGCCCAGCGCGAGGAGGCGCTCAACCAGGTGCTCTCCGGCAAGACGTCGGTCAAGAACCGTGACGGTTCGAAGGTCGTCCAGCTGAAGGGCAAGAAGGGCGACAGCAAGTACGTCGAGCTCGGCCGGGAGAAGACGGACAAGATCTTCACCATCCTGGTGGAGTTCGGCGACAAGATCGACAGCCGCTACGGCGGCACCCCTGGTCCCCTGCACAACCAGATCGCCGAGCCGGACCGTGAGGTCGACAACTCCACGGCCTGGCAGGAGGACTACAACCGGCAGCACTTCGAGGACCTGTACTTCGGTTCCGGCAAGGGCGTCGACTCGGTCAAGACCTACTACGAGAAGCAGTCCTCGGGCCGCTACTCGGTCGACGGCGAGGTCTCCGACTGGGTCAAGGTGCCCTACAACGAGGCCCGTTACGGCTCCAACAAGTGCGTGCCCGACAACTGCGCCTGGTACGCGGTGCAGGACGGCGTCACCGCCTGGGCCGAGCAGCAGAAGGCCGCCGGCCGGACCGACGCCCAGATCAAGGCTCAGCTCTCCCAGTACGACCTGTGGGACCGCTACGACTTCGACGGCGACGGCGACTTCAACGAGCCCGACGGTTACATCGACCACTTCCAGATCGTGCACGCCGGTGAGGACGAGTCCGCCGGCGGCGGCGCCCAGGGCGAGGACGCGATCTGGGCCCACCGCTGGTACGCCTTCGGCACCGACGCCGGCGCCACCGGCCCCGAGAACAACAAGCTCGGCGGCACGCAGATCGGCGACACCGGGATCTGGGTCGGCGACTACACCATCCAGCCGGAGAACGGCGGACTCGGCGTCTTCGCCCACGAGTACGGCCACGACCTCGGCCTGCCGGACCTCTACGACACCCAGGGCGGCGAGAACGCCACCGGCTTCTGGACGCTGATGTCGTCCGGTTCCTGGCTGGGCACCGGCAAGAACGAGATCGGCGACCTGCCCGGCGACATGACCGCCTGGGACAAGCTGCAGCTGGGCTGGCTGAACTACGACACCGCCAAGGCCGGGGTCAACTCCTGGCACAAGCTGGGCGTCGCCGAGTACAACACCAAGCACAAGCAGGCGCTGGTCGTCCAGCTCCCGAAGAAGGCCGTCACCACGGAGATCGTGGAGCCGGCCGAGGGCGAGACCCAGTGGTGGAGCGGCAGCGGTGACGACCTGCGGAACACGCTGACCCGCAGCGTCGACCTCACCGGCAGGTCGTCGGCCGAGCTGTCCCTGGACGGCTGGTACGAGATCGAGTCCGACTACGACTTCCTCTACACCGAGGTCTCCACCGACGGCGGCGCCAACTGGACCGCCCTGGACGGCACGGTGGACGGTCAGCCGATCCCGCGGGACGGCAGCGACAAGCCCGCCCTGCACGGCACGGTCGACGGCTTCAAGAAGCTGGTCTACCCGCTGGACGCCTACGCGGGCCAGAAGATCGACCTGCGCTTCCGCTACCAGACCGACGGCGGTGTCGCCCTGAAGGGCTTCGCTGCCGACGCGATCACGGTGACGGCGGACGGCACCGCGCTCTTCACGGACAACGCCGAGACGGCCGACGAGGCCTGGACGGCGAAGGGCTTCTCCCGCATCGGCGCGTCCTTCACCAAGGACTACGAGCAGTACTACATCGCCGAGAACCGGCAGTACGTCTCGTACGACAAGACGCTGAAGGTCGGCCCGTACAACTTCGGGTTCGCGAACAGCCGTCCGGACTGGGTCGAGCACTACGCCTACCAGAACGGCCTGCTGATCTGGAAGTGGGACACCTCCCAGCTGGACAACAACACCAGCGTGCACCCGGGCAAGGGTCTGATCCTCCCGATCGACTCCCACCCGACCGCGCTGAAGTGGTCCGACGGCACGCTGATGCGCAACCGCATCCAGACCTACGACGCCACGTTCAGCAAGTTCCGCACCGACGCCATCACCCTGCACAAGGCGGACGTCGCCCGGTACATCCCGTCCTCGAAGGGTGTGTCGGTCTTCAACGACCGCACCAACACCTACTGGGACCCGGCGAACCCGACCGGCAGCGTCCAGGTCACTGACACCAACACCAAGATCAAGATCAAGAAGGAAGCCAAGGACGGCTCCACGATCGAGCTCGAGGTGGGCCCTGCGGGCCGGTAAGTAGCGTTCTCGCAGGTCAGAACATGATCGGCGGTGACCCCCTGGCGGGTCACCGCCGATCCGTGTTTAGGTGCCTCCTGTGGCTCTCTTATTGACACCTGCTGACACGGGGGTATGACCGCATGGCCGCAGGAGGCTTCTGCAAGCTGCCGAACGGCACGGTGGTGGTGGCGCTGAACCTGCCCAGCCCCGCCGCCGACCTACCGGCCGGGGTACGGGTGCTGGTCCACTCGCAGAACCGGGCGCGCGCCCTGACCAGGCTGCGCAACCTGGGCCTGCGCGCCGTGTACCTGCGCGGGAACACCGCGCCGCCCACGCCCGACGAGATCACGGCGGTCCTGCACCATCCCGACGGCCTGATATGGCGCACGGCGCCCGCCGGGGGAGTGCTGTCGGTGGAGCTGTGGCACCCGATCCGGGCGCTGATCAAACGGCCGGCCGCCTCCGCCTGACCCGGCTCACTGCACGGCCGGCTTGCCGGACAGCTCCACGCCGGCCTCCCGCATCTCCTCCAGGGCCCGCTCGGTGGTCTCCCGGGACACGCCCGCGGTGAGGTCGAGAAGGACCTGGGTGCGGAAGCCCGCCCGGACCGCGTCCAGCGCGGTGGCCCGTACGCAGTGGTCGGTGGCGATGCCCACGACGTCCACCTCGTCGACCTCCCGCTCCCGCAGCCACTCGGCGAGCGGGGTGCCGTTCTCGTCGGCGCCCTCGAAACCGCTGTAGGCCGCCGCGTACGCCCCCTTGTCGAAGACGGCGTCGACCGCCCCGGAGGTCACGGCGGGCGCGAAGTTCGGGTGGAAGCCGACGCCCTCGGTGCCGGCGACGCAGTGGGCGGGCCAGGAGCGCTTGAAGTCGGGGTGGTCGGCGAAGTGGTCGCCGGGGTCGACATGGTGGTCCCGGGTGGCGACCACGTGCCGGTACCCGGCCGGGGCCTGGCCGATCAGCTCGGTCACGGCGGCGGCCACGTCGGCGCCGCCGGCGACGGCGAGGCTGCCCCCCTCGCAGAAGTCGTTCTGCACGTCTACGACGATCAGTGCGCGGCGCATGGTCGGTGTCCTTCGGCTCTGGGCGGACGGATGGGTGCGGCGGGGCCGGGCGGGCGTACCTCGGGCCCCGGGGACGGAGCGGCGCGGACAGGCGACGACTCGCGCCGTGGCTTGCCTTTAGCTACCCGACGGCAGGTGCACGTACTCCGTCGGGAGGACGGGTTCCCCGCGCGAGAGCTGTGTCGCGGACAGCGGGAGACCGGCGCGGGCGGCGGCGTGCCGCTCGCGGACCACGTCCAGCGGCTCGCGGGCGACCACTTCACCGTCCCGCACCAGCGGCACCAGCAGCTGCCGGTCGGCCAGCTCGGGCGGGACCTCACCGGTGCCGATCACCTCGGCCACGGCGACGCCGTCCGCGTCCCGCCGCCGCGCGGCCCACTTGCGGCCGCCGATCGACGTCTTGCCGCCGGTGGACTTCTTCGCCACCGGCACCAGCGGCGCATCCGGGGCGGCGGACTCGGCGCGCGCGACCAGCTTGTACACCATCGAGCAGGTCGGGTGCCCCGAGCCGGTCACCAGCTGCGTGCCCACCCCGTAGGCGTCCACCGGCGCCGCGGCCAGCGAGGCGATGGCGTACTCGTCCAGGTCCGACGTCACGACGATCTTCGTGTCGCGGGCGCCCAGCTCGTCGAGCTGCTGCCGCACCCGGTGGGCCACCAGCAGCAGGTCGCCGGAGTCGATGCGCACCGCGCCCAGCCCGGGCCCGGCGACCTCCACGGCCGCGCGGACCGCCTCGGTCACGTCGTAGGTGTCCACCAGCAGCGTGGTTCCCGCGCCGAGGGAGTCCACCTGGGCGCGGAAGGCGTCCCGCTCGGTGTCGTGCAACAGGGTGAAGGCGTGGGCGGAGGTGCCGACGGTGGGGATGTTGTAGCGGAAGCCGGCCGCCAGGTCGGAGGTGGAGGAGAAGCCTCCGATGTAGGCGGCGCGGGAGGCGGCGACGGCGGCCAGCTCGTGGGTGCGCCGGGCGCCCATCTCGATCAGCGGCCGGTCGCCGGCGGCGGAGGACATCCGGGAGGCCGCGGCGGCGATGGCCGAGTCGTGGTTGAGGATCGAGAGGATCACCGTCTCCAGCAGCACGCACTCGGCGAAGCTGCCCTCCACCCGCACGACCGGCGAGCCGGGGAAGTAGACCTCGCCCTCCGGGTAGCCCCAGATGTCGCCGGAGAAGCGGTAGCCGGCCAGCCAGTCCAGGGTCTCCTCGTCGACGACGGCCTTCTCGCGCAGGAAGCGCAGGACTCCCTCGTCGAAGCGGAAGTTCTCCACCGCGTCCAGCACCCGTCCGGTGCCCGCCACGACGCCGTAACGGCGGCCGTGCGGCAGCCGCCGGGTGAAGACCTCGAACACGCTGTGCCGCTCGGCCGTGCCGGCCTTCAGCGCCGCCTGCAGCATCGTCAGTTCGTACTGGTCGGTGAAGAGTGCCGTCGACGGAACATTCACCGGCAATCCAAGGTCCGCTGTGTCCATGGCGAGGATGGTACCCCCATTTCGTCACTCTGACGATTTGACTCCGCGGGCGGTCGTGAGCGGGCCGGTTTGTGCGACCACCCCCCTCCGGTGGCAGCATGGGCAGTGTGACGTCACCCGCACCCCTGGAGATCGAACGCACCGAGTCGGCGGAGGAGGTCTTCGCCGTACCCGAGCCCGACGTCCCGTGGGTCACGATCGTCCACAACGACCCGGTCAACCTCATGAGCTACGTGACGTACGTCTTCCAGACGTACTTCGGCTACTCCAAGGACAAGGCCACCAAGCTCATGCTCGACGTCCACCACAAGGGCCGGGCCGTCGTCTCCAGCGGCAGCCGCGAGGAGATGGAGCGCGACGTCCAGGCCATGCACGGCTACGGCCTGTGGGCGACCCTCCAGCACGACCGGAAGTGAAGCCGGACATGACCGCCCGGGACGTGGCCTGCGCCCGCCCGCTGGACCGGAAGCAGCGAACCGCCCTTATGCCAGGACACTTCGAACCGCTCCCCGGCGGCGGCGCGGCCGTCGCCCTCGACGACGTCGAGATCTCCATCATCCGCTCGCTCGCCGTGCAGCTGATGGAGATCATCGGCCCCGGCCCGGCCGAGGAGTCCGGTGGCGACCCGCTCGCGGAGCTCTTCGCCGAGGGCCCCAGCGAGCCGCCCTCCGACCCCGTGCTGCGCCGGCTCTTCCCCGACGCCTACGTCGACCCGGAGGGGACCGAGCGGCCCGAGAAGGCCGAGGAACAGCGGGCGCACTCCGCCGAGTTCCGCCGCTACACGGAGAACGACCTGCGGGCCGGCAAGCGGGAGAACGCGCTGGCGGTGATCCGCTCCCTGGACGGGCTGAGGGACGCGGCCGGCGAGGGCGAGGCGGTGCTCGAGCTGACGCCGGAGGATTCCGTGCGCTGGCTGGGCGCGCTGAACGACCTGCGCCTGGCGATCGGCGCCCGGCTGGAGATCACCGACGAGGACGACAGCGACGTCCTGTTCCACCTTCCGGACGAGGACCCGCGCAAGCCGATGGTGATGGCGTACCTCTGGCTGGGTGGTCTCCAGGAGACGCTCGTCTCGACGCTGACGGCGTAGGAAACGTCCGGATCGGCCCGGAAAGCACCGCGAAGTGTTCGCTCAGAGGAACCTCAAGTCCGAATAACGATCGTGTCACCGCCCCTGCGGATTCGTGCCGCAGGGGCAATTCTATGTGACCCGGGTCACGTGGGGGCCGGTAAGGGCGTGGTAAGAATTCGCAACCCGCTTGCGCCGCCGACGCGGATGTGAGCAACGAAGCCGGTCTTCGCCGGTGCGCACGCCTGCCCGACACGGACGCGGCCCCCTCTGCCGGGGGCGTCCCCCTATCGCCGTCGCCGGACCGGGACGCGGGCCATGCCCGAACGTCCCCGACTCCTCACCTGCCGGAACGTCCCCGCCCCACCCGAGGAAGTTCGATGTCACTCGACTCCATCACCACGACCATTGACGACGCCGTCAGCGATTTCTTCGACCCTGTCGCGACCACGGTCGGCGACATCGTCTTCTACACCGTCCCGGTCGCCGGTACGGACCTCCCCCTGATCGTCGCCTGGCTGGTGATCGCCGGCCTGGTCTTCACGGCCTGGTTCGGGCTCATCCAGGCCCGCAAGCTCAAGCTCGCCTTCGACGTCGTGCGGGGCCGCTTCGACGAGAAGGACTCTCCCGGCGAGGTCAACCACTTCCAGGCGCTCACCGCCGCCGTCTCCGGCACCGTCGGCCTCGGCAACATCGCCGGTGTGGCCGTCGCCGTCTCCATCGGCGGCCCCGGCGCCACCTTCTGGATGATCCTCTGCGGCCTGCTCGGCATGGCCACCAAGTTCGTCGAGGTCACCCTCGGTGTGAAGTACCGCGAGCAGCACCCCGACGGCACCGTCTCCGGCGGTCCGATGCACTACCTGCCCAAGGGCCTCGCCGAGCGCTTCGGCCGCGGCGGCGCCAGGCTCGGCAAGGTGCTCGCGGTCCTCGCCTCCGTGATGATCCTGTTCTTCGGTCTGTTCGGCGGCAACCTCTTCCAGACCAACCAGAGCTATGCGCAGATCTCGTCGACCTTCGGCGGCGAGGACGGCTTCCTGGCGTCCTCCGCGGGCGCCGTGCTGTTCGGTCTCGTGGTCGCCGCCCTGGTCGGTCTGGTGCTGCTCGGCGGCATCCGCTCCATCGCCTCGGTCACCAGCCGTCTGGTCCCGGCCATGGCGATCATGTACGTAGTGGCGTGTCAGATCGTCATCCTGGCCAACGTCACCGCCGTGCCCGACGCCATCGGCAGCATCTTCCAGGGCGCCTTCGAGGCCGAGGGTGTCGCGGGCGGTGTCATCGGCGCCCTGATCGTCGGCTTC
This sequence comes from Streptomyces sp. NPDC014764, assembly GCF_043082785.1. NCBI lineage: Bacteria > Bacillati > Actinomycetota > Actinomycetes > Kitasatosporales > Streptomycetaceae > Streptomyces > Streptomyces sp. NPDC014764. The sequence goes on along the minus strand of NZ_JBIBXY010000001.1, from coordinate 1,021,833 downwards.
CAGCGCGCCGCCTTCTCCAACGAGGCCGGCCTGGGCTCCGCCCCGATCGCCCACTCCGCGGTGAAGACCAAGCACCCCGCCAGCGAGGGCCTGGTCGCCCTGCTGGAGCCGTTCATCGACACGGTCGTCGTCTGCACCATGACCGCGCTGACCATCGTCATCGCGGCCCCCGCCAGCTGGGACGCGGCCCGCGAGGGCAACGAGATCGGCGGTGTCACCATCACCTCCGACGCCTTCGAGACCGTGCTGCCCTGGTTCCCGAACCTGCTGACCGTCGCGGTGCTGCTGTTCGCCTTCTCCACGATCCTCACCTGGGGCTACTACGGCCTGAAGGCGTGGACGTACCTCTTCGGCCGCAGCAAGGTGAGCGAGATCGTCTTCAAGGCGGTGTGGAGCGTGTTCGTGATCGCGGGCTCGCTGCTCTCGCTCGACTCGCTGATCAGCCTCGCCGACTCGGCGCTGTTCCTGCTGTCCGTGTTCAACATCATCGGCCTCTACCTGCTGGCCCCGGTCGTCAAGCGTGAGCTGAACTCCTTCCTCACCTACGTCCGCGACCGCCGCTCCGGTGCGGCGGAGCCGGCCGCCGGTCCCGCGGAGCCGGAGACGGCCAAGGCGAACTGAGCGTCCGTCCGCCCCCGAAGGGGCCCGTCCGCACCGTGCACCGGTGCGGACGGGCCCCATCCGTTTTCTGTTTTGCCTGCAACTTGTGCACAGGTGTTCGCTCAACGGTGTCTCAAATCCGCATAACGGTTCCGTCAAACGGGCCACCGCCTTTTCGTCCCCGGGTCGCGTTTGTCCCCGTTTGCCTGTGCCCCGCGTCACAGGCGGGGCAGGTGACCCTCCCGTCGCCCGTGATAGACCTTCACGACCGCCCGGCGAACGCCACCCGAACGTTCGGCCGGGTGCGCCACCGAGCCGGTCACCGCCGGCCAGGCACGGGCGGGCCCGCGCGTCCGCCCAGCTCCATCAGTCCGGGGGGATCGCGACCCGATCCGCGGCCGACAGTCGGCCCGGGTCGGCATGGAGAAAGGCGCACGACACATGACCTCTGCGAAGGTCACCGAAGCCCCTGAAGAGGGGTACGAGCGCGGACTCGGCAGCCGTCAGGTCCAGATGATCGCCATCGGCGGCGCGATCGGCGTCGGCCTGTTCATGGGCGCCGGCGCGAACATCGCCAAGGCCGGCCCCAGCATCATCCTCATGTACGCCCTCGCGGGCGTGGTCATCTTCTTCATCATGCGGGCCCTGGGAGAGCTCCTCCTCTACCGGCCCGTCTCCGGCTCCTTCGCCGAGTACGCCCGCGAGTTCCTCGGCCCGTTCTTCGGGTTCGTCACCGGCTGGACGTACTGGCTGATGTGGGTGGTCACCGGCATGGCCGAGCTCACGGCCGCCGCCATCTACATCCACTTCTGGTTCCCCGAGATCCCCCAGTGGGTCAGCGCCCTGGTCTTCCTCGTCGTGCTGTTCGGCGTGAACCTGATCTCCGTCAAGATCTTCGGCGAGGTCGAGTTCTGGTTCTCGATGATCAAGGTCACCGCCATCATCGGCATGATCGTCATCGGTCTCGGCGTGCTCACCCTCGGCTTCTCCGACGCCGGCGACACCGCCGCCGTCTCCAACCTCTGGTCGCACGACGGCTTCTTCCCCAACGGCATCGGCTCCAGCCTGATGACCCTTCAGGGCGTCATGTTCGCCTACCTCGCCGTCGAACTGGTCGGCGTCACCGCGGGCGAGTCCGAGAACCCCGAGAAGACCCTGCCCAAGGCCATCAACACCCTGCCCTGGCGCATCATCGTCTTCTACGTCGGCGCCCTGCTGGTGATCCTCTCCGTCGTCAAGTGGACCGAGTTCTCCGCCGGCGAAAGCCCCTTCGTGCACGCCTTCGGCAAGATCGGCATCCCGCTCGCCGCCGGCATCGTCAACTTCGTGGTGCTCACCGCGGCCCTGTCGTCCTGCAACTCCGGCATGTACTCCACCGGCCGGATGCTGCGCGGACTCGCCGCCAACAACGAGGCCCCCAAGGCCTTCGCCCGGCTCAACGCCCGCAAGACACCCGCGGTCGGCATCACCGTCTCCGTGGCCCTCATGGGCATCGGCGTGATCCTCAACTACGTCGTCCCCGAGAAGGCGTTCGCCTACGTCACCTCCGTCGCCACCGCGGCCGGCATCTGGACCTGGATGATGATCCTCGTCAGCCACATCCGCTACCGCCACGCCGTCGACGCCGGGCGGCTGCGCGCCTCGTCCTTCCCCGCCCCCGGCGGCGCCCTGTTCAGCTGGGTCGCCCTGGCCTTCCTGATCGGCGTCACCGTCATGATCGCGGCGGACGCGGACGCCCGCGTCTGTCTCTACGTCGCGGCCGGCTGGGCCGTCGCCCTGGGCATCGGCTGGACCGTGCTCAAGAAGGGCAACCCGGCGATCGCGGACCGCGACGAGGACCGGTTCGAGAAGGTCGGCTGACCACCCCGGAGGACGCCGGCGCACAGGGAGCACTCGTGGGGTTCCCCGCCGCCATCCGCTCAAGGCGTCCGGCATACGGGCCGTTCCGTACCACTCCTCGGTACGGAACGGCCCGTCTGCTTATCCTGAGCCTCATGCTGACCATCACCCAGGCCCTGTACGACCAGATCGTCGCCCACTCCCGTGAGGACCATCCCGACGAGGCGTGCGGCGTGGTGGCGGGCCCGGTGGGCTCCGGCCGCCCCGAGCGTTTCATCCCCATGCTGAACGCGGCCCGCTCGCCCACGTTCTACGAGTTCGACTCCCAGGACCTGCTGAAGCTGTACCGGGAGATGGACGACCGCGACGAGGAGCCGGTGGTCATCTACCACTCGCACACCGCGACCGAGGCCTACCCCTCGCGCACCGACATCACCTACGCCAACGAGCCCGGCGCCCACTACGTGCTGGTCTCCACCGCCGACACCGACGGCGCCGGCGACTTCCAGTTCCGGTCCTTCCGGATCGTGGAGGGCGAGGTCGAGGAGGAGGAGGTGCGCGTCGTCGACGCGTACTGATCCCGCATGGCGGATGGTCCACGTCCGGGATGTGGGATCACACTCCGGGACCCCGACAGGGAATCGATACGATGAGTCCATGGTTCTCTTCGACGTGGGCGACAACGCGCCGGGCATGCTGCTCGTGGCGCGGCTCCACGTCGACCTGTGCAGGCTGAACAGCGCCATCTGTTGACGTTCCGCAGCCGTCTGCGGCCATGAGCCGCGGCGCCGCCGTGCGCCTACGAAGAACCCACGACACCTTCCGACAGGAGCCCTCAGCCATGGCCATCGAGGTCCGCATCCCCACCATCCTCCGCCAGTACACCGACGGTCAGAAGGCGGTGGAGGGCAACGGGGACACCCTCGCCGAGCTCTTCGCCGACCTCGAGACCCGGCATTCGGGCATCCAGGCCCGCATCGTGGACGGCGGCCAGCTGCGCCGGTTCGTCAACGTCTACCTCAACGACGAGGACGTCCGCTTCCTCGACGGCATCAACACCAAGCTGAGCGACGGCGACAACGTGACGATCCTGCCGGCCGTCGCCGGCGGGATGGCCTGATCCGTATGCGGTACGACTCCCCGCTGGCCGCGGTGGGCAACACCCCCCTGGTGCGCCTGCCGCGGCTGTCGCCGTCCGCCGAGGTCCGCATCTGGGCCAAGCTGGAGGACCGCAACCCCACCGGCTCGATCAAGGACCGCCCCGCCCTGCACATGATCGAGCAGGCGGAGAAGGACGGCCGCCTCACCCCCGGCTGCACGATTCTCGAGCCGACCAGCGGCAACACCGGCATCTCCCTCGCCATGGCCGCGAAGCTCAAGGGCTACCGCATGGTCTGCGTGATGCCCGAGAACACCTCGCAGGAACGGCGCGACCTGCTCGGCATGTGGGGCGCGGAGATCATCCCCTCCCCGGCCGCGGGCGGCTCCAACACCGCCGTGCGCGTCGCCAAGGAGCTGTCCGCCGAGCACCCGGACTGGGTGATGCTCTACCAGTACGGCAACCAGGACAACGCGGGCGCCCACTACGCGACCACCGGCCCCGAGATCCTCGCGGACCTTCCGTCCGTCACGCACTTCGTCGCCGGCCTCGGCACCACGGGCACCCTCATGGGCGTCGGCCGCTACCTGCGCGAGCACAAGCCCGACGTGAAGATCGTCGCCGCCGAGCCGCGCTACGACGACCTGGTCTACGGCCTGCGCAACCTCGACGAGGGCTTCGTGCCGGAGCTGTACGACGCGTCCGTCCTCACCACCCGCTTCTCCGTCGGCTCCGCCGACGCGGTCACCCGCACCCGTGAACTCCTCCAGCAGGAGGGCATCTTCGCGGGCGTCTCCACCGGCGCCGCCCTGCACGCGGCGATCGGCGTCGCCAAGAAGGCACAGAAGGCCGGCGAGTCCGCCGACGTGGTCTTCGTCGTCGCCGACGGCGGCTGGAAGTACCTGTCGACGGGCGTCTACACGGCGGCGACGACGGAAGAAGCGATCGAGACGCTGCAGGGGCAGCTCTGGGCGTAGTCCGTCACGCGTGACATGCCAGGGCCGGGGACACACTCCCCGGCCCTTCCTTCGTCCCGGGCGGACTCACTCCGCCTCCCCGTCTCTCCGCTCCCGGCGACGGTCCCTGCGGGGCCGGTGGCCTCTGCCCCAGCCGTCGACGAGGGCGGTGACCAGGGCGAGAAGGACCACCGCGGCGAGTGCGAGCCACCAGGCCGTGTTCATGACCAGACCGTACCGGCGCGGGCCGAGGTCGCGCGCCCCCTCCCGCCGCGGCACGCGCCCCTTCCAGCCGAACCGGTGACAGCACAGGTGAGTTCGCCCACAACAGCGCCTGGTGGAGGAGCGACCGCAGGTTTTGCGCCTTACGCTCGACGAACCGCACGACCCCCGTCTTCTCCCACCCGCCAGCGGAGGTTTCTGCTTCATGAAGCTCACCGTCGTCGGCTGCTCGGGGTCGTTCCCGTCCGCGGAATCGGCCTGCTCGAGCTACCTCGTCGAGGCCGACGGCTTCCGGCTGCTCCTCGACATGGGCAACGGCGCCCTGGGCGAGCTGCAGCGCCACTGCGGTCTCTACGACCTCGACGCGATCTTCCTCAGCCACCTGCACGCCGACCACTGCATCGACATGTGCGCCTATTTCGTGGCCCGTTACTACCGGCACGACGGCGGCCGCTGCGCCCCGCTGCCGGTCCACGGCCCCGAGGGCACCGAGCACCGGCTGACGACCGCCTACGCCGACACCCCCTCGGCCTCCTCCATGAGCGAGGTCTTCGACTTCCACACGGTCAAGCCGTCCACCTTCGAGATCGGCCCGTTCCTCGTGCACACCGAGCGCGTCGCGCACCCGGTCGAGGCGTACGGCATCCGCATCGAGCACGGCGGGAAGACGCTGACCTACTCCGGCGACACGGGGGTGACCCCCCTGCTGGACGACCTCGCCCGGGACGCCGACCTCTTCCTGTGCGAGGCCGCCTTCACGCACGGCAAGGAGAGCATCCCGGACCTGCACCTCAACGGCCGTGAGGCAGGCGAGTCCGCGGCCCGCGCCGGGGCCCGCCGGCTGATCCTCACGCACATCCCGCCGTGGACCGACCCGCAGGTCAACCTCACCGACGCGCGCGCGGTGTACGACGGCCCGGTGGGACTGGCGGCGCCGGGGGCGACGTACGAGATCTGAGCGCGGCAGCCCTGCGGACGCGGAAGGCCCCGGAACCTGTTCGGTTCCGGGGCCTTCCGCGTCGTACGGCGAGGCGTCACGCCTTCGTGGTGTCCTCCAGCTCCTCCTCGGGCTCACGTCCCGGGGTGGGCAGGTCGAACTTGGCGATGGCGAAGCGGAAGAGCACGTAGTAGATCACCGCGAACACCAGGCCGATCGGGATGATCAGCCATGGCTTGGTCGCCAGGTTCCAGTTCAGGGCGTAGTCGATGAAGCCCGCCGAGAAGGTGAAGCCGGCGTGCACACCGAGCGCCCAGGTGATCGCCATGGACAGCGCGGTCAGCACCGCGTGGATCACGTACAGCGCCGGGGCGATGAACATGAACGCGAACTCGATCGGCTCGGTCACACCGGTCACGAACGAGGTCAGCGCGAGCGAGAGCATCATGCCCAGCACGGCCTTGCGGCGCTCGGGACGGGCGGCGTGCGCGATGGCGAGCGCGGCGGCCGGCAGACCGAACATCATGATCGGGAAGAAGCCCGACATGAACTGGCCGGCGTCCGGGTCACCGGCGAAGAAGCGGTTCAGGTCGCCGTGGACGACCTCGCCCGCCGCGTTGGTGAAGTCACCGATCTGGAACCAGGAGACGGTGTTCACGAACTGGTGCATGCCGATGGGGATCAGCGCACGGTTGATCAGACCGAACAGACCCGCGCCCGCGGCGCCCAGACCGGTGATCCACTCGCCGGCGTCGGAGATGAGGTTGCCGATCGGCTCCCAGACGAGGCCGAAGAAGACGCCCACGAGGGTGCCGACGAAGGCCATGATGATCGGGACGAGGCGGCGGCCGTTGAAGAAGCCGAGCCAGTCGACCAGCTTCTTGCGGTGGTACCGCTGCCACAGCATCGCGGCCAGCAGACCCATCAGGATGCCGCCGAGGACGCCCGGGTTGTTGTACGTCGCGGCTATGTCCGCGCCGTCCTGGACCTTCGCCTCGGTGACGGGGAAGGCCTTCAGCACGTTGCTGTAGACCAGGAAACCGACGAGCGCGGCGAGAGCGGTCGAGCCGTCGGCCTTCTTGGCGAAGCCGATGGCAACGCCGATGCAGAACAGCATCGGCAGGTTGTCGAAGATGGCGCCACCCGCGGTGGCGAAGACGGCCGCGACCTTGTCCCAGCCGAGGCCGTCCGCGCCGAACACGTCCGGCTGGCCGAGACGCAGCAGGATGCCCGCCGCCGGCAGGACGGCGATCGGGAGCTGAAGGCTGCGGCCGACCTTCTGCAGGCCCTGGAAGAGGCCGGATCCCCGCTTCTTTGCGGGGGCCGCCGAGTCGGTGGCGGTGCTCATACTTCCTCCATCGGTGGTGGTCTACACCACTAGTGGTGTAGACCTGTTGTAGCACGATGAAGGCCACGTAAGGAACCCGCGAATCAGCGACGGCGGGACTACGCACCGTGCCTCCCCGAAAGGGTCGGAGAGCCCCCCACGGGGGCACACCGAAAAGCCCCCGGAACTTAAGGTTCCGAGGGCTTGCGCAGCCGCCTCCAGCCTAGGAGATCAGCGCCGCGTCGCGTCCTCCACCTCCTCCTCCGGCTCCCGCCCAGGAGTCTTCAGGTCGAACTTCGTGATCGCGAACCGGAACACCACGTAGTACACCGCCGCGAACACCAGCCCGATCGGGATGATCAGCCACGGCTTCGTCGCCAGGTTCCAGTTGATGACGTAGTCGATCAGACCCGCCGAGAAACTGAACCCGTCGTGCACGCCCAGACCCCACGTCACCGCCATCGACACACCCGTCAGCACCGCGTGCACCGCGTACAGCAACGGCGCCACGAACAGGAACGAGTACTCGATCGGCTCCGTGATGCCCGTGACGAACGACGTCAGCGCCACCGACAGCATCAGACCGCCGATCTCCTTGCGCCGGTCCGGCCGCGCACAGTGCGTGATCGCCAGCGCCGCCGCCGGCAGCGCGAACATCATGATCGGGAAGAACCCCGACAGGAACTGCCCCGCATCCGGGTCGCCCGCCAGGAACATGTTGATGTCACCGTGCACCACCCGGCCGTCCGGCGTCGTGTACGTGCCGAACTGGAACCAGATGGGCACGTTCAGGAACTGGTGCAGCCCGATCACCAGCAACGCCCGGTTCGCGACCCCGAACACGCCCGCGCCCCACGCGCCCAGCCCCGTCATCCAGTCGCTGAAACTCTCCAGCGCGTCACCGATCGGCGGCCAGATCCACAGACACACCGCCGCGAACACGATCGCCGCGAACGCCATGATGATCGGCACCAGGCGCCGCCCGTTGAAGAAGCCCAGCCAGTCCACCAGCTTCGTCCGGTGGAACCGCTGCCACAGATACGCCGCCGTCAGACCGATGACGATGCCCCCGAACACCCCCGGATTCTGGAAGTCGAACGCCGTCACCGTCCCGTCCGTCAGCTGACAGCCGACGTTCGGCACCGCCTCGGACCCCTCCGGACAGTCCTTCGGGAACTGCCGCAGCACATTGAAGTAGACGAGGAACCCCGCCACCGCCGCCAGCGCCGTCGACCCGTCAGCCTTCTTCGCCATCCCGATGGCCACACCCACGCAGAACAGCAGCGGCAACCCCAGCGAACCGTCCAGCAGCGCCCCGCCCGCGCCCGCCATCACCTTCGAGACGTTCGTCCAGCCCAGCCCGTCGTCCCCGAAGACGTCCGGCTGCCCCAGCCGGTTCAGGATGCCCGCCGCCGGCAGCACCGCGATCGGCAGCTGCAGACTCCGCCCCATCTTCTGCAGACCCTGGAACAACCGGTTCCAGCGCTCCCGCAGAGGGCTCGGGCCGGCGTCGGCACCGGCGGGGCTCACCGTGCTCATCAAGTCCCCTTCACTGGACGCCCTGAGGGTTTGGCGGCAGTCCCCCCGGTGGTGTAGACCAGTGAGGCAGGACGGTTCCGCTGTCGTGACGCCCATCATCGAGCGACCACGACATGACCGCTCGCAAAGATGGGCCAACTGTGGGTTACTGCGACAAAGCGGTTCGGATCAGGGAGAACGAACATGGCCACCAAGGCTGAGAAGATCGTTGCCGGGCTCGGCGGCATCGACAACATCGAAGAGGTCGAGGGCTGCATCACCCGCCTCCGCACCGAAGTCGTCGACCCCTCCAAGGTCGACGACGCCGCCCTCAAGGCCGCCGGCGCCCACGGCGTCGTCAAGATGGGCAGCGCCATCCAGGTCGTCATCGGCACCGACGCCGACCCCGTCGCCGCCGAGATCGAAGACATGATGTGAACCACCGCACCACCTGACGCACGCGCCGCGGCCCCACCGGCCGCCACCGCACCCGGGCCCTTCCCCCAGCACGGGGAAGGGCCCCGCCACGTCTACGGCTAGGCTCGGCGCCATGTCTCGCATCGACGGCCGCACCCCCGAACAGCTCCGCCCCGTCACCATCGAACGCGGCTGGAGCAAACACGCCGAAGGCTCCGTCCTCGTCTCCTTCGGCGACACCAAGGTCCTCTGCACCGCCTCCTTCACCGAAGGCGTCCCCCGCTGGCGCAAGGGCAGCGGCGAGGGCTGGGTCACCGCCGAATACTCCATGCTCCCCCGCGCCACCAACACCCGCGGCGACCGCGAGTCCGTCCGCGGCCGCATCGGCGGCCGCACCCACGAGATCAGCCGCCTCATCGGCCGCTCCCTGCGCGCAGTCATCGACTACAAGGCCCTCGGCGAGAACACGATCGTCCTCGACTGCGACGTCCTCCAGGCCGACGGCGGCACCCGCACCGCCGCCATCACCGGCGCCTACGTCGCCCTCGCCGACGCCATCGGCTGGGCCCAGGGCAGGAAACTCGTCAAGCCCGGCCGCAAGCCCCTCACCGGCACCGTCGCCGCCGTCTCCGCCGGCATCGTCGCCGGTGTCCCCCTCCTCGACCTCTGCTACGAGGAAGACGTCCGCGCAGACACCGACATGAACGTCGTCTGCACCGGCGACGGCCGCTTCGTCGAGGTCCAGGGCACCGCCGAGGCCGAACCCTTCGCCCGCGACGAACTCAACGCCCTCCTCGACCTCGCCGTCACCGGATGCACCGAACTCGCCGCCGCCCAGCGCACCGCACTCGATACCCTCCTCGAAAAGTAAAAGGCACCCCAAGACCCGTGGTCGGCGCGAGCAACCGCGCCGACCGCCGCCGCGTCTGAAGGGTTACGGGCGCACGGGCATCCCCCGCGCGCCCGCCGACACACCGGGCCGCACCGGCCCGACGAGGGAGGGAACGTTCCATGGCAGCGAGCCGCCGACGCCGCACCGCAGCCGTCGCCGCCACCCTGGCGGCCGTCGCGCTCACCACCGGACTCACCACCGGCTGCTCCGCCGTCGACAAGGCGCTCGACTGCGTCCGCACCGCCGACGCCGTGGCCGAGAGCGTCACCGACATGCAGCAGGCCGTCGAGAACGCCTCCAACGACGTCACCCAGCTCGAGGAAGCCCTCGACTCCGTCGACAGCAACCTCGGCAAGCTCCAGGACGAGACCGACAACGCCGACGTCAGCAAGGCCGTCGAGGACCTCGAGAAGGCCGTCGCCAACGTCCGCACCTCCATCGACAACGGCGACACCACCCCCGACCTCAGCCCCGTCACCGACGCGGCCGGCGAGCTCACCAAGGTCTGCACCCCGTAACCAGGACCCCCGTCATGGGCCCAGGGATACTGGGCCCATGACCCGCCTGATCCTCGCCACCCGCAACGCCGGAAAGATCACCGAGCTCCGCTCGATCCTCGCCGACGCGGGCCTGCCCCACGAACTCGTCGGCGCCGACGCCTACCCCGACGTCCCCGACGTCAAGGAAACCGGCGTCACCTTCGCCGAGAACGCCCTCCTCAAGGCGCACGTCCTCGCCCGGGCCACCGGCCTGCCCGCCGTCGCCGACGACTCCGGCCTCTGCGTCGACGTCCTCGGCGGGGCCCCCGGCATCTTCTCCGCCCGCTGGGCCGGCCGCCACGGCGACGACAAGGCCAACCTCGACCTGCTCCTCGCCCAGCTCTCCGACATCGACGACGAACACCGCGGCGCGTCCTTCGCGTGCGCGGCGGCCCTCGCGTTGCCGGACGGCACGGAGCGGGTCGTCGAGGGCCGCCTGAGTGGCACCCTCCGCCACACTCCCGCCGGCACGAACGGCTTCGGCTACGACCCGATCCTCCAGCCGGAGGGCGAGACACGCACCTGCGCGGAGCTGACCCCGGCCGAGAAGAACGCGATCAGCCACCGGGGGAAGGCGTTCCGGGCGCTGGTGCCGGTGGTGCGGGAGCTGTTGGGCTGACGACACGGGAGAGGCTCGACACCGTCGCGGTGTCGAGCCTCTTCTCCCTGTGGGCCCGGTGGGACTCGAACCCACGACACACCGGACCTAAACCGGCGCCCTCTTGCCAGCTGGGGTACGGGCCCGCAGCGGTGCTTACTCTACTGGGCGCTGAGACGGGACCGTCGGCCTCCTCTGCACCACGTAGTGGTGACCGCGTGACAGTTCGGGCAGAGCAACCGGAGATTCTCGCGCCGGTTGTCACGCCAGTCCCCGTTGATGTGATCGACCTCCAGGGTCATCGGCTTGCCGAGCCACTCCGGTGTGACGCCGCACCTGGCGCACAGCTCGGGAACACCGACATCGCGCAGCGCGCGGCGCAGCAGAGTGGTCTTGGTTCGGCGTGTGCCGTCGTGCCGGATCAAGATGTCCTCGGCGGCTTTGGCTGTCGAACTTGATCTGCCGCGCTGGTGCGCCTGTCCGAGGAAGTGCGACGTGTCGATGCCGTCTTCTGCCACCCATTGATGGAACAGCGCGCGTAGTCGGCCATTGCTGGGTTTGCCCAAAACGTTCAGGGCGCCGGCGATGGAGATGCTCTCAGCGACGGCACTCCGCAGCTCGTCAGTGGTTGGTCTGAGGGAAGAGACCGGCCCCCGCTGTCCGCGCGGGAAATGGGAGATGTCGATGCCGAAGTGCTCGAAGCGCTTGTGCAGGTACCGACGGAGATTGCCGTAGGGCGGGGTGCCGAAGAAGACGATGACCTCGTCGATGTCGGAACAGCTGGCAGCTGCTTCGACGAGCCGCTCGCGGGTGTACTGCGTTCCGGCCATCACGAGGCCCGCCGTTTGCTTCGGCCTCGGTAATTGTCCGTCGTCGAGTGACAGTTGGGGCAGAGCATGCGAAGGTTCTCAATCCGATTGTTCCGCCAGTTGCCGTCGACGTGGTCCACCTCGAGAGGGAGAGGCTCCCCGAGCCATACCGGCTCGATGCCGCACAGTGCGCAGCGCTCCTCCACCCCGAGTTCATGCATCGCCCTTTTCAGCCGGCGGCCCGGGATGCGTCGGACGTGACCGGAGGTGTCCTCTACGAGGATCTCCGCAGCGGTCCGGCGGCGCTGGTTGTACCGCTGCCGCTCCGTACGAGCGGCTGGTGTGAAGTGTGAGGTGTCGATGCCGTAGATCTTGATCCGGTGGGAGATGTTCGTGTGGTGCCCACCGACCGGGTCGAGGCCGAGCCGACGGAGCACCTCGTTGACGCTCGTCGATGCGGCGACGACAGGCTCAAGAATCTGCCTTGTCCACTTCGCTCCCTCGCGCTCGAAGTGCGAGACGTCCACCCGCAGCTTCCTCATCCGGTCGAAGATGTACCGCCGCTTCCAGCTCTTCGGATCCACCCCCAGCCGCTCCAGCGCCTCCGTCAACGTCCGTGCTCCCCGGGCCGCCTCCTCCAGCCGCTCCCGCGTGTACGCGCTCGCCCTCATCGAACCCCTCCGTATCTCCGTCCATGTGTTCGTGGTCTCGCACGGAGTAACGATCCGGATATCGGACGGTCACGTACGGAAAGCGGAACGGCCTGCACCGGTGTGCCGGTGCAGGCCGTTTCCGAGGGGCGGCAGGGTCAGATGCCCAAGTCCTTGATGATCTTGGCCACGTGGCCCGTCGCGCGGACGTTGTAGAGGGCGTGCTCGACCTTGCCGTCCTCGTCGACGACGATCGTGGAGCGGATGACGCCCATGTAGGTCTTGCCGTAGTTCTTCTTCTCGCCGAACGCGCCGTACGCGTCCAGGACCTTCTTGTCCGGGTCGGCGAGCAGGGTGACCTTCAGGCTCTCCTTCTCGCGGAACTTCGCGAGCTTCTCCGGGGCGTCCGGGGAGATGCCGATCACGTCGTACCCGGCCCCGGCCAGCAGGTCGAGGTTGTCGGTGAAGTCGCACGCCTGCTTGGTGCAGCCGGGCGTCAGCGCCGCCGGGTAGAAGTAGACGATGACCTTGCGGCCCTTGTGGTCGGCCAGTGACACCTCGTTGCCGTCGGCGTCGGGCAGGGTGAAGGCGGGGGCCTCGTCCCCGGGCGTCAGGCGTGCGCTCATCGGTCTCGTCTCCTCGTACGTGCACTGCGTGGATCGGGTGCCGGGATCGAGGGTAACCGGGGGTCCTGACAGTGCGGCGCGGCCTGAAGCTGACAGACTGTCCGGCACAGGCATCACAGCGGATCGTGGAGGCGACACGGTGGCGGACACGGCGGACACCAGGACCCCGGCGCAGATCGAGGCGGACATCGCGCGTCGCCGTGCGGTGCTGGCGGAGACCCTGGACGAGATCGGGGTGCGGGTGCACCCGAAGACGATCGTGGGTGACGCGAAGGCCAGGGTCGTGTCGAACGTGGACCACACGCTGGGGCGCGCCTATGTGGGCGTCAACCGTGTGGTGAGTGAGGTGAAGGCGCAGTTCGTGGACGAGACGGGCGCGCCGCGGCTGGATCGGGTGGTCCCGGTGGGCGTGCTGGTGGTGGGGGTCGTGGGGCTGCTGGCCCTGGGCGCCCGTAAGCGGCGGCGCTGAGGTGCCGGCGGACGGGTCCCCCTCCCGCGTACGTGCGTCGTCGAGGCAGGTAGGTTTCAGGCTGTGAGCGCCAACAGAAACGACAGTTCCCAGCACGACAAGCTGCCGATCCGGATGCTGCACGACCGTGTGCTCGTGCGGCAGGAGACCGGTGAGGGCGAGCGGCGTTCGGGGGGCGGCATTCTGATTCCCGCGACGGCGGCGGTGGGCCGCCGGCTGGCCTGGGCCGAGGTGGTCGCGGTGGGGCAGAACGTGCGGACGGTGGAGCCCGGTGACCGGGTGTTGTTCGACCCGGAGGACCGTGCGGAGGTCGAGGTGCGCGGGACGGCGTACGTGCTGATGCGGGAGCGCGATCTGCACGCGGTGGCCGCGGACCGTTTCGAGGGTTCGGAGGACTCGACCGGGCTGTATCTGTAGCCGCAGCCGAACGGTGAGCAGGAGGGCCGGTGACACCCGTCACCGGCTCTTTTCGTGTGGTCGGTTACCGTGGGAGGTCCCGTACGGCGTCCTGTGTGGCGTGTCCGTGCGGGCCCCGACGAGACGCGCCGTACCGGGGTGAAGGCAAAGACGACGCACCCCCGTTTCGCTGTCGTGTCCCGGAGGTGCCTGTCATGGCCTGGGTTCTGCTTGTGGTCGCCGGTCTGCTGGAGGTCGGCTGGTCGGTCGGCATGAAGTACACGGACGGTTTCACCCGCCTGTGGCCGAGTGTGCTGACGGGCGCCGGCATCGTGACGAGCATGCTGTTGCTGTCGTACGCGGCGCGGACGCTGCCGATCGGGACGGCGTACGGCGTGTGGGTGGGGATCGGCGCGGCCGGGGCGGCGGTGCTGGGCATGGTGGTGCTGGGAGAGCCGGTGACCGCCGCCCGGATCTTCTTCATCTGTCTGCTGCTGGTGGCCGTGGTGGGTCTGAAGGCGACCTCCGGCCACTAGCCAGAACCTGGCGAGGGCTAGTTCCAGCGGCGTCCGTCGAGGGCGCCGCTGAGTCCGCCGGGGCCGGGGAGTTCGTCGCGGTTGGAGCCGCCGTCGTCGGTGTTGCCGCCGCCGGTGCTGTCCCCGCCGCCGCCCGTGCCGGTGCCGCCGCCGTCGCCGGTGTCGCCGCTCTGTCCGCCGGAGGGGGAGCCGGTGGAGGTGCCGCCGGTGGAGTCCTGCCCTTCGCTCTCCGTGCCGTCGTCGCTGCTGCCGCTGTCGTCCTCGGGGGTGCCGCTGTCGGTGTCCTCGTCGTCGGGGACTTCGGTGGCGGAGGAGGAGGGGTCGCCGGAGGAGGACGGTCCGCCGCTGGAGTCGGGGGCGGGGGGCTGGCTCTCGTCGGCGCCGGGCTGGAGCCGCAGGCTGAAGGAGCTGACGGGGTCGCCCTCGAGGGCGTCGCGGGTGTACTGGCCCCAGATCTCGGCGGGGGCGCCGCCGCCGTTGACGCGGGGGAGGCCCATGGCGCCGTAGAGGGACTTGTGTCCGGCGGTGACGGGGTCCTGGCCCATGACGGCGACGACGGTGGCGAGGTCGGGGGTGTAGCCGGCGAACCAGGCGGCGGTGTCCTCCTCGGCGGTTCCGGTCTTGCCTGCGGCGGGGCGTCCGGAGGTCTGGGCGGCGGTGGCGGTGCCCTTCTCGACGACGCCCTTGAGGACGGAGGTGGTGGTGTCGGCTGCCTCGCGGCTGACGGCCTGACGGGTGCGCCGCTCGGGGAGGGCGATGTCGCGGCCGTTTTGGGTGATCTTCTCGACGAGGGTGTACGGGGTGTGCTTGCCGTGGTTGGCGAGGGTCGCGTACGCCTGCGCCATGTCGAGGACGCTGGCGTTGGCGACGCCGAGGGCGATGGAGGGTCCGGCTCCGTCGAGGTCGGGGGTGTCGGGGGCGAGGCCGAGGCCGACGGCGGTCTCGCGGACCTTGTCGGGGCCGACGTCGACGGCCATCTGGGCGTAGACGGCGTTGACGGACTTGTCGGTGGCCTCGCTGACCGTGATGTCGCCGTAGTCCTCGTGGTCCTCGTTCTCGGGCGCGTAGCGGGGGCCGGCCCAGCCTTGGACGGGGCGTTCGCTGGTGCCGTCGTAGCGGGTCTGGGGGGTGATGCGGCGGCCGTCCTGGGTGCGGGAGCCGTTCTCGACGGCGGCGGTGAAGACGAAGGGCTTGAAGGACGAGCCGACCTGGAAGTCCCGGCGGGTGGCGTTGGGGGTGTACTGCTTGACGTAGTCGATGCCGTTGTACATCGCCACGACCTTGCCGGTCTTGGGTTCGACGGAGGCGCCGCCGGCGCGGACGTAGGTGTCGACCTTGCGGTTCTTCTGGTCGAGGCGGTCCATGAGGTTGTCGTCGACGGACTCGACGAAGGCGTCCTGCTTGCTCTTCTGCAGGGTCGTGGTGATGCGGTAGCCGCCGGCGTCGAGGGCGGCCTCGTCGACGATCTTGTTGTCGGTGAGGTGCTGCTTGACGACGTTGACGATGTAGCCGCGCTGTCCGGACATGCCGGTGGAGTGGGTGGTCCGCTTGGGCACGGGGAAGGTGAGGCGGGCGCGTTCGGCGGGGTCGAGCCAGCCTTCGTCGACCATGCCGTCGAGGACGTAGTTCCAGCGCTTCTCGACGAAGGCGCGGTTCTCGGGGTGCGCGATCACGTCGTACTGGCTGGGGGCGTTGACGAGGGCGGCGAGGTAGGCGGCGCGTCCGGCGTCGAGTTCGGAGGCGTCCATGTCGTAGTAGGCGTGGGCGGCGGCCTGGATGCCGTAGGCGCCGCGGCCGAAGAAGCTGGTGTTGAGGTAGCCCTCGAGGATCTCGTCCTTGGACTGGTTGCGGTCGAGCTTGATGGAGATGAAGAACTCCTTCACCTTGCGGGTGACGGTCTGCTCCTGGCGCAGGTAGTAGTTCTTCACGTACTGCTGGGTGATGGTGGAGCCGGACTGCTTGCCCTTGCCGGTGACGGTGTTCCAGGCGCCGCGGACCATGGCTTGGGGGTCGACGGCGGACTCGGTGTAGAAGTCGCGGTCCTCGGCGGCGAGGACGGCGTGCTGGGCGTCCTTCGAGATCTGGGCGAGTCTGACGTTCTCCCGGTTGACCTCGCCGTCGCGGGCGATGACGGAGCCGTCGGCGTAGAGGTAGACGTTGGCCTGCTGGGTGGCGAGGGCGTTGGCGGCGGGGATCTGGACGAGGGCGTAGCCGAGGAGGAAGCCGCCGACGACGAGCAGCGCGGTGACGAGGAACGCGCCGAGGACCATGCGCCAGGTGGGGACGGCGCGGCGCCAGCCGGTGCGGCGGGCCTTGAGGGCGGCGCGGCGTTTTTCGCGGGCGGCCTTCTTGTCCTTGGCGGCGCCCGGCTTCCGGGCGGGACCCGGCTCCTCCGCGGAGCCCGGCTCCTCCGCGGGGCCCGGCTTCTCCGCGGAGCCCGGCTTCTCGGCGGAAGCCGTGCCGGGCTCCTGGTCCGAGGCGGTGGCGGCCCCGCTGTCCGCGTCGGATTCATCCGATCGTGTGGCGTCGGCGTCGTCCGTCCGGGTGTCGTCCCGGGCGTCGTCGGGCGCGTCGGCCGCCTGAGGCTCGTGCGATGCCCAGCCCGGGCGGGGCTTCTTCGGCTGCGGCTCGTCGCTCATGTCGTGCACGGACTCCTGATTCGCCTCGTTCGTTCCCGTACGCCTCATATGGGTGCGTACGCCTCGTGCGTGCCTCTTATTGAAGACTGTCGCACCCGTCGCCGCCTTCGCCGGGCGGCGACGCGCGTCGTGCGTCCTGCGCCGTGTCGCCCGTTCGGCCGCGCCGGCTGTTCACCTGACCGGAGGACCGGCCGGGAAACCCGTGGCGGCGCGATCTCTCCCCGGACTAGGCTCCTGCGCTTCGGTGTCTGAAGCGGGAGGGGTGGAAAGGGGTGGGTTCGGCATGGTTGTACCTGGCCGTGGCGGCCCGGGGGTTCCGGCGGTACGCGTCGTACCGGGCGGCGACCGCGGCGGGGGTGTTCACCAACACGGTGTTCGGGCTGATCCTCGTCTACACGTATCTGGCGCTGTGGGACGAGCGCCCGGACCTCGGCGGCTACGACCAGGCGCAGGCGGTGACGTACGTGTGGCTGGGGCAGTGCCTGTTCGCGGCGCTGGCACTGCAGGGCGGGGGCGTCGAGACGGAGCTGATGGAACGCATCCGCACCGGTGAGATCGCGGTGGACCTGTACCGGCCGGCGGATCTCCAGCTGTGGTGGCTGGCGGGCGACCTGGGCCGGGCGGCGTTCCAGCTGCTGGGGCGCGGGGTGGTGCCGTTCCTGGTGGGCGGGCTGTTCTTCCCGACGGCGCTGCCGACGCGTTTCGACACGTGGGTGTGGTTCGCGGTGGCGCTGCTGCTGGCGGCGCTGGTGAGCTTCGGGATCCGCTATCTGGTGGCGCTGAGCGTGTTCTGGCTGCTGGACGGCACGGGCGTCAGCCAGGTGATGATGATCCTCGGGGTGTTCTTCTCGGGCATGGTGCTGCCGCTGAACGTCTTCCCGGGCGGGTTCGGCGAGGTGGCGCGGGCGCTGCCGTGGGCTGCGCAGCTCCAGGTCCCCGCGGACGTGCTGATGGGGGAGACGGCGGTGGCGGGGGCGTTCGCCTTCCAGGCGATGTGGGCGGTGCTGCTGCTCGCGGCGGGCCGTCTTGTGCAGTCGGCGGCCACGCGCCGGGTGGTGGTGCAGGGTGGCTGAGCGCGGCGCGGTGCTGGAAGGGCTGCGGGCGTACCGGATGATCGCCGGGATGTGGGTGCGGTCCGGGATGACCTACCGGGTGTCGTTCGTGTTCACGCTGTTCGGCAACCTGGTGATGACGGGGCTGGACTTCGTCGGGATCCTGCTGATGTTCTCGCAGGTCGACTCGCTGGCGGGCTGGTCGCTGCCGGAGGTGGCGTTCCTGTACGCGGCGTCGGTGACGTCGTTCGGGCTCGCGCATCTCGCGGCGGGGTCGATGCCGCAACTCGGTTCGCGGATCAGGGACGGCTCGTTCGACGTGCTGCTGGTGCGGCCGGTGCCGGTGCTCGCGCAGGTCGGCGGGGACCGCTTCTCGCTGCGCCGCCTGGGGCGGATCGCGCAGGGCGGGGCGGTGCTGGGCTGGGCGCTGGTGGCGGCGGACATCGACTGGACGGTGTCGAAGGCGCTGCTGGTGCCGCTGATGGTGGTGTCCGGCGCGGCGATCTTCGTGGCGGTGTTCGTGGCGGGCGCCGCATTCCAGATCTACGCGCAGGACGCGGCGGAGGTGCAGAACGCGTTCACGTACGGCGGGACGACGATGCTGCAGTACCCGCCGGCGGTGTTCGGGAAGGACCTGGTGCGCGGGGTGACGTTCGTGCTGCCGCTGGCCTTCGTCAACTGGGTGCCCGCCGCGCACATCCTGGGGCGCCCGTACCCGCTGGCGCTGCCGGGGTGGGTGGCGTTCGCGTCGCCGCTGGTGGCGGCGGGGTGCTGCGCGCTGGCAGGGCTGACGTGGCGGACGGGACTGAGGTCGTACAGGAGCGTGGGGAGTTGAGCGGGCGGATGGGGACGACAGCCGAACCGGACACGGATGGCCGGCCGGAGGCGTTCATCGAGCTGGACCGGGTCGAGAAGGTCTTCGACGTGCGCCGGCGCAAGGGGCTGCTGCGGCGCGAGCGGCACCAGGTGCGGGCGGTGGACTCGATCTCCTTCACGGTGGCGCGCGGCGAGATGGTCGGCTACATCGGGCCGAACGGCGCGGGGAAGTCGACGACGATCAAGATGCTGACGGGCATCCTCACGCCGAGCGGCGGCCGGCTGCGGGTCGCCGGGATCGACCCGTCGCGGGAGCGGACCCGGCTGGCGCACCGCATCGGGGTGGTGTTCGGGCAGCGCACCACCCTGTGGTGGGACCTTCCGCTGATCGACTCGTACAAGCTGATGCACCGCATGTACCGCATCCCCGACGCCCGCTACCGGGAGAACCTCGCGCGGCTGGTCGAACTGCTCGACCTGGGCGACCTGCTGGAGGTGCCGGTGCGGCAGCTGTCGCTGGGGCAGCGGATGCGCGGGGACATCGCGGCGGCGCTGCTGCACGACCCGGAGGTGCTGTACCTGGACGAGCCGACGATCGGCCTGGACGTCGTCTCCAAGACCCGGGTGCGGGAGTTCCTGCGGCAGGTGAACGCCGAGCGTTCCACGACGGTCCTGCTGACCACGCACGACCTCCAGGACATCGAGCAGGTCTGCTCCCGGGTGATGGTCATCGACCACGGCCGGCTGGTGTACGACGGGGCGCTCGCCGGGCTGCACGAGGTGGGGGAGAGCGAGCGGACGCTGGTGGTGGACCTGGAGCGGGAGTGCCCGCCGGTGGAGGTGCCCGCTCCCGCCCGGGTGGTGCGGGTGGACGGGCCCCGGCAGTGGGTGGCGTTCCCCGCGTCGGAGCCGGCGGCCGGGCTGGTGACGCGGATCGCCGAGCGTTACCCGCTGGTCGACCTGTCGGTGCGGGAGCCCGACATCGAGGCGGTCATCGCGCAGATGTACGCGGAGCGGGCCGGGCGGGCGCCGACGCAGTCCTCGTAGCCGTGTGACGGGGACAACTCGTAGGCTGCTGGGTATGACCGACGACGCACCCGCACCGGACCTCCGCGCCTCCGACGCCGACCGTGAACGGGTCGCCGATGTCCTCCGGGACGCCCTCGCCGAGGGCCGCCTGGACATGGAGGAGTTCCAGGAGCGGCTGGACGCCACCTATCAGGCGCGCACCTACGGGGAACTGGCACCCATCACCCGTGACCTGCCCGGGTCGGGCACGGCGGCCCCGCCCGCCGTCTCGCTGATGAAGGATCCGGCGACGGGCGGCGGTTGGGCGGACCGCATCGTCGGCGGGGACGAGTCGGGGCTGTCGACCTGGGCGGTCGCCGTGATGGGCGGCTTCGAGCGCAAGGGGCGGTGGACGGCGCCCCGGCGCTTCAACTGCTTCGCGTTCTGGGGCGGCGGCAACATCGACCTGCGCGACGCGAACTTCGCGGACCGCGAGATCGTCATCAACGCCGTCGCGATCATGGGCGGGATCGACGTGACCGTGCCGCCGGGCGTGGAGGTGGTGGTGCGCGGCGTCGGCATCATGGGCGGCTTCGACCACCGCGAGGAGGGCGTGCCGGCCGAGCCGGGCGCCCCGCGCGTGATCATCACGGGGCTCGCCTTCTGGGGCGGGGTCGGTGTGCAGCGCAAACTGCCCCGCGCGGAGCGGCAGCGGCTGCGGGAGGAGCGGCGCCTGGAGAAGCAGGCGCTCAAGGAGGAGCGCCGGCGGGAGCACCTGGAGCGTGCGGAGCGGCAGCGGCAGGAGCATCTGGACGGCGCCGAGCGGCACCGCCGGGAGCTGGGGGAGTCGCGGCGTCTCCACGACCCGCTGAACCTGCACGGCACGCGGGAGGAGCGGGAGCGGCGGCCCGAGGACCGCTGACCCGGCCGGTCCGGCCCGGCGCCGCTCACAGCCGGGCCGGTGCCCCGCCCTTCAGCGCCTTCAGCTCGAACGTCTCCGCCATGCGCGCGTAGCCCTCGTCGCTGGGGTGCAGCCCGTCCCCGGAGTCGTGGCCGGCCCGGAGGCGGCGGGGGTCGTACGCGTCCCGCACCGCCTCGTCGAAGTCCACGACCTCGTCGAACACCCCGCCGTCGCGGATCGCCGCGTTGACCCGCTGGCGCACGTCCTCGCCGTGCGGGGTCCACCCGCGGTGCCCGCGGTACGGCATCAGCGTCGCCCCGACCACCTTGATCCCCCGCGCGTGGGCCCGCCCGGTCAGGGTCGTCAGCCCGCCCACGATCCGCTCCGGGTCGGCGGTGTCCGGTGCGCGGAGGATGTCGTTGATGCCGAGCACGACGACCACGACCCGGACGTTCGCGCGGCCCAGCGCGTCCCGTTCGAAGCGGTGCGGAGCGGCGGCGTTGCGCGGCGGCCGGCCGGGCCCGTCGGCGAGGACGCGGTTCCCGCTGAGCCCGGCGTTGACGACGCTGTAGCGGGGGAGGTCCCGGCCGGACGCGAGGGCCGCGCGCAGCCGGCCGGACAGCACGTCGGGCCAGCGGGCGTCCGCGCCGGTCGTCGACGAGATGCCGTCGGTGAGGGAGTCGCCCAGGACGACGGCCGTGCCCTCGGAGTCGTCGCTGAGCACGTCCAGCGCCGTGACGTACCGCCAGACGGTGCTCTGCCCGTTGTACGCGGCCCCGGTGGTGTCGCGGGTGTGCTCGCCCTCGGCGACGAAGGAGATCTGCCGGGCGTGCTTGTGGTACGTCACCGGACCCGAAGGGACGGGGGAGTACGTGCTGATCAGCATGCGCGCGTCGCGCGGGACCGGGACGCGCACGGCGTCGCTGACGACCTGTCCGCCCGCCGGGACGACGACCGACGGGTTGCCGGCGAAGGTGAGGGGCCGCATGGTGCCGGCGAGCGCGGCTGCGGTGTCCGGGCCGGCGGAGACGGCGATCGACGCGTGCGTGAGGGTGAGCGGGGCGCGGCCGTAGAGGTTGGACAGGGTGACGCGGGCGCGGGTGCCGCCCGCGGTGGTGTGGACGACGTTCCGCACGGACCGGCCGGCGAGTCCCGCGGTCTCCGTGCCGGGCTCGCCGCCACCCGGCGCGGTCGCCCAGGCGGTGACCCAGGTCCCGGCGGAGGCGGGCGCGACGGGGTTCCCCGCCCCGCCGCCGTCGCGGGCCGCGGTGTCCCGCCCGCGCAGGCCGTCGGCGGACACCCCGACGAAGATCACGGCGGACACGGCGAGCACGGCCGCGAGCATCGCGGCCAGCAACGCCGCGTACCGCCCGGTCCGCCCCTGCGGGGCGGGTGGCTGCGGCGCGCGCGGCGGCACCGCCGTGTCCCCGTCACGGGTCATGCTGTGCTGTTCTCCTCGGGAAGCGGGAGCCGCTCGCGGCTCCGTCCGTCGCACCATCGTGGGTCAGGGCGGGGAGGCCGGGCGCGGGACGCGGCCGAAGATCGTCCGGGCGGACCCGGACGGACCCGGGCGGGCCCTGGACGGCTCGGACCTACCCCGGGGCGCACCCGGGCCTGACCCGGACCCGCCGCGGGACCGGCCCGGACCGGCCCGGGACCCGCCTCGGGCGTGCCTTCGGGTGGTCGGTCCGCGTGGCCCGGGGTGTCCGGGGCGGCCCGGGGTACCCCTAGGTGACGTCCCTGGATTCCCCCCAGGGACAGACGCCGGGAACTCCTGTTCCGTTCCAGGAGTCGGTCAGGAAGGGACAATGTGTGAGGGATCACCGAACGGGTGGAGCGGATGGAACGGACTGAGACGGCAGACACCGAGGACCGGGATGCCGCCGAGCAGCATGCCCGCACCGGTGCCGGCACGAACCGGGCGATGACGACGTTCAGCCCCGCGGACGAGGAGAAGCAGCGCGGCGTGCGCCGCATGAAGCTCACCGCGACGGGCCTGCTGCTGTTCGTCGCCCTCGTCTACGTCCTCGCCAAGTGGGCCTCGCACCAGGGCGCCGGCGCCTGGGCGGGGTACGTGGCCGCGGCGGCCGAGGCGGGCATGGTGGGCGCGCTGGCCGACTGGTTCGCCGTCACCGCGCTCTTCCGGCACCCGCTGGGACTGCCCATCCCGCACACGGCGATCATCCCGACCAAGAAGGACCAGCTCGGCACGGCCCTCGGCGACTTCGTCGGGGAGAACTTCCTCTCCGAGGACGTCGTCCGCAGACGTCTGCGCGCCGTCGGCATCGGCAGCCGGCTCGGCGCCTGGCTCTCCGTCCCCGAGCACGCCGACCGGGTCACCGCCGAGGCGTCGGCGGCCCTGCGCGGCGCGCTGACCGTGCTCCGCGACTCCGACGTGCAGGCCGTCGTCGGCGAGGCGATCACCCGCCGGGCCAACGCCCAGGAGATCGCGCCCGGCATGGGCAAGATGCTGGAGCGGATCGTCGCCGACGGCGCCCACAAACGCGGGGTGGACGTCGTCGTCTCCCGCGCCCACGACTGGCTCGTGCTGCACAGCGACGCCGTGATGGACGCGGTGCACGGCGGCGCACCCGGCTGGACGCCCAAGTTCGTGGACCGCAAGGTCGGTGAGCGCGTCTACAAGGAGTTGCTGCGCTTCGTCACCGAGATGCGGGACATGCCGAGCCACCCGGCGCGCGGCGCTCTGGACCGCTTCCTCACCGACTTCGCGACCGACCTCCAGGCCGACACCGACACCCGCGCCCGCGTGGAGCGTCTCAAGGGCGACATCCTGGGCCGCAGCGAGGTCCAGGACCTGATCGCGTCCGCCTGGACGGCCGTACGGGGCATGATCGTCTCGGCGGCGGAGGACGAGCGCAGCGAGCTGCGGCTGCGGCTCCGGGCGTCCCTGCTGTCACTGGGCGCCCGTATGTCGCTCGACCCGAAGCTCCAGGGCAAGGTCGACACCTGGCTGGAGAGCGCCGCGGTGTACGTGGTGACGACGTACCGCAAGGAGATCACCTCGCTGATCACGGACACGGTGGCGAGCTGGGACGCGGAGCACACGACGAAGAAGATCGAGGCCAACATCGGCCGCGACCTGCAGTTCATCCGCATCAACGGCACGGTGGTCGGCTCGCTCGCGGGCCTGCTGATCTACACGGTGTCGCGGGCGCTGGGGGCGTAGCGCGCCCGCCCGGGCGTGGGGCCGCGCCCGCCGGGGACGGCCCCGGGCGTGAAACCGGCCGGCGCGGGGCACACGAGGTTCACTTCGTCGAGGAGGGAGCCCATGGCCACCGCGCAGTCCGGGTCCGGACGCACCGTCACCACCAGAATCCCCGCCCGCCTGGACCGCCTGCCGTGGTCCCGCTGGCACTGGTCCGTCGTCATCGGCCTCGGCACCGTATGGATCCTCGACGGGATGGAAGTCACCGTCGTCGGCAACATCGCGGCCCGGCTGTCCGAGCCCGGCAGCGGACTGCCCATCACCTCCGGCGAGGTCACCGGCATATCCGCCGCCCTCTACGTCACGGGCGCCTGCCTGGGCGCCCTCTTCTGGGGGCGGCTCACCGACATCTACGGCCGCAAGAAGCTGTTCCTGATCACCCTGGCCGTCTACCTGGGCGCGACGGCGCTGACCGCGCTGTCCTTCGACACCTGGTGGTTCTTCCTCTTCCGCTTCCTCACCGGCTTCGGCATCGGCGGCGAGTACGCGGCCATCAACTCCGCGATCGACGAACTGATCCCGGCGCAGTACCGGGGCCGTGTGGACCTGCTGATCAACGGCAGCTACTGGCTCGGCGCGGTGGCCGGCGCGCTGCTGTCGATCGTCGCGCTGAACACCTCGATCTTCCCGGCGGACGTCGGCTGGCGTCTCACCTTCGCCCTGGGCGCGGTCCTCTCCCTGGTCATCCTGCTCGTACGGCGGCACGTCCCGGAGAGTCCGCGCTGGCTGCTGATCCACGGCCGGGACGAGGAGGCCGAGCGGATCGTCTCCGGCATCGAGGAGCGCGTCGCGGCCGAGGGCGGCAAGGAACTGCCGCCCGCCGACGACGAGATGACGATCCACCAGCGCACCCGCACCACCTTCACCGAGATCGCCCGCACCGTCTTCGCCCGCTACCGCAGGCGCTCCACCCTCGGCTTCGCCCTGTTCATCGGGCAGGCGTTCCTCTACAACGCGATCACCTTCGGCTTCGGGGCGATCCTCACGCAGTTCTTCGACGTGCCGTCAGGGAACACCGGCTACTACTTCGCGGTCATCGCGGCCGGCAACTTCCTCGGCCCGCTGCTGCTGGGCAAGCTGTTCGACACGGTCGGCCGCCGGATCATGATCTCCGGCACCTACGTGCTGTCGGGTGTGCTGCTGTTCGGCACGGCGTGGCTGTTCGACCGCGGTTCGCTGACCGCGGCGACGATGACCGCGTGCTGGTGCGTGGTGCTGTTCTTCGCGTCCGCCGGCGCGTCCAGCGCCTACCTCACGGTCTCCGAGATCTTCCCGATGGAGACCAGGGCGATGTCCATCGCCTTCTTCTACGCGATCGGCACCGCCGCCGGCGGCATCAGCGGCCCGCTGCTCTTCGCCGAGCTGACCAACACCGGCAAGGTCGGCGACACCGTGCTCGCGTTCCAGATCGGCGCGGGGCTGATGGTGGCGGCGGGCGTCGTGGCGGCGATTCTCGCGGTGAACGCGGAGCGGCGGTCGCTGGAGGACATCGCGACGCCCCTGTCGGCGGCCGAACCGCAGCAGGCGGCGGCCCGCTCCTGAGGGACGGGATCCTGACGGGGCCTGACGGG
The DNA here is from genome assembly GCF_043082785.1 of Streptomyces sp. NPDC014764. NCBI lineage: Bacteria > Bacillati > Actinomycetota > Actinomycetes > Kitasatosporales > Streptomycetaceae > Streptomyces > Streptomyces sp. NPDC014764. Next base: position 996,190 of record NZ_JBIBXY010000001.1, on the reverse strand, counting down.
GCCTGACGGGGCCTGGCGGGGTCTTGACAGGTGCTTCGACGGGCGCTTCGACGGGCGTTCGGCCGGCGGAGGCTCTCAGCCCCGCCGGTCGGCCACCGCCCAGGACGCGAGGGCGACCGCGCCGGCCACCGAGAACACGGCCGGCCACGCGCCGACCTTCTTCGCCAGCGGGTGCGACCCGGCGAACGCGGCCACGTACGCCGCCGACAGCACACCGGCCGCCGGCCCGCCGGCCCGCTCGCGCCACTGCTGGGCGGCGGCGACCCCGGCGGCGGCGAGCACGACCCCGCCGAGCTGCCGCTTACGGGTCCAGCGGGCCACGCCGTACCCGCCGACGAGCCCGCTCGCGGCCACCACCGAACTGGGAACCTTCGCCATGCCTGCTGCCTCCTGCCACTGCGCCCCGCGCGGGGCGCGGGAAACCACGGACCTCCGAGGCTAACGCGCCCGGTGGCGCCCCCTCTCACCAGCCCCGGAGCGGCTGCCCGGGCAAAACTGAGTGGAGGCTTGTCAACTTTCCTCCCCATGAGCTATATAAGGAATTGATCCGTTGGGCATCGCTCAAGCGACTTCACAGAGAGGAGTGGACTGTGATGCTCATGCGTACCGACCCGTTCCGTGAGTTCGACCGTCTCGCGCGGCAGGTCTTCGGCCCGGGCACCAGCACGTCGGTGATGCCGATGGACGCCTACCGGGCAGGGGACGACTTCATCGTCCACTTCGACATCCCCGGCATCGACCCGGAATCCATCGAGCTCGACGTCGAGCGCAACGTCCTGAACGTCCGCGCCGAGCGCCGCTCGCCGGCCCCCGAGGACGCGGACGCGGTGGTCTCCGAGCGTCCGACCGGCCACTTCAGCCGGCAGCTGTTCCTCGGCGACACCCTGGACACCGGGCGCATCGACGCCAGGTACGACGCGGGTGTCCTGACCCTGCGCATCCCGGTGGTCGAGGCGGCCAAGCCGCGCCGCATCCAGATCACGGGCGGCGACCGCAAGCAGATCACCGGCTGACCGGGCCGACCCCTTCCGTGCGTCCCGCGGGCGTCGCGCCCGCGGGACGCGGCCACGCGCCGGACGCCCGGAGGCGGGCGACGGCGCGAACGGGTCGGGGGCCCGGGACCGCCGGGCCGGCCGGCCCACGCAGAACCGCACACCGGAGAAGGAGAGGAGCTTCGGATGACCACGCTGACGCCGCAGAAGTCCGCCGTCCCGCAGCCAGGAGACGACATCACCCCGGCACCCGGCCCGCGCCCGGCCCAGGACTCCGCCTGGCGTGAACTCGTCGACGCCGTGCGGGAGGCCGGGCAGTACCCGACGCGGTCGGAGGCGGAGAGCGTCACCCGCATCGTCCTGTCCGCCCTCGGCGGCCACGTCGTCGGGGACGAGCGCGTCGACCTGGCCCGTGCCCTGCCCGAGGAGGCCGCGCGGGTGGTCGCCTCCCAGATTCCGGCGACACGACAGCTCACGGCGGCCGAGTTCGTCGACTCCGTGGCCGCCCGGATCGAGGGCGCGACCCCGGCGACGGCCCGCTGGGACGTCAGCTCCGTGCTCAGCGTGCTGCCGCCGCTGGTCGGCGACGAGCTGGTGACGCGCATCCTGGACCAGCTCCCACCCGGCTACGCCCTCCTGTTCGGCCGGGCGGAGCTGACACCGGCGGCGTGACGGCGGCGCCGTAGCTCCCCTTCCTCACCGGCGAGCGCCCTCGTGCCCGGCTCGGCGCGGGGGCGCTCGCCACACCGTGTCAGGCATGAGGGGTGTGCAGGGGCGGGTGCTCGTACGCTCACGACGGCATGGAGCGTACGATCGTACGCATGACCACGGACCACTTCGCGGGCGATCCGCGCACGAACCTGGAGCGGATGCTCGCGGGCGACCTGTACATCGCCGACGACCCGGAGATCGGCCGCAGGCAGCAGCGCGCGATGCGTCTCGCCGCGCGCTACCAGGCCACGTTCGTGGACGAGCGGGACCAGGCGAAGACGGTCCTGGCCGAACTGCTCGGCTCGGTCGGCGAGGACGTCGAGATCCGCCCGCCGCTCTACGTCGACTACGGCAGCAACATCACCGTCGGCGCCCGCACGTTCGTCAACTACCACCTCACCGCGCTGGACGTCGCCGCCATCACCATCGGCGAGGACTGCCAGATCGGCCCGAACGTCCAATTGCTCACGCCCACCCACCCGGTGGAGCCGCAGCCGCGCCGCGACAAACTGGAGGCGGCGCGGCCGATCATCATCGGGGACAACGTGTGGATCGGCGGCGGCGCGATCGTCTGTCCCGGCGTGACCATCGGCGACAACTCGGTCATCGGCGCGGGTGCGGTCGTCACCAAGGACGTCCCGGCGAACGTCGTGGCGGTCGGCAACCCGGCCCGCCCGGTCCGCTCCCTCTGACCGAATGGCCACCGGGCACACCGACCCCCGCCGGCGCGAACGCATCCTCGCGGCGGCGCTCGACCTGGTCGCCGAGGAGGGCGTCGCCGGCGTCTCCCACCGCAAGATCGCGGCGCGTGCCGGGGTGCCGCTCGGCTCGATGACGTACCACTTCACCGGCATCGACGAGCTGCTGCTGGAGGCGTTCACGGGGTACGCCGACCACGTGGTCGCCGTCTTCGAACGGCACCTCGCGGGCACCGCGACCCCGGCGGAGGCGCGCGAGGCGGTCACCGACCTGATCCACACCCTCTCGGAGGGCCCGCGCCGCGACCTGGTCCTGGTCCAGGAGCTGTACACGCTGGCCGCGCGCCGGGAGCCGTACCGCGCGCTGTGCGTCCGCTGGATGCGCCGCAGCCGCGCCCTGCTGGAAACCCACTTCCCCCCGGACACGGCCCGCCAACTGGACGCGCTGATCGAGGGCCTCACCCTCCACCGCGCCCTCGACGACGCCCCGCCGGACCGGTCGGTGACGCGGGAGGCGGTGGGGAGGATCACGGGGGAGGGCTGAGGCGGGTGCCTGCTGCTCTCCCTCAGCACTTTTCGTGGGAGTCCTTTCCGGGATCCGGCATGGCGGAAGCTGATCATGCCGCCATACCGTGCGGGGCATATTCGGTTCCGGTACTGGCCGGGGCGGACCCATGGCGGAAGGGGGAGGGATGTTCGATGTGGCTTGGGGGGCTGGTGCGACAGCCTTCGGCTGGATCATCGCGACGGACTTCCGTCAAGCTGCCCAGCGCTTCCACGCGTTGTCCCACGCCGCCGTCCCGTTCGGCGGGGGCGGAGCGCCGGTGGTGGGCGTCGGCTTCGTCCGCTTCGTGGCCGGGGTGTTCGCCCTGGTCGGTCCGGTCATCCTGGTCACCGGGCTCATGGACGTCTGGCGCGGCGAGGCGGGGACGTACGAGCTGCCTCCCATCCCCGCCTGGTTCGTCGTGGCGGAAGCCGTGGTCGTCGCAGCCTTCCTCTGGTGGATGTGGCGGCGTTCCGGTGTGCTGCGCCGTGAGTGGATTGCCGGCGGCGTCCTGCGACGTGCCGCCATTGCGGGTCTCACCGCATCGCTTGTCGCCTTCACCGTCTGCTTCGGCTTCGGTCGGGGTGGGTGGGTACTCCTCAGTTGGCTGGCCGGTGGCCTGTGTGGACTGACGCTGCTGACAGGCGATCGCCCCGGTGAGGAGTCGGCCACCGAAGCGGACGTCTGAGCAGTCCCGTTGAGGTCAGCGACTGGCCGGGGCGGTCCGCGCATGACGGCGGTGATCGGTGATCGGTGACACGGGTGGCCTGGCCGTGGTCGGCCGGCGCGGCGGTGGCGTTCCCCGGCCGCGCCGAGTGAGGCAGGTGCCGCCCGGGGCGGGCCCGGAGGCCGCACCCGCCCCGGACCGGGGTCAGAGCTGCCGGTAGTAGACCGCCGTCGGCAGCGCCGTGCACCCGAGGCGCTCGTAGAGAGCGCGGGCGGGTGCGTGGAAGGGGTCGCCGCCGGTGCCGATCTCGACCACCTCCGCGCCGAGGCTCCGCATGTGCGCGAAGGCGTGCTTGCACAGGGCGGTGCCGAGGTGGCCGCGGCGGTGCTGTGCCGAGACGGCGAGGTGGCTGATGCTGCCGTTCCGGCGGCCGGGGTCGACGCTCCAGGCCACGTAACCTGCGAGGCTGTCACCGTCACCGTCACCGTCACCGTCACCGTCACCGTCACCGTCGTCGGCCTCGGCGACCGCGACGTACAGGTGCCGCTCGGGGGCGTGGAGCCCGGGGACCTCGCGACGGTAGTCGTCACGCCAGTCGCCGTGCTGGTTGGCGAAGACGGTCTCGCCGACCAGAGGGCGGAAGGACTCCTCGTAGAACGGCCGGAACGTCTCGATCGTCAGGTCGGTCAGGGCCGTGAGGTCCTGCGGGGTGAACGCGCGGATGCGCATGGGAGTGCGCCTTCCGGACTGAGGGCTGGACGCCCAGGAGGGAAGGGGGCATCGATCGGCCCGCTCCCGGCCGTGACCCGGCGCTGGCGAGCGGGGCCCTCAGTGACGCGTACGAAAGGCGGCGAAGCACTCCATGGGACCCAGGGTAAGCCCGGGTGCCGTCGGGGACATCCGGCTTTCGACGTGCCGGAACCGGTGCGCGTGCGGCCCGCCTTAATCGTTTGCCGCCGGCCTGCGCGCGGGATAGGAAGGGCCGCATGCTGAAGGGAACCAGGGTCGGCCTGCGGGCACGGCACGAGGACGACACACCGGTCCTGCGGGCCGAGCTCTACAACGACGTGGTCAACGCAGCGCGCGCCGAGGCCCGCCCATGGCGTCCGGTCACGGCGAACGACCCGCAGCTGGCCTTCGACAACCCGCCGGAGAACCTGGCGTCCTTCTCCGTGGTGGAACTCGAGGGCGACACCCTCATCGGCACCGCGAACCTGTGGGGCATCGACACCCACAACCGCAATGCCCACATCGGCGTCGGCCTGCTCCCCGCCGCCCGCGGCAAGGGCTACGGCACGGACGTCGTGGCGGCTCTCTGCTACTACGGCTTCGCCGTGCGCGGCCTGCAACGCCTCCAGATCGAGACCCTCGCGGACAACGAGGGCATGATCGGCGCGGCGGAGCGCAACGGGTTCGTGCGGGAGGGAGTGCTGCGCAAATCGGCCTGGGTGCTGGGGGAGTTCGTGGACGAGGTGGTGTTGGGGCTGCTCTCCCGGGAGTGGAAGAGGGCAGAGGAGTAGGCCCCTCCCTGCGCCCGAACGCTGGCGCCTTGGCAGAAGGCGCTGCGTTCACCCGCTCTTGAGCGCCTGGAGGAACACGCTCCAGGCGGACCCCGCCACGGTGATCACCGGACCGTCGACCTCCTTGGTGTCCCGCACACGAGCGCGCGTCGAGGTGATCGCACACTCCACGCACTCACCGCCCGCGCCGTTGCTGTACGAGGACGTGTGCCAGACGAGTACGCGGTCGGTCGGCGCTGCGGTGGTCACTTCGAGTACTCCTTCACGACGGACTGGACGAGCCGGGCGGACCGCTGAGGGCTGAGGGCCGCCGCACGCAGGCCGTCGAACGCCCGCGTGTACTCCCGGACATGATGCTCGCCCTCCAGGTACACCGCGTCCGTGATGCCGTCCCGGTACACCAGGTCCGGGTCCTCCGGGGCCGGGAAGCCGAGCATGGTGAAGGAGCCTGTCGCGGGATAGGTGCCCGAGTCGAAGGGGAGCACCTGGAGGGTCACGCTCGGCAACGCGGTCGCCTCCAGAACCTTCTCGAGCTGGTCCCGCATGACCTCCCGGTCCCCGATGACGTTGCGTACGGCTCCCTCGTTCACGACGAACCAGGCCTCGGGTGCGTCGGGACGCGTCAGCATCTCCTGCCGTTCGAGTCGTACCCGCACGGCCCGATCGATGTCCTCGGCCGACATGTGGGCGCCGGTCGTGTGGAGTTCACGGGCGTAGGCCTCGGTCTGCATCAGGCCCGGCAGCACCTCGCACTGGTACTGGCGGAGCGTGGAGGCGTCCTGCTCCAGGCCGATGTAGATGTTGAACCACTCGGGCACACCCGCACCGTGCACCTGCCACCACCCGCGCGTCTTCGCCTCGCGCGCCAGGGACTTGAGGAACTCGCGCAGCTCGTCGCTCGTGCCGTAGAAGCGGCACAGCGCGTCGACGTCCGAGGGCTGGACCCGCCCGCTGCCCGTCTCCATGCGGTTGACCTTGGAACCGCTCCAGTCCAGCGCCTGGCCGACCTGGGCGCAGGTCAGCGCGCTCCTCTCCCGGAGCTTCTTCAGCTCGATCGACAGACGCCGACGGCGTGCCGTCGGTGAACCGGCCATGACGTTCCCCTCAAACCTGCGGTGCGTAGCGAGAGTTCAGTCTGCTGCCAAGAGCGCCGCATGCCAATCACACGGAAGTGGGAATCCCGCCGTGCACATTGCACGACGGGATGGGATCCGCTCATTCTGGAGTCACGGAGCGACGGAGAGTGACCGGGGGGCGTCTCCGGGACAGTCGCGTACGCACGTGATGGGAGAAGACGTCGTGATCCAGGAACACCGGGTGACGCGAAGGTCGTGGGACATGGCCTTCACCGCACACCCCGAGGAGGTCGCCCGCCTGCGCCGCGCCGTGGGGATCCACCTGACGGCATGGGGTCTCGACGACCAGGTCGACACGGTGCAGCTCTGCGTCAGCGAGCTCGTCTCCAACATCGTCACGCACGTGGGCGCCGGCACTCCGGCCTCGCTCGCGCTGTCGACGGGCGGGGGACGGCTGCGCGTCGAGGTGCGCGACCCGGACACGCGGGCCCTGCCCACACTCGTGGACGCGGAGGACGACGCCGAGGGTGGACGGGGGATGGCGCTCGTCGCCGCGCTGGCGGACCGCTGGGGTGTGGAGCTGTACACCGATCACAAGGTGACGTGGTGCGAAGTGGTCACCGGACCCGCGTCGACGGCCGGTGGCACCGTGGATCCCTCAGTGACGCGAGCCGAGGCGCTGCTGAACACCTACGCCACGTTGCGGCCACCGGCCTGGAGTCATGAACCCGGTCTTGGCATGGTGGGCCGGGCAGTGGCGGTGGAGTCCGTGATCGACGTCATCACGGACTTCCTCCGCTGGCTCCGTGTCCGCGGCTGCGACGCGGACGAGGTGCTCGACCGCGCGCAGAGCCGCTACGAGGCGACCCTGTCGAACAGCCGACAGGGGTGATCGACTCAGCCTGCCAGTACCTGCTGGAAGAACCCGACGGAGCGATCGTCCGGAGTGCCGACCAGCAGGGCGCGGTCAAGCAGGACGTTGTTGTGCTCGCAGCTGGTCTCCGGGAGCATCACGCAGGCGTGACAGGCGGCGAGGTTGATGCCGATCGAGCCGGCCGCCTCGGCCTCCATGCAAAGCGGGTCGGAAGCGCACCACTCCGCCCGGCGGATCGCCGAACGCACAGCGCGGTCGAGGGGCTCCGGTTCGCCCTGAGCGACGAGACCGCCGAGGCTGCCCGCCGAGTCGCTCGTCGCCGTGTAGACGAGGACACCGGCCATGTCGTCCGCGGCGTACAGGCGTTCACGCAAGGAGGCGGACGGGTAGCCGGCCTCCAGGCTCCACTCGTTGATGAGGACGTGGGCCAAGGTGTGCAACAGCACCATGCGCGGGGTCGCCGGGGACGACACGGCCCGGCTCGGGTCGTCGGCCCGCTGCTCGAGCATCCGTTGGTGAGCGGTCCGCACGCGTTCGATCCGGGCGGCCACGGCCGGCGCCTTCTCCCAGGCGTCCAGTCGGCTCTCGTCCAGGCGCAGGAAGACGCCCTCGCCCTGGACCTCCATCGCCGGGAGCCAGCTCAGTGGCTTTTCGGAGAGCGGCATCTCCTTCGGATCGGTCGTCGACTCCGCGTCGACGAGACGGGTGAACGCCTTCAGGGCTCGGACCTCACGAAGCTTCTTCACCAGCATCGGGCCGGTGATCCCCAGCGGTCGGAGCACACTCGGGTCGCCGAGCGGGGTCTCGCAGACGAACTGCTCGTCACGGGACTGTTCGCTCTCGTCGTTGCCCGAGCACAGACGCTCGTACTCCTTGTTGCGGAGGGCGCGATAACGGTGGTCGAAGCTGGGCGCCCTGTCGACCTCGGGATCCTCCTCGCGCTCCGCATCGAGGAGGTCCATGACCTCGTCCAGCGAGAGCGGACAGTCGCCCCTGAACGCTCCCTGAAGATAGATCCGGACGTGCTCGGGGTCTGTGAACTGGCGCAGGGCGGGCCAGTGCTCCGCGAGCGGATCCGCACGGCCGCTGCTCCACGGCGGGATGGAGAGCGCGGACTTCAGCACCGGTTGCCACACCGATGAGGAACCGCGCTGCAGGGTGCGCAAGGAGAGTCCGCACCCCTTCGGGTCCGTGGCGGAGGTACCGAGCCAGGGGCGGGCGCCTCGACAGGTGAGGCGCAGGTCCTTCAGGGCATTCCTGCGGAAGGAGCCCTCCATCGACACCTCGGGCACCTGACCGCAGGTGCAGGAGATGACGATGGAGCGGAGCGAGGAGGTGCGTCCGGTCGTGCGCATCCTGAGCTTGCCGCCGCATGAGCCGATCCTCGTGGAGTCACGGTCGGGCGAGCGGTGCACCCACTGCCAGTAGGGGAACTCGTCGAGGTGCCCGGCCTCACAGGCGACGACGAAACGGGAGGGGACGAGATCCACCTCGCACGTGCCGCAGACGCTCCGACCGACCGGCGGGGAGAAGTCGCGGTGCGGCTGCAGGTCGTTGCATTCGGGACAGGAATGCGTCAGGGGGAAGCGACGGACCCGGAGGCCGTCCTTGCTGGTGTCGTCGGACGCCGGCGGCAGCCGGAAGTAGTCGACATCGAGGAGTCGGGCCAGTCGTCGTTCATGGATGACGGGCGACTCGTTCTTGCGCCAGCTCTGGTCGGCCTGATCCAGGCCCGAGACGACGAACGACTCGTGGTCGACCGCGATGAGCGATCCGACACCGTACGTGCTGATGGCCTGGGCACGGCGGACCGTGCCGCGACGGGGGAGGTTGTGGGCCGGGGCGGTGCCGCTCGCCGCGGTTCGACGTCGGCGGGCGGGGGGCGGGGTCATCGGCTTCCCTCCAGGAACAGGGCGGACTCGGCGTCGACGTCGCGCAGGCTCCACAGGGTGCGCCACGCCTGGCGGTCCTCGGAGTCGTCGTCGTACGACTTCAGGATCGAAGGGGCACGGCTGCCCCGCTTCGGTTCGAAGAGCAAGGCACCGTGGATGTCGGCCTCCCGGCACCACCAGTCGACGAACTCGTCGAAGCCCTGTGCCACGGCCTCGGCCTCCGAGGGGGTGACCGCCTGGACGCGCTCCAGGAGCAGGTTCCTGATGCGGCCCCGGAGCACGTGCTCGTAGGACTCGACCTGACCGGCGCTGTCGTTCGGGCGGGCGGCCGGGATGAGGGTGCGGGCGAGAGCGACGATCACCGCGTGCAGTCCCCGTTCACGCGCGCGGGCGGAGAACGGGGTCACGGACGTGGACTCGACCTCGCGGTAGAGGGCCGAGTGGTAGTGCTGGAAGTTCTCGTAGTGCGAACGGTCGCGCGCCCGTGCCGCGTTGAGCATGACCGCGACCAGACCCGGGTGGGCACGGCCGACGCGGCTCGTGGCCTGGATGTACTCGGCGGTCGTCTGCGGTTGGCCCATGACGGCCATCAACCCGAGTCGGTCCACGTCCACGCCCACCGCGATCATGTTGGTGGCGAGCAGGACGTCCACCGTGTCCTCGTCGGGCAGACGCTTCTCGATGCCCTTGAGGCGCGTGGGGATGTCGCTGGCGTCGATCCGGCTGGTCAGTTCCGAGTAGTTCGCCACCGAGCGCACCGCCACGCCCTCGCGGTCGGCGAGGAGTTCGAGATACGCCACCACGTCGTCGTGGACCTGGAGTTCGGCCGCGGAGAGCAACCGCAAACTGTTGAAGTAGCCGACGAGGCTCCAGTACGCGTCGCGCACCTTGTCGTCGGTGTCCGCGTGCATGGCCCGGTGCAGCAACGTGGCGTACGTCCGGATCAGCAGCGTGGACTGACTGGTGCCAGGAGCCAGGAGGCCGACGTAGCGGCGGCTCGCCTTCTCCTCGCGCGGCGTCTCCACCGCGAACCACGAGTCGCGCGCGTCCAGACCCGCGGGCGGGAACTGCCGCACCTCCCGGGCGAAGAGATGCCGGCCCTGGTCGGCGGCACGACGGATGGTCGCCGTGGACGCGATCACCTTGGGCCGCTCGGCCAAGGCGTCGACAGCGGTCTCGTACAGGCCGGTGAGCGTGCCCAGAGGGCCGGAGATCAGGTGGAGCTCGTCCTGGACGATCAGCTCCGGGGGAGGAGTGCCGTCGGTGGGGTCGTCCAGGTTGAACAGCGCGGAGGTCGCCGGACGCCACGGCATCGACGCGAACTTGTCGACAGTGGCGATCACCAGCGTCGGACGCGCGTCGTACACCGCCTCGTCGATCAGGTGGACGGGAAGACCACCGGTGAAGTCGCAGTCTGTGCCGGGACAACGGATGTGCATCCGCTTGGCGTCCTCGTCGACCTCGTAGTCCCGGGCGTCGAGCCGGGTCCCGCACCAGGGGCAGGCGTGCAACTGGACGGGATTCTCGGTGGCGAGACGCTTGTCGAGGTCGGCACGCAGCTCGTCGAGCCTGGCGGCGGCCTCCGCCAGCGTGTTGGGAGTGGCGGAGCGCCCCACCCACATGCCGACGGAGAACGGCTCGTCGCCCAGCTCGGGTGTGCGGGCCCGCATGTGTTCCATGGCGCAGAGCAGGATCGCCGCACGCTCGAACTGCTGCAGGGTGAGCAGCCGCAGCGTGTAGCGCATGAGGACGGTGACTCCGCCGCCTTGCGCGCCCTTGCGGATGCGGCGCAGGAAGGACGTCAGGGCGATCAGGCCGAGGTACGCCTCGGTCTTGCCACCACCGGTCGGGAACCAGAGCAGGTCGGAGACCTCCCGGTCGTCGTGCCCGGGGTCGTCGATGCCGGCCAGGCAGAGCAGCAGGAAGGCGATCTGGAAGGGACGCCAACGGCCGGCGGCCGGATCGGGCCCGCCGCAGCGTCCGCCTTTCACCCAGACGCTGCGGGCACGTTGGTCGGCCATGGCACGGTTGGCGAGCCGGAACGCCCGCATGAGGTCAGGTTTGGTGCGCAGCAGTTCGATGCCCTCACGGATCCGGCCGAGCGCCTCACGGCAGGCTTCCACCTGATCTCGTGCAGACTGTTCGTGAGAGCTGCCGACCAGTGAGTCGGCCTCGGCGGACTTACGGGCGATCCAGTCCTCGTACCCCGTCGCCAGTGCCTCCAGAGCGGACAGGACCTCGGTGTCGGGCTTCTCGGCCAGGCCCAGCATCGACAGCGACGAGCTGTCGATCTCCGGATTCGAGTCGGTCAGCAACACCTCCACGCTGGGGACGAACTCACTGCGCACCTCGGGGACGGCGGCCCGGACGCTGTCGGTCACACCGATCGGCGACGGGACCCAGTCCCAGGCAGCGGCGCAGCCGTGGCCGACGGCGAACGTCGGGGCATGGCGGTGCAGCAGTCGACTGGTGGCGACCTCGCGGTCGTGCGCGGAGTCCGGGGCGGGGCGCTCGACGAAAGCGCTGGAACCGTCGGCGGCCCAGATGACCAGGCCGCACTGGAACAGGGCGAAGGCGTCCTGGAGGTCCCGCTCACCGACCTTCTGCCGGTTGATGAGCGTGACCGTGACGGTGACTGTGCCGGTGCCCGGATGAGGGCGCCTGACGATGACGTGCAGGGCGACCTTCTCCGGCACGAGGTCGACCAGCTTACCCGGGTTGGGTACCGTCACATCGACGATCTTCTCGGGTAGTCGGAGTTCCTTGCGCCGCCACCGCTCCCGCTGCTCCGCGACGGTCCGGGCCTCGGCGCGGCGGGCCGGGACCGGGGTGCCGTCCGCGTCGGTGGGCTCGTAGACCGACGCGCGCGTCGACACCACGATCGTGTCGCTTATGGCCGGATCGACCGCGAAGGTCAGACCCATGGAGGACGGACGCTTGTCGCCCGAGACACCGGCCTCCTGGGCGGCACCGGCCTCCTCGGCGTCCTGGCGGGCAAGAACGGGCGCGGTGTCCGGGCCGTCCTGCTCGGCGGCGTTCTCGGCCCTCCGCTCCCGGGAGGCACGGGGGTACAGCACCCCGGTCAGGTAACGGTCGATCGGCGCGTCGTGAGGGAGCACCTCGGCTTGGTCCTCCTGCGCGGACTCTTCGGTGGGGCCGAAGAGTTCCCTGCGCAACCCCACGAGAAGTTCTTCGTCCCGCACCCGATAGTGCTCGGAGTGCCGACCCGCCATCTGCGTCATGCGCGCTGCTCCTCTTCGTTCTCGGCCCGGCGGAACATGCCGATGCCGGTGATCCGCGGAACGATCCACACACCTCGGTCGCCCAGGCCGGCGTTGGCGCCGGCCGCGACGCTGCCCGTCACCGTCTCCAAGGTGTCGATCCGCAGGCCCTGGATCTCGTCGGGCCACCAGGGCTCCCAGGTCCGGCTCACCTTCTGCACCCGGAACAGGTCCTGCCGGAACCGCTCCGAGGCCTCGCCTATCTCCCGCGCCCGGTGCAGCAGGGCGTACGGCGGGCTCTGGGCCTCGCCCACCGGCAGATCGTGGCGCTTGCGCAGCAGCACCTCCTGGCCGGGGCCCACCTCCCGCAGCAGGTAGGACTGGACTTCCACGGCGTCAGCGGTGGGTCCGGGCGGGTGGTCCCGGCAGACGTCATCGGCCTCCGCCACCACGCCGAATCTGTCGTACGACCGCCACCCGCCGACGAACCGCCGACCGTTCTTGCGGTTCCCCGCCCTCTTGATGATCGGCAACTCCGGGGAGTCGACGTGATAGAGGTCCTGTCGGGCGCGGGTCATCGCCACGTACAGGGCGCGAGCCTCCGCCGGGAGATCCGCCTCGGTGCCGTACCGCTTGTGCAGTTCCGCGACGGTCGGCGGAACCAGGACGATCACGCGGTCGAACTCCAGCCCCTTGGCCCGGTGCACGGTGGAGACGACGATCCTCGCCGTCTCCGGGTCGGCCGCGTCGTCGGGGAAGCGGCCGTCGGCGACCAGACGGCGCAGCCGGTCCAGATCGAGCGCGGTCCGCCCGGGTGAGCGGGTCGCGCGTCGCAGGACCGTCCACAGGGCGCCCGCGTTCGGCTCGTAAGGCATCGGGATCTGGTCCAGCAAGGATCGGAACCGCTCCTCGGACAGTCCGGTCGCCTCGGTACGACGCAGCAGCTCCGCCACCCAGTAGGGCACCGGCCGCTGCTCGAGGGGACGACGCAACCGGTGCTCGATGCCGTGCTCATGGAGCAGCCGGGAGACCACCAGCGCCTGCCGGTTGTCGCGGGTGAGGACGGCGCAGGTGTCGTCGAGGTCCCGCAGACCCTGCAGCGTGTACTCGTCGGCGAGAGCGCCCAGCGAGTTCACCGGGTCCAGGAGGAGGTCGCGCAGTTCCTCGTAGAGCGCGGCGGCCTCGTCCCTGTCCCGGACGCTCTGGAGCCGGGGGCCGTGCGACAGCGCCACCCGTGCCTCCGGGGTGACGGCCCGGAAGTTCTCGGTGAGACGCAGCTCCACGAGGTCGTCGGAGTACGAGCGGCGCAGCCACTCGAAGAACCGGCCGGTCTCGTCATTGCGCTCGGCCGGGTTCTCGATCTGGAAGCCGTACACCGACTGGGCGGCGTCACCGACCACGGTGAAACCACAGCTCTCCTGGTAGCGATCGAGCAGGGCCTCCACCAGCTCCCGACGGTCGCCCAGCAGGTCCTGCACCTCGTCGATCACCACATGGGAGGGCGGGACCGAGTCGCCGGCCTCCAGCGCACCCTCCTCGACGGCTTCGGCCGCCGCCCTGATCCGCTCGTCGAAGGAGGTCGTGGCCCAGTCCCGGTCCGGGCGTCCTTGGAGGAGCACCCCGTACGCCCAGGCGTCGAAGGTCCGGGCACGCACCCGGCGGGCCCGGTCCCCGTGGCGGGTGATGCGCTCGCGCAGCTCACGCGCCGCCGCACGGGAGAAGGTGAGCACCAAAATGTCGCCGGCGTCCAGCGCCTCCTCCGGGTCGTCGTGACCGCAGAGGGCGTCGAGCCGCCGCACCAGCGTGTGGGTCTTCCCCGCCCCGGCTCCGGCGGTGACCAGGACCCGGGCGTCCCAGGGCTGCTCGACGACGGCCCGTTGCTCGGCGGTGAGCGGAGGGCTGTCGAGGTAGACGTCCGTCACGTACGGCTCCAGAGGTGCTCGAACTGGGTGAAGGCCAGCTTGGTGTCGAAGTTCGCGATGTTGTCGTCGACGTTGAGGATCAGGCAGGTGTCCTTGCCGCCGTTCTTGGGACCGCGCAGACCGCGTCCGATCATCTGCTGGTACACGTTGGTGCTGTAGACCGGTCGTGCCACCACCACGACCCGGGTCGCGGGAGCGTCGAACCCCTGGGTGAGGACGCCGTAGTTGGTGAGTACCCGGATACGGCCGTTCCTGAAGTTCTCGATCCGCGTCCGACGGTCCTGGGTACTGGTCGTGGAGTCAACGGCCGCGGACGGGACGTCCCGGTCGTTGAGCATGGCGGCCAGGTACTTCGCGTGGTCGACCGATGTGGCGAAGAGCAACGTCGGCCAGTCCGGCGGCAGCGCGGCGACGGACTCCACGATGCGCTGACTGCGTGCGTGGTCGTCGGCGAGCCGTTGCTCGGCCGCACGAGAGAGCATCGCCATCCGCTCGGCGTGGGTCTTCTCGTCCTGGTCGAGGGTGATCCGCCCTCCCTCCAGGGTGCGGTGCTCCACTTGGGCGAGCATGCCCCACTCCTGCAGGTCGCGGTACGGGTCGCCGGAGGGGAACACGCCCTCGTCGAGACGCCGGTTGCCGAAACGGGTGATCAACCGGCGGGTCTCGTCCTCGTTGGTGTTGCGGAACGGTGTGGCGGTCAGACCGAGCAGATGACGACGTGTCTCGTACTGGGTGAGGCCCAACAGGCCGAGGATCTCCGTGTAGCGCTTGGAGATGGCGGTGTGTGCCTCGTCCACGATCACGAGGGCGGGTTCACGCAGCCACGCGTACTGGTCGGTGCCCAGGCAGCGCTCCAGCTTCGCGTCTGTCGCGACCACAAGGTGAGGGTGGTCGACGACGTTCCCGACCTCGTTGCTGCTCCACAATCGGCTGATGGTCAGCGGTCGCTCGGCGCCGACCTTGTTCCAGACGAACTTCCAACTCTGTACGGCCTGTTCGCACAGTTCCTCGGTCTGCGCGATCCACAGCAGCGGACCCTTGAGGTCACCGACCCGTTTCACCCAGCGGATGACGGCCTCGGCGGTGACCCGTGTCTTACCGGCGCCCGTGGGAAGGGACAGCATGCCGCGCTGCGGGGCGAGTCGGTCGAGCAGTGTGGAGATGTTCCGGACCAGGTCCTCCTGGTAGCTGTGGAGCGCCGGGAAGTCCCGGGGGCCCTCGATCGTCTCGGAGGAGGGCGGTGAGGGCGTCCGGGAACCGGCGAAGGTCACCGGCAGACGCAGGTCGGAGACGAACGTGATGGCGGACGACGAGCCCCCGTATCCCACCGGTGCGTTGGGGAAGCGCACCTGAATGTCCCGAGCGTGCTGATGGAGCACCCCGTCACCGTGCGCGTTGAAAGCCATCTGGGCGATGCGGCGCCCGGACGGTTCCGTGCCGCCGGTCGCCTGCAGTTCGGCGTCCATCAGCCCTTCGGGAAGGCCGGCCCGGAGTGCGTCCGCACCGATCAGCAGCTCGAGTTTGGTCACGACGTCCTCGGCGTCACGAACGGCCTTCTGTGCCGCCTTCAGGGCGGTGTCCTTGGCCATGCGGTCCTGATGTTCCAGCACCGCGCGGCAACCGGCCGCGCCCAGGCCGAGGCCGAGCTCGCGGTCGATCAGCCGGAGCATGGACTCGGGCTCTCGCGGCACGCGGACCTTGACCGTGCTGTTCTGGACCACGGCGTCCAAGGGGGAGGCGTGCGTGCCGTTGGGAGTACGGGTGACCTCCTCGAGCTCGGTGCACCGCTGCACCATGCTGTTCCGGCTGCCGCTGCTCAGGCGCTGCCGCAGCGCGGGGAACAGCTCGACGAGGGGGACGGGGTCGCCCTCGGGCACCTCGCGGGTCTCCCGACTGATCACGTCGGCGTAGCGGAGCATGCCCCACTCCTCGACCATCAGCTCGGCATCCTCGGCGGTCGGCACGAGCAGGGCGGGGAGCTGTTCGGCCTGCAGGGCCCGGTACTCGGCGGCACCGACGGCGAGGGTGATCTCGTTGTCCGGGCGAGTGCCCCAGGTGTCGCCGATCCGGCAGCGGGTGAGGGAATCCTCGGGGAAAGTCGCTCCGAACCGGGTCAGCATCACATAGGTGGCGCCGACGAAGGCATCGTCCTCGCTACGGGACACTTCGGCGAGGAGCGCGTCCCAGCGGTCGGCGGGAACCTCGTCGACGGTGATCGGCA
Source organism: Streptomyces sp. NPDC014764 (assembly GCF_043082785.1). Lineage (NCBI taxonomy): Bacteria > Bacillati > Actinomycetota > Actinomycetes > Kitasatosporales > Streptomycetaceae > Streptomyces > Streptomyces sp. NPDC014764. The sequence continues at coordinate 979,852 of NZ_JBIBXY010000001.1, read as the reverse complement.
GGCGCAGCTTGCGGGCCTTCTCGGGGGAGATGTCGGCGACCGGCAGTACGTCGCGGTAGGCGGCGAGCTGGGGGCCGACGGCCTCCGTCAGCGGCTTGATCCCCTGGGAGGTGGTGACCCTGCCGTGCTTGCACAGCATCCATCGGATCGGGGACATCACTGCCTGCCGAGTGCTGGTCTGAGCGCCGAACTGACGCGTCCAGTTGTCCACCACGGCGTCGTCGGGCAGCGCTTTCAGGAAGGCGGCGCGGGACTTCTCGGACAGGGCGCGGAAGAGATGGAGGGGACCACCGATCGCGGCACCCTCGACCTTCATCCTGTTCAGCGCAGGACGCGGGGCCCGGCTGTCCAGGGTACGGAGGTAGGAGGCGTGGACGGCTGCCCGGTACTCCTCGAACCAGGCCTCATCGGCTCGCGGCTGCACACCGCCGGACGGCCGCTCCAGCAGGCCGATCGAGGACAGGAAGGACACGTCGTCGGAGTGGAACGTCATGTCGACGGCTACGCTCGGATCGCGCTCGGCGTCGACGACGGCACCGGGCAGCATGCAGTCCGCGACCGGTCGGAATCGCTTGTCGGCCGTCCGCACCCGGAGTGTCGTTCGGGGATCGGGCACGCGCTCCAGGACCTTGTGGGCCAACCGACGAACGCCGGCCTGACGGAACAGCTCCCAGAAGCGCTCCCAGTCGGACTCCCCGTAGTGGTCGAAGCCCTGGTCGAGGACGCTGGTGAACCGGCCCTCCACGTCGGCCTCGCGGATGCCGAGGACGTTGAGCGCATGCGCCAGTGACGGATCCTGGGCGAGCTCGTCGACGACGTACACCGTGGACTCGCGGAGTCCGTCCTGGTGCTCGGCTCGGCGGAACACCTTGCCGTGGACCGGGGGGACCATCCCGTGTTCCTCGGTGAGCACGATGTGGGCCTTGCGGGCCTCCTCGGCGAAGGGCGAGCGCTTCTCGATCATGTCGGCGAGGATGCGGACGGCCACCGCCGACGCCTCGGCGGTGCCGTTCGCGACGAGGGCCTCCAACCAGTCGCGGACCCCGGCCCGTTCGTGTCCTGCGGCACCGAGGATGTGTTCGACCTTGCCCGAGCGCAGGGCGTCGGCCTCCACGCTCGGGTGCAACCAGTCCGAAGGACGTCCGGGGCACTCGTGCCACATCCGCAGCCATCGCGTGAGCTGCCTCAGGTCCTTGTCCAGACGCGGGTGGACACGTAGGTGCCCGGGAGCGTGCAGGACGCCGTCCTGGTCGGGCAGAGAGGGACTGGTGGCCGTCCGGGCCCAGATCTCCCGGGTCAGGAACTCGTCCGCCCAGCTGATCGACTCCTTCACACGACCGGGGAGCAGCGGGAGGTAAGCGGCCGGATCCTCGGCCGGGGAGAGTGCGGGCAGGGAGTCGACGACCAGCTTCGCCGACACCTTGATCATTTCCTGGTTGAACGGCGAGGAGTCGAGCAGGTTCTGCCGGTCCTCGTTGGTCTTCCACGCTCCGTTGAGGATGCCGCTGAGCGACATCTCGTACTTGGTGGGGAAGAACGACCAGAACTTGCCGCGGCCACGGGAGCGAGGGCTGACGTGCAGGTTGCTCTCCGCGTCCCGTTCCAGTGCGGGGACGGCCCAGGCCAGGTCGAGTGCGACCCGGTCGTGCAGCTCTCCGGCGTCCGCGCGGGCCGCGGGTCCCGGTTCGTGCGTTGTGGTGAACACGCGCCACCGCTCCGTGGAGAGAGCCTTTCCTGTGCGCTCCTCGGTCACGGTGTGCAGGTCACCGGTCTGGCGGGAGGTGAGGGTCCGGCGCACCACGGGCCTGGGACGGTGGTCCTCCAGCACGACCTCGGCGACGTGGGGTGAGAAGAGCTGGAACCCGAGGGGGAACTCCTCACGGGGCTCACCGTGGTCCTTGCCACGGTTTCCGTGCATGTCCTTGCCCAGCCGGTTGTCCGCCTTCGGGAGCAGCGGGAGCCGAACGACCGTGGTCGCCCAGGTCAGCAATTTGTCCAGCACGGGATCGGCGGCACGTTCGGCCTCCATGTCGAGCGGGCGGGCCATCCGCAGGACGGGAGCGTCGAACTCCGGTCCGTAGCGCTCCGTCACACCGGGCACGGTCTTGATCTGCTCGTAGGACCAGGCGCGGTCGAATCCGAAACTCCCGGTGCGGCTGAAGAATTCCGGCGCGTCGGTCACCACGAGAACCGACTTCACCCCGACGCCGAACCGTCCGATCTGCCCACCACGCTTCTTCGACATACTCATTCGAAGGATGGTCTCCGCCCCTTCCGGGGTGACCGGGCTGCCTTCGTTGGCGCAGTACAGGCGCGATTCCGTGAGAACCACGTGGACACGCCCACCGGGTTCGTCCGCGATTTCGTCGGCCGCGTTCTGGACGAGTTCGAAAAGCTGCCGATCGCCGTAGCCGCCTTGTGTGATACGGCGCTCACCATTGGCGTGTTCGGCTACAAGTCCGGGGTCAACCGCATACGTCTGCAGAACACGTGACGACTGTTCGAGAACCGTTTTGATCACCGCTGATGAAGAGGACGGCACCGTGGCGACACTCCTGATGTCAAAGGTGGTGAGAAGCTGGATGGTGGGCCGGCTCGCCGGCTGTAGGCGAGCCGGCCCATGGTGTCGACGCGCACTGGTCCGGAGATCTCCCCGGCGGGAATTCGTGCAGGTCATACGGGTGTGATGTGCAGGGATCAGGCGGCGGGAGGGCTCTCGCCCAGAGGCGCCGGAGCCGTCCCGTCCAGGTCGAGCGGTCCCGTGGAGGAGTCGTCCTCGGACAACTCATGCCGGATTGGGAGGTCCACGACTTCGACCTTGCTCACCACATCCGCGTTTTCCAGCTCAAGTGCGCTGCGCTCCCGATGGGAGAGCAGTAAGGGAAAACACTCGTCCTCGTTCATATCGTCCCCACCCCTGTCGGTCGATGTTTCTGTGATTCGCGCAGGGGTGTAATCGGGTAACGCCCCCGTGAAGTGAATTGGTCCTGTTGTGGGATTCGCTCCCGCTGATCACGGTAGCGACTGGATCACCCGGCCGCCAGAACTTTCTCAATAACGTTGCCTCAAACGCTCGTTGAACGCGTGAGGGTGCACCTCTGACCAGATCGCCCGGTCCCGGACGAACCGGTTCTCGAGCGAGTTGGCTTTTCCAACATGGCGAAGGTACCGGTGTTCTGTGGTGTCGGCAAGCCTCAATGCCTCTTTCTTTAAAGGGAGTTGACGACCTCCGTTTGTGTGAAACAGAGATGTGGGTGAGATCAGGGGCGAACCAGGTGATATCGGACTGACTGACTGGACCGGGTGCCGCTCTTCGGCCGGTTAACTTCTGGTTGACATGATCGTGATCGTCAAATTAGCCTCCCTCCACGACCCGAGGAAGAGCAGGTGGCGCGTGGAGACAAGCGAGGAGTTCGGGCCGTGGCTGGCCCGGCAGCTGAAGCTCACAGGGAAGACGCAGGCCGAACTGGCCAAGGAGCTCGGGTTGACCCGGGCCGCCGTATCCGCGTGGATCGCCGGGCGGTCGACCCCTCGCCCGACCGTCATGAGGGAGATCGCCGACGCGCTCGGTACGGACGTCGGCACACTGCACACCCGCACCACCGACACCCGAGCCGGCCTCCCGGTCACCTGGTACCACCGTCCCGGTTATCCCGACGGTGGTCGCGACCTGGGCAACGCCGCGGCCTTCGCCTTCGACGCCGACGTCCAGATCCTCGCGCGCGAGACCTGCCAGAACAGTCTCGATGAGCGGTTGACGGAGAACGGTCGTCCCGTACGCGTTCGTTACACCCTGCACGAGCTGACCGGAGAGCATCTGGAAGCCTTCCGTGACGCGATCCTCTGGAACGACCTCTTCCCGCACTACTCCGCAGTCTCGGAGCGCGCGGGCAACCAGAAAGTCGGTCGGGTCGTCGACGCCGGTGTACGCGACATGTACGAGAGGGGCCGGCTGGTTCTTCTGCGGGTCGATGACTACAACGCTTCCGGGCTCATCGGTGACGACTACGCGGACGGCAAGTTCGCCGCCGTCGTCCGGCGTCAGCTCGAGAGCCTGAAGTCCGGTCCCGCCGCCGGTGGTTCGTACGGCCTGGGCAAGGCCACGCTGTGGGCCACCAGCGCCCTCGGTCTCGTGCTCATCAACTCCACCCTGTCAGTGCCGCACGAGGGGCGTACCGAGCGACGGGTGATCGGCCGTCTCGAACTGCCCTGGCGTGAGGTCGACGGACGCACCTACGCGGGGCCCGCCTGGTTGGGGCGCCCCGACCCCGACACGCCGGGCGCCGAGGTCGCCCGCTCCTGGTGGGCGGACGAGGAGGCCGTGGCCCGTCTGCATCTGAGCCGGGACAGTGACGAACCCGGTACGTCCTTCCTCATCGTGGGCGCGCACGACGTGGCCAGTCTCGAAGGGGACGTCTACGACCAGGACGGGAAGCCTCGCGACGAGGAGGGGCCGGAGGACTCACGCGACATCGTCAGAATGCACGGTCGACTGGTCGAGGCGCTGGGCCGCGACTTCTGGGCCGCCATGATCGGTGGAGGTGGTCGGCTCCCGCTGCTGGAGGTCTCCGTCCGCGCTCTGCGCAACGGCGAAGAGGTCGTGGCGGAGACGAAGGTGGACCCGTCCGTCGAACAGCCCTCCCGCACGCGCGCCTTGCGGGCCCACTACGAGGGGACCACGGTGGACCGGCTCACCGAGGCCGGGCAGGTGGCGATCAGGAACGTCCCGCTGAAGCTACCGCTGACCGGAGGGGCCCGCGGGACGCTCGGCACTCACCAGGCTGTCCTGCTGGTCACCGAGGCGTCCGGCGACAAGGACACCCCCAAGAATCAAGTGCACTCGCTGCGCGGCAACCGCATGACGGTCAAGAAGGCCACGGTCCCGAATCTCCCACTCGGCACCAACCCCTTCCAAGCCGTTCTCCTGGTGGGGGCCGCCGCCGGGGAGTCGGCCCCCTTCGCGAAGGAGGCCGAGGAGTTCCTGCGTGCGGCCGAGCCCCCTGAGCACGATCGCTGGGGCCAGACGGAGGAACTGTCCCTGCGCTGGTCCCCCTCCGCGTATCGGCGGATCAGCAACCTGACCACCGAAGTCAACAGCGCGGTGAGAGAACTCGTCGCCCGCCCCAAGCGCAGCAAGGGTGAGGGCGGAGAGGCGCTGCGCAAGGCGTTGACCGTCAAGAGCCGGCCCAGGGCCAAGGTGCCGTCCGGCCCGGTGGTGCCGGTGCTGGACGGGCTCGAGGCGACGATCGGGGGCCAGGGGGAGTGGTTGATCGCCGCGGAAGTGAGCATTCCGCGCGGTGACGAGATCGTCCCGATGGTGCCGGTCGCTCAGATGGATGTCCGTTCCGGAGGGCGCCCGAGGCTCGACTGGGCGGAACTCGTGGCTGTCGACGGCTGTGAGGTGGAAGGTGGGACCTTGCGTTTCCCGCCCGGTACGCGCCGCGCGAAGTTCCGGGGCGTCACCGACGTCTCCAGCCATCCCGTGCGGACCACGCTCACTCGCCTCGTCCTCGAACTGCGCGCCGGCAAGGGGGCGTGACGCGTGAAGATCTACCCGTACAAGCGGCTCAACCGCCCGATCACGCTCAGGGTGACGTCGGTCGCCCTCAAGCTGACCGACGGCACCCGTGACCCACTGGACACCAGCGCCTACTCGGTCCAGGAGCAGGCCGTCGCCCTCGGTGTCGCGGGCCACGCGGACTGGGTGAGCGCCACGATCGGTGTCACGGCCACACTGCCGCCCGGCGCTGATGCCCCGGACGCTGCCTGGTCCGATCTGCGCGTCCTCGGGGTGTTGACCGACGGTGAGACCAACATCCGTACGTCGACAGCCCTCACACGTGACAACGAGGGCAGCCGCGACTGGTCGGGTTCCCTGGAACTGCTCCGTGACGATCACCTGGGACGAGCCTCCCTCAGCGCATACGCAGTGGGAACGGTCGACGGCGTGCGCGGACGGTCGATCACCGAGACCGACCGCAACTGGATCGTCGACACCGTCTCCGACGAGCCGGTCAGAGGTCTGCGACTGGACGTCCGAAAGGCGTCGTTCAGCAAGAGCTCCAAGGAATGGCTCCGCGCCTACGCCGACGCGCCCTGGCTCGTGGACACCACGGCGCGTGTCCCCACGGTGTTCGTCAACACCGACATCGACGGCATCGTCGGGTTGTTGGACAGCAACGGCTCCGGTGTGGACAGCAAGGTTCGCGATCTCCTGGTCGCGCAGATGGCCACGGACGTGTGGACGGCGGTGTTCCACGGTGCCATCGGTGACCTGGAGGTGGATCCCGCCGGTGGTCCGGTCTTCCCGACCGACTGGCAGGGCGAGGTGCTGCGGGAGATGCTCCCGGACGTCGTACCCGGCGTGCACGTCGAGGAGGCCCTGCGCCAGGTGCACCGCCGACGTACCGGTGACTCGGGCTGGGGCGAGTTGCAGACCCGCATCCACTACGCGGCGATCCGGCGGGCCGAGGCCGCCAAGGCGGTGGGCTACATGATCCGCAGTCTGGAACGGACCAACAGGGAGAGCGAGACGTGATCACCCAGCCCCACCACGTACCGGAGCGTTTGGCGCTGCTCTCCGGCTCGGCTGCGGACGCTTTCCTCACCGACGGCCTGCTCAGAGGTGAAGAGGTCCACAGCGGCATCGACCTCGCCAAGGTCGTCGAACCGCTCCCCGAGGACGACGCCCGGTGGTCGGTCGAGCCGATCCGCAGCCTGGTCGAGGACGCCATGTTCGAGTTCCGAGACGAGCGCACCAAGGCCGACGCCTGGCTCGCGCCACGGCTCCATGCCACCTTGCGTCTGACGCGGAGGGAGGCGGCGGAGAAACGGTTGTGGAACCACTTGGCGTTGGCCGTCGCCCCTGACTACGTGGTGTGGCGTCACTTGTCAAAGGCCTCAGGGCGGGTGGCGGGGGAGCGCTTCAGTGGCTCCGGAGACCGGCAGTGCTTTTCTCGTCTGTGGTGGGCAGCTGAGCTTTTCCGGGACGGGCCGGACTACAAGCCGGTCGAGGTCGCGTGCAGCAATCAGGACCTTATTCACAGCGTTCTCAAGAAGGATCTGATCGACCACCGTCCCACGGCCCAGGCCCTGGTTCGTCTGCTGAGGGCCGGAAAGGTCACCACAGGGCGGGAGATCGACGGTTTGAGCGTCGCAGTCAACGCAGCCGGAGCGACCTTGATCTACGACATCCTCGCGCCCGACGAGCCCAGGGATCCCATGCCTCTGCGGGCCTGGATCGAGGAGGCGCAGGCGGCTGCACCGGTCTCGCGTCATGTCCTCCCGGAGGGGCCCGACGAGGACCCGGTTCCGAAGCGTTCCGTGACAACGCTCACCGACTACTTCACGGAGCTGTTCGAGACCGCCCCGGTCAGGGACCGGAAGAGCGAGGACTGATACAGCGGCGCTATTCGGGACGAGGGCAGCGGGCGGTGCAGTCGTCCGCCGCTCCGCAGCCGTGGCTGCGCAGTTTGGCCCGCTGCTCCTCCGTGGCGGGAACCCACGGTTCGCGCATCGTCTCCGGGGCCGGAGCGGGAAGACCGAGCGCCGCGCTCAGCAGGTGGGCCCCGAAAAGGGGCGGCACGGCGTTGCCCACCTGCTGGGCCTTGGCCGTGCCCGACCACGGATAGTCCGGTGGGAAGCTCTGCAGCATTCCCGCCTCGTTCATGCTGAACCTCGGACCTTCCCGGACGACGTCGGGGCGGTGGTCACCGACGGACTCGAAGACCACGAAGCGTGAGATACGGCCGGTGACGGTGGTGGCGGGCTGTCGGTCGGTCCGCACTCCGCGTCGCCCCGGGTTCCCCGAACTGCCGTAGTTCGACCGGATCAAGAAGGGGGTCCTGCGGCCCGGGTGCGTGCCCACCGGCTCGGCGAGCGCGTCGCCCATGGACGTCCAGTGCTCCAGACCGTCGTCCTCTGGGATGCTCCCCACCGGTTCGGGCACCTCCCCGTCGCAGAGGGTCGGTTGGATCGTCGCTGACGCGACTTCACCGTTTCTGCGATTCCATTCCCTCGCCTCGTAGGCGCGGTGGGTCGGCTCGGGCAAGGAGGGATCACCGAGTCCTTCACGACGGGCGATCAGAACGGCACGCGACCGGGTCTGCGGTACGCCGTAGGTCTCGGTTCTCAGGACGTCCACGACGACCTTGTACTTGGTGCCGTCGGGGAGGCCGATCTCCTGCAGAACTTCGGCGTAGCGGTTCCAGAGCGCTTCGACCGAGGGAACCTGTTCCAGGACGATGACGTCGTACGGTCGACGCCCCCGGTTCGGACTCCGGGTCGCCTGGATCGCGTAGCGCAGAGGTTCGAGCACCAGTGCGGTGCGCGGGTCGCTGAGGTTCTTCAGCTCCTTGTCGATCTCCTCGTCGGGATCACCCGCCATGAGTCGTTCGATGAACTTCTTGACCTCGTCCAGAGCCTTGCGTCCCGCGCCTTTCCCGGCCACCGAGTACGTCTGGCAAGGGGGGCCACCGGCGAGCACGTTGATCTCCGGCGGCAGTGACTCGAAGGAGTCCCGGCGGACCGCGCTCACGTCGGCGTGAAGGGTGTCCAGGCCGGCCGCGTAGCGCGTCAGGCACGCACTTCTGTCCCACTCGATCCCGAGACTAGGGAGCCCCAAGGTGTGACCGGCGACGTCCAGCCCGCCGGGGCCGGCGAAGAGATCCAGGACAAAGGGCTTGTCGAGGATGGACTGGTGGGGCGGCGTGCTGGTCATGTGGCGGAAGTCTAGCCGGCAGCGGGCGCCACCGGACCCCTGGTCAGCGCTTCGGCGACGGCCCGGCCCAGTGCCTGGCCGACGGACGGCGGTGTCGCGTGCCCGATCTGGCGGTACCGGGCGGTCTTGAGTCCTGTGACCTGCCACGATTCGGGGAACCCTTGCACCAGCGCTGCCTGCTCGACTGTGATCTTCACCATGGTGTCCCTGCCGAGCGCGGGATCCCACACGAAGTCGGGGCCGGGCACCTCGTTGCCCACCGTGTGCGCGTTGACACCCATGGTCGCCCACTTCCGTTTGGCCCCGGTCGGCCCGAGATCCGCGCCTCCTCGGTTCTTCGAGCCTCCGACGAGGGTGGGAGCCGGTTGATCGGCCTGCGCGGCCCAACGGGCTGCGTCCGGCCATCCACGTGCCGCCATGGACGGCCCCAGGGCGGCGCCGACCGTGACGGGTCGCCTCACTGTCGGCGCCGGCGGACGGAACGCCTCGGCCCGTCGTCGCTCGACGGCCACCAACACACCCTGCTTACGGTTCTGCGGCACGCCGAAGTCGACGGCGTTCACGACGAACCAGCTGAACTCGTAACCCAAGTGCGCCAGTTCGGCGCGCGCGAAGTCGCGGAAGCGCTGATACCTGTCCGCGTGGGCGAGATCGGGAACGTTCTCGATGATCACGGCTCGCGGTCTGATGGCGTGGGCCAGGTAGACCGCTGCCTCCAACAGGCGTTCTTCCCGCCCTGATTCGGCCCGTCGGGCGGTCGCACTCGACTTCACCCGCGGCAACCCCGCCGAGAGTAGATCCACGTCGTAGCTCTCCGGGTGCTCGGACGGGTCGAAGTCGAGCAGGTCGGCGTCGAGCACGTTCCAGTGCGGCCGGTTGGCCCGCAGCGTCGCGACGGCGTCAGCGTCGTCGTCCAGGAGCAGCCGCGGTTCGAATCCGGCCTGCTCCAGGCCGAGCGCGAGTCCGCCCGCCCCCGAGCACACGTCCACGAACGTCAGTCCCCCCATGCCCCCTGCTTTCCCGCCCGCTCCGCCAGGCGCCCTTCCACGACCGCTCTCACCCGGGTGGCCACGTCCTCCGGGTCCTCGTGCTCCCAGAATCGCAGAACCGTCCACCCGACCGCGGTCAGATGCTCGGTCGTCTCCCGATCCCGAGCCATGTTGCGCTCCAGCTTCGCGCGCCACCAGTCGGCGTTGGACTTGGGGTGTGTGGCGTGCTCCGGGCATCCGTGCCAGAAGCAGCCGTCGATGAGGACGGCCACTTTCGCGCGGGTGAAGGCCACGTCGATGCGTCGTCGTGCCATTCCCGGCACCGGGTACTCGACGCGGTATCGCATTCCGGCCGCGTGCAGCAGCCGTCGTACGGCCAGTTCGGCTCCGGTGTCCCTGCTCACCTGCCTGCTCATGCGGGCGGAGACGCTGGAGGAGGACGGGACGACACCGGACACACCAGCATTCTGCCGGCGTCGGATGCCTGCGCGGAGGTCTTCGTGGCCGTGGGAGCACGCCCCGAGCCCCGTCATAAGCGCACCGCATGGTGCAAAGCCCCGCGCCCCACGTCGACGCCTACCTCACCGAGGTCCCTGACGACCGCAAGGTCGTCCTGGCGCGGCTGCGGGAGCTGTGCTGGGCCGAACTCAATGGGTTCATGGAGGTCATGGCCTACGGGATGCCCGCGTACCAGCGGGACGGCGTCGCCGAGATCGCGTTCGCCGGCCAGAAGCAGTACATCTCCTTCTGCCTCCTCCGCGGCGACGTCCGTGACGCCTTCGCCGAGCGGCTGGCCGGTCAGGACATGGGCAAGAGCTGCCTCCGCTTCCGTAGGCCAGCAGCGTCGACCTCGGCCTCGTCCGCGACCTGCTCCGGGCCACCGCGGCCGCCTCCGGCCCGGTCGCCCAGTAACCCCGGCGCCCCGCGCCCCCGCGCCCCGGCGCCCCGGCACCCCCGGCCTCCGGCACCCCCGGCCTCCGGCACCCCCGGCCCCCGGCCCCCGGCCCCCGGCCCCCGGCCCCCGGCCCCCGGCCCCCGGCCCCACCTCCTCCAAATAAGTTGTGCGCAATCTAGTTGCGCACAACTAAACGGCGCGCTATCTTCTTCATCAGCTCACCGCACACCAGACCTCACAGAAGAAGGGCAGACACCATGCCGTTCATCACCGTCGGCCAGGAGAACAGCACCGACATCGAGCTGTACTACGAGGACCACGGCACCGGGCAGCCGGTCGTGCTGATCCACGGGTACCCGCTCGACGGTCACTCCTGGGAGAAGCAGACCCGCGCCCTGCTCGCCGCCGGCTACCGGGTCATCACCTACGACCGGCGCGGGTTCGGGCAGTCCGGTCAGCCGACCACCGGGTACGACTACGACACCTTCGCCGCCGACCTGAACACCGTCATGGAGACCCTGGACCTGCGCGACGCGGTCCTCGTCGGGTTCTCCATGGGCACCGGTGAGGTCGGGCGCTACCTCGGGACGTACGGGTCGGAGCGTGTCGCGAAGGCCGCCTTCCTCGCCTCGCTCGAGCCGTACCTGCTCAAGACCGACGACAACCCCACGGGCGTCGACGGCTCCGTCTTCGAGGGCATCGAGAAGGCCGTCACCGAGGACCGGTACGCCTACTTCACCGCGTTCTACCGGGACTTCTACAACCTGGACGAGAACCTCGGCACCCGCATCAGCGAAGAGGCCCTGCGCAACAGCTGGAACGTGGCCGCCGGTTCCTCCCCGTACGCCTCCATCGCCGCCGTCGCCACCTGGACCACCGACTTCCGCGCCGACGTGGCGAAGATTGACGTCCCGGCGCTGATCCTGCACGGCACCGCCGACCGGATCCTCCCCATCGAGGCCACCGGCGAGCCCTTCCACCGGGCCCTGCCCCAGGCCGACTACGTCGTCGTCGAGGGCGCCCCGCACGGCCTGCTGTGGACCCACGCCCAGGAGGTCACCGACGCCCTCCTCGCCTTCCTCGCCAAGTAACGCGGCGACAACCCCGTCAACGACGAGCGCGCCCGGCCCCGGACGAACCGGCGGCCGGGCGCGCCCCTGCCCGCGTCAGCGCACAGCGTGCAGCGCGAAAGCGCAGAACAACGCCTACTCCCCGTGGCACTCCCCGTACACCTGACCCGACCCGCACCAGCACGCCTCCGACCGCTCCGGCGGCCACGCCACCGCGCGACCCCGCGCCGCCAGCGTCGTCGCGTACTGGGGGAGGAGTGAGGCGTCGGACGGGGACGTCAGCTCCGACGCGGCGAACGCCTCGTACGACGGGACCGTGCCCCGCACGATGCCCAGGTTCGGCGTCCCGGAGGCGGCCAACTCGCGCAGGGCCGCCTCTATCGTCGCCAGGTGGGCCTCGTAGGACGGGTACTCCTCCGCGAGGTCCGGGTAAGCCTCCGTCAGTTCCGTCAGCTCGTCGGCCGACCAGTGCAGCACCGCCACCGGGAACGGGCGGGACAGCGCCTCCCGGTACGCGCCCAGCTCCGCGCGCAGCCGCAGGATCTCCGCCTCCAGCTCCTCCGGGTTCTCCGAGCCCAGCGACCACACGCGCTTCGGGTCGTGCAGCTCGTCCAGGCCGATGGGGTGCCCGTGCACGGAATCGGCGAGCGCGTCCCACTCGTCGTGCGCCGCGCCCAGCATCCTGCGCACCCGGTGGCGGCCGAAGAGCAGCGGGTACGTGGCGCGTGGCGGCTCGCTCACTCCCGTCAGCAGCAGGCGCACCGCCTCGGTGAACGTCTCGTGCGCCTGCTCCAGTTCGTCGTGCGCCTCCAGCGCCTCCGCGACGATCACCCAGGAGGCGGGGTCGCGCGGGGAAGCCGTGCGGATGCCGTCGATGATCGCGCGGGCCTCCGCCTCGTGGCCGTACTCCCACAGGTTGGAGGCCTTCAGGGCGCGGACCAGGTACGGGTTGTCCAGGTCCGCGCCCGAGGTCAGCAGGCGGTCGTAGAGCGCCGTGGCGGCCGGGCGGTCGCCGGCCAGCTCCCGGTGCGCGGCGGCCCGCAGCAGCAGGGCCTCGGCGTCCTCGGGGTAGCGGTCGGCGGTCCGCTCCAGACGGGCGGCCTCGTTGATGTGGTCGACGTTTTCGGCAGGCGTGTCGGGGCGCATGGGGGACACCGTACTGCCGACAGGTGACAGAAGTGAGGGCCCCAGGGCCCTCCGGGGCCGGTCCACGGCCGACTCGCCGACGGTTCGCCGCGGGTCCCACGACCGTTCCCGCCCCGGTCCTAAGACCGTTCCCGCAGCGCCAGCACGGCCACCGCCGCGACCAGCGCCAGCACCGCGGACACCACCATCGCGATGTCCGTGCCGCGGGCCGGGCCGCCGCTCGACGACGTCGCCACGGCGATGGTGAGGGAGACGCCGGCGCACGAGCCGATGTACCGCAGGGTCTGCTGCGCGCCCGAGCCCATCGCGGCCCGCGCGGCCGGGACCGACTCGACGGCGAGCAGGGGCAGCGCCGCGTTGAGCAGGCCGCTGCCGACGCCGGCGATCAGCATGCCGGGGACGAAACGCGCCGTGGAGCCCGCGTCCAGCGCGCCCAGCATGGTGATCACGCCGACCGCGTGCAGGGCGAACGCGATGGCCAACTGGACGCGGGTCGGGACACGGCCGGCCAGGCGGCGGGCCTGCAGCGCGACGACGAAGGCGAGGCCCGCCCACAGCAGCGTCAGCAGGGCCGTGTCCATCGCGGACATCCCCAGCACCCGCTGGAGCACCGCAGGCAGGAAGCTGAACAGGCCGATCACCGACAGTCCCGTGAACAGGCCGCCCACGGACGAGGCGAGGAAACCGCGGTGGCGGAGCAGGGACAGGTCGATCATCGGGGTCGCCGTGCGCCGCTCCACCAGCGCGAACCCGGCGAGGAGGACGACGGCCGCGCCCAGCAGCAGCCACACCGGCGCCCGCAGCCAGCCGTCCCGGCCCAGCGTGAGGGCCGCCACCAGTGAGACGAGCGCGAGTCCGAACGTCGCGGCCCCCGCGAAGTCGGGCCGGCCGCCGCGCGCGGACCGCGACTCGGTGAGCGCCCTGGTGCCCAGCAGGGCGATCACCACGGAGGCGGCGCCGAGGACGCCGTAGACCGCGCGCCAGTCGGGTATCCCGGCGGCGAGCAGCGGGCCCACCGCGATGCCCCCGGTGACGAAGGCACCCCACACGCCCGTCGCCCGCAGCCGTCCGGCGGCCGTCGGGAAGGCGTGCACGATCAGGCCGAGACTGCTGGCCAGCAGGGCCGCGCTGGCCGCGCCCTGCGCGATCCGGGCCAGGGTGAACAGCCAGGTGTCGGTGGCCAGGGCGCCGAGCGCCGTGGTGACGCCGAGCGCCAGGGTGCCCCAGACGAAGATCCGGCGGCGGCCGTAGTCGTCGGCGAGGCTGCCTGCCACCAGGAGCAGCGCGGCGAGCCCGAGCGGGGTGCCGTTGAGCAGCCACGCCTGCGCGGACAGCGGGGTGTGCAGGGCGGCCGCGGTGGCGGGCAGCGTGACGATCGGGGCGGTGTACGTCATTAGCGCCACGGCGGTGGCGGCGCTGGTCAGGGCCAGGGTGGCGCCGGGGCGCGGAGGTGACTCGGGGCCGGCGGCGCGCGCGGTGGCGGCCTGCGCCTGTGCGGCGGTGGCAGGGGTGGCGGTCATGTCGTCGGGGTCCTCTGCGGGGTCGGGGAGGGAGGGGCGGGTGAGAGGCGCGTGTGTAGGTTCGGTAATTGAACCTACCGGGACCCTGCCAGGGTAGCACCAGTCGGTTCGCTGATTGAACCAACAATCGGAAAAGTGGTTACAGTGGACGGCATGGCACAGGGCAAGGACTACGCGACGCAGGAGTGCTCCATCGCGAGCGCCCTGGAGGTCATCGGCGAACGCTGGACGCTGCTCGTGATCCGCGACGCGTTCTACGGTGTACGCCGCTACAACGACTTCCTCGTCCGCCTCGGCATCCCGCGCGCGGTCCTCGCCTCCCGCCTCCAGACGCTCACAGCCCAGGGCATCCTGGAGAAGCGCCGCTACCAGGAGTCCCCGCCCCGCGACGAGTACGTCCTCACCGACCGGGGCATCGCCCTGTGGCCCACCCTGCGCGCCCTCGGGCTGTGGGGCCGCGAGCACCTCACCGGGCGGCAGCTGCGGATCTTCCGCCACGCCGCCTGCGGCACCGAGCTCGGCCCGTACAGCGACTGCCCCGCCTGTGGAACCGTCGTGGCCGTCCCCGACATCGAAGTGGTGCCGGGACCGGACCTCGGCCGGGACCCGGCCGACCCGGTCAGCCGGGCGCTCCTCAAGCCGAAGCGGCTGCTGCAGCCCGTGGAGGTCGACCCCGCCTGAGGGACGGCTCACACCGAGCTGACAGAGGGACCTGGCACAATGCGGTGCACGCGACGCACCGAGAGACGGAGAGAGGGGGGACACGGCCCATGTCAGGGTTCACCACCCGGCACTCGACCGCGGGACGGCCGGCCACGCGCTCCGCGCGCACCCTCCTCGCCCTGCTCTTCCCGCTGCTCCAGATCGCCCTACTGCTGACCCCGGCCCCCGACGGCGGCCTCTCCCTGGTCCACGTCACGCTCGCCGCGACCGCGGCGGCCGGCGCCGCCCTCACCACCTGCGCCGTGATCGCCGCCCGCAGCGCGCCCGCTGTGCCGCCCACCCGGGTCCGCACGGCCCTGCGCGACCGCGACCGGCGTACGGCCTTCCTCCCTCAGCGGGATCCCGACGCCAAGGGGCGCACCCGCCCCCGAGCGCCCGGTCACGCCCTCCGGACGACCGCCGCGTAGGGCGCTTCCGCAGGACGTTCTGCCCACGTTCCCTCCGCACGCCCCGCGCGCGGTCGTCATGCCGACCATCCCCGTCCCGTCCCGGCCGTCCGCCGCGCCGGGACCCCCGGCACGACGAGACCCCCGGAGGGCTCACCCTTGTCTGTCTTCGCCACCCTGGTCGAGCAGCTCGCCGACCTGCTCCGCCCCCTGTTCGGCCTGTCCGCCGCGGCCGCCGCGATCATCGCGTTCACGGCCCTCGTGCGCCTTCTCGTCCACCCGCTCTCCCGCGCCGCCGCGCGCGGGCAGAAGGCGCGGGCCGCGCTCCAGCCGCGTATCGCCGAACTGCGCCGCAAGCACGGCAAGAACCCGGAGAAGCTCCAGAAGGCCGTGATGGAGCTGCACGCCGAGGAGAAGGTGTCCCCGCTGTCCGGCTGCCTGCCCAGCCTGCTCCAGCTCCCCGCGTTCTTCCTGCTCTACCACCTCTTCTCCAGCGGCTCGATCGGCGGCGAGCCCAACGCCCTGCTCACCCACCAGCTGCTCGACGCGCCCCTCGGCGGCCGGTGGGCGGACGCCCTCGACGACGGCGGCGCGTTCGGCGGGGCCGGCCTGGTGTACCTCGGCCTCTTCGCGGTCGTCACGGTCGTCGCGTACTTCAGCTACCGGCTCTCCCGCCGCATGACCGAGGCGTCGGCGGCGATGGCGGGCACGGCGGGAGCGGGCGCGGACCCGCAGGTGCCGGGCGCCGCCGCCATGGGCGGGGTCATGAAGGTGATGCCGTTCATGTCCTTCTTCACCCTGGTCACCGTGGCCGTCGTGCCCCTCGCCGCCGCGCTCTACGTGGTCACCTCCACGACGTGGAGCGTGATCGAGCGGTCCGTGCTGTACCGGTGAGCCGGCGGAGGGCACGGTCCAGCACGTGAACGGGGTCTTGCGGAGTGGAGGGCCCGGCCTGGAGGATCGGCCGGTCCTCCGACGGCCGCGCCCGCCGCACCGGTCGTCCCCGTCGGGCGGGCGCCCGCGAGCGAGGGAGACACGACCATGAAGCTGCTGCGCGTCGGTACGGCGGGACGGGAACGGCCCGCGCTGCTCGACCCCGACGGGACCCTCCGGGACCTGTCCGGACTCGTCGCGGACATCGACGGGACGCTCCTCGCCGACGAGGACGCCCTCGGCCGGATCAGGAGCGCGGCCGCCGCCGGCGACCTGCCCGCGCTGGACGCGACGGGACTGCGCACCGGGCCGCCGCTCGCGAGGATCGGCAAGATCGTGTGCATCGGGCTGAACTACCACGACCACGCCCGCGAGACCGGCGCCGAGCCGCCCGCCGAGCCGGTGGTCTTCTTCAAGGCACCGGACACCGTCGTCGGCCCCGACGACACCGTGCTGATCCCGCGCGGCTCGGTGAAGACCGACTGGGAGGTCGAACTCGCCGTCGTGGTCGGGCGGACCGCGCGGTACCTGGACTCGGCGGAGGAAGGACTCGCGCACGTCGCCGGGTACGCCGTCGCCCACGACGTCTCCGAGCGGGAGTTCCAGATCGAACGCGGCGGCACCTGGGACAAGGGCAAGAACTGCGAGACGTTCAACCCCCTCGGCCCCTGGCTGGTCACCGCCGACGAGGTGCCCGACCCGCAGAACCTGTCCCTGCGGCTGTGGGTCAACGGCGAGCTGAAACAGGACGGCACGACGGCGGAACAGATCTTCCCGGTCGGGGAAGTCGTCCGCTACGTCAGCCGGTTCATGACCCTGTACCCGGGCGACGTCATCAACACCGGCACCCCCGCTGGGGTGGCGATGGGCCACCCCGAACCGAAGCCGTACCTGAGGGCGGGGGACGTGGTCGAGCTGGAGGTCACGGGGCTGGGACGGCAGCGGCAGGTGCTGGCGCAGGCGTAGCCGCGGCGGGGGAGCGCGGGCGTCCCCGCGCTCCCCCGCAGGGCCGTCGTACGCGCTCTTCCCCGGCGTGCCCCGCCCCGCCACACTGGGTCCGCCCGACGCCGGTCACGCCCGCGGCGGGCGGGGCGGGGCCCTAACAGGGGGGAGTGAGCTGCGTGAAGGTGGCCGAGGATCCGTCCGAGGACGAGGTGCGGGCGAGGTTGGACGCGTATCTGGCTCGTGGCAAGGGGAAAGGAAACGGTCACACCGCGGCGGACTTCACCCTGACCCGGCTGCCCCTGCTCCGCGCCTCGGTCACCCGGCACATCGAACGGCGCACCGAGGCGACACGGCACGAACCCGGTTCCGTCGGCCTCGCCGACCGCCCCGTCTACGACGTGCTGCGGGACTACGAACTCGGCCCGCGCGACAAGCCCTTGGAGAAGCCGGTGGAACTGGTCCGGCGCGGCACGGTGAACGTGCGGTCCTGCGGCTGCGCGAACGGCCGGCAGCAGTGCGCCGACTGCAAGGGCATGACGTACCGCACCTGCGAGCCGTCCCAGCCGTGTCCCGTGTGCGCGGGGGTCTCCCCGTGCAGCCAGTACCTCAAGCACGGCGGTATCCCCGGCAGCCCGCCTCCGGACGCGCTTTCTCCTGCGCACCGGGCGGCGCACCCCGAGCAGCGGGTGACCTGCGACGCCTGCCACAACCCCGACAGCGCATGCCCCGGATGCCGGGGCTGGGGGAGGGTCAGATGCGACAGGTGCGAGACACCCGGGCGCATCCCGTGCGGGGCCTGCGACGCGACCGGGACCGTCCGGTGCGAGACGTGCCGCGGTCACGGGCGGACGACGTCCTGGACGGCCGGGCGGATCGCCTGGACCTCACGGACCGAATCGGTGACCCACCCCGACCCGTTGCCCCAGCGCGTGGCCGCCGGCCTGGGAGCGGGAGCCTGGCGCACGGACCGGCTCGCCGCCGGCGAACCGCTCCCCGACGACCTCTCCGCCGACCACCGCTCGGTCCTCGCACCACACCTGCGGCAGCAGGAAGGGGAGCAGGACCGCACGGTCGTCATCGAGCGGCTCACCGTCGTCCGGGCGACACCGCGGGGCAGCGGGAACCGGGAGTACCACCTTTTTCGCGGCGTCTCCGGAGACCTGGAGATCCACGCGCGGCTCTCGGACGAGGGAAGGACGAAGGTCTTCGCGGCGGTGCTGGGGGCCGTCGTCCTGCTCTTCGTCGTCCTGCTCCTCGTCGGATGACCCGGGTCAGGCCCGTGACAAGAAGTGCTCCAGCGCCTCCACCACCAGCCGGTGGTCCTGGAGTTGGGGCAGGCCCGAGACCGTCACCGCGCCGACGACGCCCACGCCCTCGACCGTGATCGGGAACGAGCCGCCGTGCGCCGCGTACGTGTCCGGGTCGAGGCGGGACGACTCCTCGAACGTCGTGCCCTTCGCCCGGAACCGCGCGCCCACCAGGTAGGACGCGGAGCCGTACCGCTCCACGACCCGGCGCTTGCGGGCGATCCACGCGTCGTTGTCGGGCGTGGAGCCCGGCAGCGCCGCGTGGAAGAGCTGCTGGCCCGCGCGGTGGATGTCGATCGCGACCGGCGCCTGCCGCTCACGCGCCAGCCCCACCAGCAGGGAGCCGAGTGCCCACGCGTCGTCGTAGGTGAACTGCCGGAAGACCAGGCGGCGTTCCTGCGCCTCCAGGTCCTCCACCGTCGGGGTGAGCTCCGGCTTCGGGGTGGTGGTCACAGGGTCACCGTCACCTTCTCGGCGGCCGAACGGCGCGCCGCTTCGAGGACGTCGAGCGCCGCGGCGGCCTCCTGCGCGGTCACCGGGTTCGGGCCGTCGGAGAGGAGCGCCCGCGCCACGGCCGCGTAGTAGGCGGGGTAGTCGCCCGGCAGGGTGGGGACAAGGCTGCCGCCGCCGGTCACCGGGGACTCCCCGGCGCCGAGACGGCCCCACAGCTCCTCGGGCTCGGCACCCCACCCGGTACCGGACGCGCCCGGGCGGGAACCGTCGCGCAGCGCGGCCTCCTGCGGGTCCAGGCCGTGCTTGACGTAACCGGCCTTCGAGCCGAGGACGCGGAAGCGCGGGCCGAGCTGGGCGGTGGTCGCGGAGACGTACAGGTGGGAGCGGACCCCGCTCTCGTGGGTGAGCGCGACGAAGGTGTCGTCGTCGGCCTGCGCGCCCTCGCGACGGACGTCCGCCTCGGCGTACACCGACGTCACGGGGCCGAACAGGACCAGCGCCTGGTCGACGACATGGCTGCCGAGGTCGTACAGCAGGCCGCCGATCTCCGCCGGGTCGCCCGACTCCCGCCAGCCGCCCTTGAGCTGCGGGCGCCAGCGCTCGAAGCGTGACTCGAACCGGTACACCTCGCCCAGCTCGCCGTCGGTGATCAGCCGGCGCAGGGTGAGGAAGTCGTTGTCCCAGCGGCGGTTCTGGAACACCGACAGCAGCAGGCCGCGCTTCTCGGCCAGCTCGGCCAGCGCCCGGGCCTCGGCCGCCGTGCCCGCGACGGGCTTGTCCACGACGACCGGCAGACCGGCCTCCAGTGCGGCGGTGGCGAGCGGGACGTGCGTCTTGTTCGGCGACGCGACGACGATCAGGTCCAGTTCGTCCGCGCGCGCCCACAGCTCGTCCGCCGAGGCGGCGACCCGTACGTCCGGGTACTCGGCGCGGGCCTGCGCCTGCCGCTCGGGGTTCGAGGTGACGACCGTGTCGAGCGCGAGGCCCTGGGTCGCGGCGATCAGCGGGGCGTGGAACACGGAACCCGCGAGGCCGTAGCCCACGAGGCCGACGCGGAGGGGAGTGCCAGTCATGCGTCCTACTTTCGCAACGCTGTTGCCAAAGTGCAAGGGCGCGACACAATGGGCAGGTGAACAGGACGTACGGCGGTGGCATGCGAGGCGCGGGCGGCGGGGCCAATCTGCTCGCCCTGCGCAGCCACAACACCGCGCTGGTGCTGGAACTGCTGCGCACGGCCGGGGCCGAGGGCATCAGCCGGCTGGAGCTCGCCGAGCGCACCGGGCTCACTCCGCAGGCGGTCAGCAAGATAACCGCCCGGCTGCGCGAGGAGGGCCTCGTGGCGGAGGCAGGGCGACGGGCGTCGACGGGCGGCAAGCCGCGCACGGTGCTGCGGCTGGTGCCGGAGGCGGGGCACGCGGTGGGCGTGCATCTGGACCGGGACGAGCTGCGGGCCGTGCTGGCGGATCTCGACGGCACGGTGGTCGCGCGGCGGCACGCGGCGCTGGACCTGGGGGCGGGCGCGGAGGCGGTGCTGGGGCGGGTCGCCTCCGTGGTGGGGGAGTTGGGCGCGGAGGCCGCGGGGGTGCGGTCGCTGCTGGGGGCGGGGGTCGCGCTGCCCGGGCCGCTCGACCATCGGCGGGGGGTGCTGCACCGGGTGACGGGGTTCCCCGAGTGGGACGGCTTCCCGCTGCGGGACGCGCTGTCCGCGCGGCTGGGAGGTGTGCCCGTGGTGGTGGACAAGGACACCAACGCCGTGGCGCTCGGGCTGGCCGTCGGGGGCGAGGGCGGGTCCTTCGCCTATCTGCACCTCGGTACGGGGCTGGGGGCCGGGCTGGTGGTCGGCGGCAGCGTGCACCGGGGGCCGCGGACCGGGGCGGGGGAGTTCGGGCACCAGGTGGTGCAGCTGGACGGGCCGCCGTGCGGGTGCGGGGACCGGGGGTGCGTGGAGGCGTTGTGCCTGGCGGCGGTGGCGCGGGGGGAGACGGGGGAGGCGGCTCGGGTGCTGGGGACCGGGGCGGCGAATCTGGTGGGGTTGCTGGACATCGACCGGGTGCTGGTGGGCGGGCGGACGGTGGAGGGGGCGCCGGGGGTGTTCCTGGACGGCGTGCGGGGGGTGCTTGAGGCGCGGGCGCGGCGGACGGGGGAGGAGTGTGTGGGCGTGGGGCTGGTGTCCGGGGAGTCGCGGGTTGCCGAGGGGGCGGCGCAGTTGGTCTTGGCGCCGGTGTTCGGGCAGGACGGGTGAGCAGTCCACGGTGTGGGGGCCGGGCGGGGGGTATCGCGCAACCCGGCGCTTACGGGGTGCCGCCGCGCCCCCCCTACCGCCCCAGCGGCACGGCTGCCCGCAACGGCGGCGCCCTCAGGGGCGCGGGGAACTGCGCGATCGGCCACGGCTGACCCGCACCCGGCAATGCGGCGGCACGACCCCGCGACGGCGGGGGTTTGCTGTCAGCGGCATCGTGACGGAGGCACCCTCGGGGGCGCGGGGAAGTGCGCGACGAGCCTCGGCTGACCCGCACCCGGCAATGCGGCGGCACGACTGCCCGCGACGGCGGGGGTTTGCTGTCAGCGGCATCGTGACGGAGGCACCCTCGGGGGCGCGGGGAAGTGCGCGACAAGCCTCGGCTGACCCGCACCCGGCAATGCGGCGGCACGACTGCCCGCGACGGCGGGGTTTTGCTGTCAGCGGCACGGCGACGGAAGCACCCTCAGGGGCGCGGGGAACTGCGCGATCGGCCATGGACGCCCCGCACCCGGGACGATTTAGGCTGAGGCCCACAGGGCCCGACGACGGCAGGAGAGCGCGCACATGTCAGACCGCAAGCCCATCGAGTCCTGGCTCACCGACATGGACGGGGTGCTGATCCATGAAGGGGTGCCGATTCCCGGGGCAGACGCCTTCATCAAGAAGCTGCGCGAGTCCGGGCGGCCTTTCCTGGTGCTGACGAACAACTCGATCTACACCCCGCGCGACCTGCACGCCCGGCTGCGCCGGCTGGGGCTCGAGGTGCCGATCGAGAACATCTGGACGTCCGCCCTGGCCACCGCCAAGTTCCTCGACGACCAGCGGCCCGGCGGCTCCGCGTACGTCATCGGCGAGGCCGGTCTGACGACCGCGCTGCACGACATCGGCTACATCCTCACCGACCACGACCCCGACTACGTGGTCCTCGGCGAGACCCGCACGTACTCGTTCGAGGCGATGACCAAGGCGGTGCGGCTGATCAACGCCGGGGCCCGGTTCATCTGCACCAACCCCGACGAGACCGGCCCCTCCACCGAGGGCCCGCTCCCGGCGACCGGCGCGGTGGCCGCGCTCATCACCAAGGCGAGCGGCCGGCAGCCCTACTTCGCGGGCAAGCCGAACCCGCTGATGATGCGCACCGGGCTCAACACCATCGGGGCGCACTCCGAGAGCAGCGCGATGATCGGCGACCGGATGGACACCGACGTGCTGGCGGGCATCGAGGCCGGCATGAAGACGTACCTGGTGCTGACCGGGCTGACCCGACCCGAGCAGGTGGAGAACTTCCCGTACCGGCCGAGCGAGGTCGTCGGCTCCATCGCCGACATCGTCGACCTCGTCCGATAGTCGTACGGCCGTTTCGCCGTACCTTGTTCACCCGCCCGGTCCAGTGCCGCGCGTAAGAGGGTGCGGGGCCGGACCGGGCGGGGGAACCTCCAGAGTGTCTGGAGGTTCACGATGGGTAAGCGGCGACTCGCACTCTGCGCGGGAGTCCTGGCCGTCACCGCGTTCGGCCCGGCGGCCTGTGCGGCGTACGCGGCGGCCGGCGGGGACGTCTCGGTGGCCCCCGCGGCTCCCGCACCCGGCGGCGACATCGCCCTCAGAGTGACCGGGTGCGACGCCCGTGAGGCGGTCGCGCAGTCCCCGGCGCTGGTGTCCGGCGCCCGCCTCACCCCCGACGACGGCGGTGACGGCCTCGCGGGCGACGGGCGGGTGCGGTCCACGGTCGCCGCCGGGACGTACGCGGTGACCGTCGTCTGCGACGGCACGGAGCACAGGGGCACCGTCGAGGTCGTCCGGAAGCACACGCCCGCCGCGGGCGCCGAGCCCTCCGCGCATCACTCGCCCGTCGCCCCCGTGAACGCCGGAGCGGGCGGCGCCGCGCGGGACGTCGCCGGCGGCCCCGAGCAGCACGGACCCGGCACCGCGCAGACGGTGGTCGCCCTCGCCCTGGCCGGGACCGCCGCCTTCACCGTGCACCGAGCGGCCCGCCGTCAGACGCGGCGCGGCCGGAGGACGGGTTGACCGGCATCATGCGCGACCTGACGAAACGGCTGCCCGCCGGCGCGGTCTGGGTGGCGCTGCTGCTCGGACTGTGGCTGTGGGGGCAGGGACTCACCGAGGTGCCCGCCGGGACGGCCGGGCCCGCCACCGGCGACATGGCGGCGGCCGGACGCCCGCCCCTGACCGACCTGCCCACCGTGCACCGGCCGCTGAGGTCCGCGGACCCGCTCACCCTCGACATTCCCGGCCTGGACCTGCGCGCCCCGGTCGTCGCCCGCGGGCTGGACGAGCGCGGCGCCCCCGACCCGCCGCCGCTGGACCGCGCGGGCGAGGTCGGCTGGTACGCGGCCGGCGCCGCCCCCGGCGCGGAGGGCGCCGCGGTGATGGTGGGGCACGTCGACACCGAGACGCGGCCCGCCGTCTTCCACCGGCTGGACACGCTGGAGCCCGGTCAGGAGATCCGGGTGGCCCGCAGCGACGGCACGGTCGCCGAGTTCACCGTCGAGGACGTCCGCGTGCTCGACCGGGACGGCTTCGACGCCCGGGAGGCGTACGGCCCACGCCACGACGGGCGCGCCGAGCTCCGCCTGATCACCTGCGGCGGGGCCTTCGACACCGCGGCCGGCGCCTACGAGGCGAACGTCGTCGTCTCCGCGTACCTCACCGACGCATCGGCGCCCCGCACCGACGCGTGAGCGGAGCGGCAGCCCTCGGCCCGGCCGGCGGCCTGCTCCCCGGAGGCCGTCGGCCGGGCCGCCTCGACCGCGCGGGGCACGGGCCGCGGGAGGTGACCCGGCGGGACGCGCGGGAGGTGTGCGGATGGCACGCGGGAGCACCGGCCCGCGGTCGGCCGGCCGGCGCACACGACTCTAGAGGGAAAGCCGGGCCCGGCCCAGTGGCCGGCGCACGTCAAGTCCCGGACCGGTCGCATTCCGTGATCGGCGCAGGTGGGCGCGGATCCGGCCACATCGCGCGCGGACGGCGCCACGGCGTCCCCGGCCCGCTGTAACAGGCCGTGGACAAGCGGCACTCGGCCGTCCGGGCGGGCCGCGGGGTATGCCAGGATTGGGGCTCGGAACACTTGGAACAAGTGCACCCAAGGGGGGTTGGATGTACGGCAGCAGGGGGGTCGGGGCGTTCGCCGGAGGGCGGGCGTCCGCAGCGGTGCTGGGGGCGGCACTGCTGCTCGCGGGATGTTCCTCCGGGGGCGACGACAGCAAGGAGGGCTCGGCCTCGGCCGTCGTCACGCAGCAGCCGAAGGAGGCGGACCCCTTCTGGGTCAATCCGGACGGTGCCGCCGCGCGCGAGGTCGGCGAGCTGCTGGGGGACGGCAGGAAGGCCGAGGCGCAGCAGCTCAGGAAGATCGCCGAGCAGCCCGTCGCGGAGTGGATCGACCCGCAGAAAGCCGAGGAGCAGGCGCGGGAGTTCACCGAGGGCGCCGACAAGGCCGGCCGCCGCGCGGTGCTGGTCCTCTACAACATCCCGCACCGCGACTGCGGCCAGTACTCGCAGGGCGGCGCCGCCGACGGCGACGCCTACCAGGACTTCGTCGACGCGGTGGCCGAGGGCATCGGGGACCGCCCGGCGACGGTGGTGCTGGAACCGGACGCGGTGCTGCACCTCGTCGACGGCTGCACCCCGGAGGAGTTCCACGAGGAGCGCTACGACCTCCTCGACGGCGCCGTCACCAAGCTCAAGGGCCTGAAGAACACCAAGGTGTACCTGGACGCGGGCAACGCCGGCTGGGGCAACCCCGACCAGATCCACGAGCCGCTGAAGCGGGCCGGGGTCGAGCAGGCCGACGGCTTCGCGGTGAACGTCTCGAACTTCTACACCACCGAGGACTCCATCGCCTACGGCAAGGAGCTGTCCGCCAAGGTCGGCGGAAAGCACTTCGTCGTCGACACCAGCCGCAACGGCAACGGCCCCTACACCGGGGGCGATCCGGACGAACGCTGGTGCAACCCGCCCGGCCGGGCGCTCGGCGAGACCCCGACGGCCCGCACGTCCGACCCGCTCGTCGACGCCTACCTGTGGATCAAGCGCCCGGGGGAGTCGGACGGCGAGTGCAAGGGCGGACCGAAGGCCGGCGAGTGGTGGGAGGAGTACGCCCTGGGGCTGGCACGCGCGTCGACGGCGTAGCGGCCGGGCGGCGAGGAACACGAGAGGGGGCGCCGTGCGGATCGCACGGCGCCCCTCCCTCGTACCGGCGGGCGCGCTACGGCACCTGCACCCACTGGGCCTTGCTGGGCGTGCCGTCGCCGTCGGTGACGAACAGCATGTACCAGCCGGACTGCACCAGGTTCTTGTTCTTCGGCACGGTCACCGTGATCCGGTCGCCGTCGGTCGTGAAGTCCAGGGCGATCGAGCGCTGGTCCACGTCGGTGACGTGGGTGGTGGCGCTCGGCCGGATCAGCCGGACCTTCTTGACGGACGCCGCGTCCTGCGAGGTGAACGTGCCGGACCCGCCGCGCTTGATGGTCTGCGGCCCGCCGGAGAGATCGGGCTGCTCCTCGTCGCCGTACAGGTACGGCGGGGTGTAGATCTCGATGCGCTGCTCGAACTCGCCCGGCTTGGTGTTGGCCTTGTCGGCGAACAGCGAGTCCGAGCCGAAGAACATCACGCGGCCGTCGGGCAGCAGGATCGAGCCCGAGTGGTAGTTGCGGCCCACCAGCGGGTCGGCGACCCGCCGCAGCTCGTTCTTCTCCGTGTCGTAGATCCGCGCCTCGAGGATGTTGGAGTCGCTGCGGCCGCGGTAGTCCTCCGAGCCGCCGGAGATCAGCACCTCGTCGTTCGGCAGGACCGACGCCTGCGGGTAGCGGGTGCCCTTGTCGAGTGACGGCCCGTCGACGAACTCGGGGTCGTCGGACTTCAGGTCGACGATCCGGGTCTTCTCACTGGACCGCGGGGACTCGCCGACCCCGCCGCCGCCGATGACCATGTACTTCTCGTCCTGGGCCGGCGGCAGCAGCACCGTGCCGGACGTCTCCATCAGGTCGGGGTCGCTCAGCCCGGGGATCTTCTTGAACTTGTTGGTCTCCACGTCCCAGACGCCCGGCTCGCGGCCGACGTCGTCCGGCCCGTAGCCCGCGTTGGAACCCGAGTAGAAGATCTTGCCGTTCTGCATCAGGAACAGCGCCGGGTAGGTCGGGAACTGACGCTCCTTGTCGGTGTACTCCCACTCCTTCGTCTCCGGGTCGTAGATCTCGTTCTTGCCCGGGACGAGCTGGCCGATGTCGTCGAGGCCGGAGACGCTGAGGATCTTCCCGTCGCTCAGGGTGGTGAGCGTCGGGTACCAGCGGGCCTCCTTCATCGGGTCGACCTTGATGTACTTCTCCGCGACCGGGTCGAACTCGTAGGCGTCCCGGATCCCCTGGAAGTCCTTCTTGTCCAGGGCGAGCTTCTCGGCGATGCCGTAGGTGTTGCGGGCGTCGTCGCCGGTGAGCCCCTGCACCCGGTAGTTGTCCTGCGTGCCGGTCTCGTACTTGGCGCCCTCCTTCTGCGCCTCGACGTAGATACGGCCCACGCCCGGGGTGTTGCCGAGGAACTCGCCCGTCTCCGGGTCGAAGTTCTTCTCGGCGCGCGGCACGAGCACCGGGTCCTTCGAGACGAAGGTCTTGCCGTTCTCCTTGCCGGTGAACTTCGTGCCCGCCGGGAGGGTGATCGGCTTGTCCGGGTTCTCGTTCTGGACGAGCATCAGGCCGCCGGCCTTCTTCACGTCGCCCTTGAGCTTCTCGTACCGCTTGGTGCCGCCCGCGATCAGCAGGTTGCCGTTGGCGAGCTGCGTGTGCCCGGTGCAGAACAGGTCGGACGGCGTGGGCACCTTCTTGACGGTGCCCTTGACCGGGTCCCAGATCCGGGTGTCGTACCTCTTTGCGTCGAAGTTGTCCTGGTTGTTGCCCGATCCCGCGACGAGCAGCACCTTGCCGGTGCGCAGCAGCGCCGCGTGGATGGTGTTCTGCCGGTACTTCTCGGGAAACTCGACGATCTCCCACTTGCCGTTCGCGGCCTTGTACTCCGGCTGATCGATCTTGTACTGGTGGTATTTCTCCGACCCGAAGCGGTAGAGCCACGGGCCGTTCATCCCGGCCAGCGCGAGCACCACCGCCGTGCCTATCGCGACCCGACGGGCGCGGCGGCGGCCTGCACGGTCAGTCATTCCTTACGTCCCCCAAGTCCACCAAGGGCGATCTGCATGGTCTGGTCGTCACCGGGGTTGCCGCCCCCGGGGCCTCCCGGCCCTTCGGGGCCCCCTGATCCGCCCGGTGCGCCGTGGGAGCCGGCCCAGTGGGGCCGGGGCTGCGGCTGGTGCGGGGCGTGCTGCTGCTGGGGCATCCGCACGCCGTCGGCCGGGGTCGCGTCCTCGCGCCGGTGCCCCGCCGCGTGCGCACCGGGCTTCTTCCGGTCCTGCCGCATCCCGTGACGCCAGGCGAACATCGGCGCCGCGGTGATGAGCAGGGCGAAGGTGGCCCAGATGACCATCGCCGGGTGGGAGTGTCCGAGGACGAAGCCCGCGGCGATGGAGCCACCGAAGATCAGAATGAAGTACCAGTGGTAACGGAAGGTGCCGAACCAGGTGTCCGGGCTGGCCGAGTCGCCCTTCGGGGTGACCACGAACTTGCTCTTGCGGCGCAGCACCGAGTCGATCAGCGCCTTCGCGTAGAGCGGGGCCGACAGCGCGGACATCACCATGCCGGCCACACCGCCGGAGCCCTCCGGCTCGTGCGGGGAGACGTTGTGCCGGCGGTTCCAGACGTACAGGCCGATCTGCAGCGCGGAGGCGTTGCCGTAGAGCATCAGCCAGACGGCCGGGTCGATGTTCACGCCCGAGGCGCCCAGGCCCAGGAACAGCGCGCAGCTGAGCGCGGCGAGGATCCAGTTCAGGGCGGACATCGGATAGAAGATGATCATCATCGTGTAGTTGAAGAGCTTGCTCGGCGGGAGCGTGAACCAGCCCTTCCAGTACTGCTTGAGGATCGTCTCGTACGTGCCGCGCGACCAGCGCATCTGCTGGGTGAAGAAGTCGGTCCAGGCGTTGGGGCCCTCACCGACCGCGAGCACGTCCGGGGTGTAGACCGAGCGCCACTTCCGTCCGGTCTCCGGGTTCTTCGCCCGGTGCATCTCGAACCCGGTCGCCATGTCCTCGGTGATCGAGTCGTACAGGCCGCCGATCTGCTTCAGCGCCTTGATGCGCACGGCGTTGGAGGTGCCCACGAACATGGGCGAGCCGTAGCGGTTTCCGGCGCGCTGGATCAGCGCGTGGAAGAGGAACTGCTGGGACTCGGCGGCCTTGGTGACGAAGTTGTCGTAGTTGCCGTAGACCTGCGGGCCGATGACGAAGCCGACGTCCGGGTCGCGGAAGAAGCCGAGCATCCGCTCCAGGTAGTTCGGCAGCGGCACGTGGTCGGTGTCCACGGAGGCGAAGAAGTCGTAGTGGTCGCCGTGCGCGTCCAGCCAGGCGTTGTAGTTGCCGTGCTTGGTCTTGGCGCGGTGCGGGCCCTTCTTCTGGTTCCACTTCGCGACGCCCTTGCGGGAGAAGTGGTGCACGCCGAGGCGCTCGCAGACCGCCTTCACCTCGGGGTCGTCGCCCTCGTCGAGCAGCCAGACGTGCATCAGGCCCCGGTGGCGGATCTTCACGGCCGCCTCCAGGGTCTTCGTCACCATCTCCAGCGGCTCCTTGCCGGGCACGAAGGAGGTGAGGAAGGCGACCCGGGTGCCGGTCTCGGGCACCACCGGGACCGGGTCCCGGGCGACGAGCGTGGCGTGCGCGTTGGACACCACGTTCATGCAGCGGAAGAACTCGATCAGACCGATCGACACGAGCATCACGACGTCGAGGGCGGGCAGCCACTCGAACGCCGGGTGGTCGCGCTCCGTCCAGTGCGACGGCTGAAGCAGCCACACCAGCAGCACCAGCGACAGCACGGGGGCCGCCAGCAGCATCAGCGCGATGCGGATGCGGTGCGGCTCCTGCGAGATCAGCGAGCGGTACTGGACCTTGTACGGCTTGTTCGGATCGGGCTGGGTGAGGGGACCCGCGAGGCGGCTGTAGTGCTCGTAGTCGTATCTGGGCAGCGCTTTCTTGATCCGGCGGAACGTACCGGTGTTCCAGTTCCGGTGGCCGGGCACCCGCAGCTGGGTGGTCTGGGACGGGTCGTCGTCCCGGTGGGCGCCCGTCGGCGTCGACGTCATGAGTCTTCCCCCCACACGCGGCAAGAGCGCGTGTTTCGTCGCTTCCTTACGTCCGGGCCGGTCCCCCTCGACCTCCGGACGTGTCAGTGGCGGACCGCGGTCACCACGTCACGCACACCTTATAGACACGACTTCGTGTCCTTCCGGTTGCATGATCCCCCTTCGGTGCCGGCGCGGGGGAACGGGGTCCCTCCACCCCGTTCCGGCCGACGGCCGGTGCTCCCCCCGGTCCCCCCAACGACCGCGACGGCGCGGATCGTTGAAGGGACCTAGGGTCCCGGTTCACTCCTCATGATCGCAAGGTGCGAAACACGGTGCAGACCGGGCATAAGGGGTCATTGTGACGCCCGAGGACGTCCTGTGATGTCACAGTTCCGTACGGGGCGCGAGGGCGGGGCGCTCAACGGGGGCGAGAGAGTTTCCGGCCAAAAACCGACGGGCCCCTCGTGGAACGAGGAGCCCGTCGTGTCGGTGCGCCGCCAGGGACTCGAACCCCGGACCCGCTGATTAAGAGTCAGCTGCTCTAACCAACTGAGCTAGCGGCGCCTGCTGACGGCAGAACTCTACAGGACACCGGAAGGTGCCCGTGACCACCCCGGCCCGCCCCCCGCCACCCGGCGCGTCCGGTGGAGGGGTGCTTTACATCATTCGGACCGTCAAAGTGCGCGCCGGAAAGACCGTTGCGACACTGACGCTCGTGCGCAGAGGCGGAGAAACGTTCCGGGAATGTGAGGGGAATCGCATGGGGTCTCCGGTGGGCGAGGAATTCGGTCCGGCCGGAGACCGCGCGTGCCTCGGCCGCGCGGGTGAAGGGCGGGAGCGGCCGCTTCCGCGCGCGCGGTGGCTGCGGCGCTCCCCGGCGCGGCACACCGCCCTCGTGGTGGCCGCGGTCGCGTCCGTCGCGCTCGGCGCCCACCCGGCCCCCGCGGTCGCCGTCCAGGACACCCGGCTCTCCGCGGGTCAGGGCGTCCCCGCGGACCAGGGGAGCGGCGGCGGGCAGGGTGCGCCGGGCCCGCTGTTCGGCTCCGACGGGCGCACGGGTCCCGCGCTGCCGCCCGGGACGGTCCCCGCGATCAGCCGGACGGACATCGTCAAGCGGGCCGCCGCCTGGGTCAGCCAGAAGGTCCCCTACAGCGTGTCCTCCTACTGGTCCGACGGATACCGGCAGGACTGCTCCGGCTATGTGTCGATGGCCTGGAAACTGCCCGGCAACGAATGGACGGGCAGCCTCGCGCAATACGCCGACAAAATCACCAAGGCGGAACTCCAGCCCGGCGACATCCTCCTGTTCCACAATGCGTCCGACCCGTACAACGGTTCGCACGTCGTCATTTTCGGCGGGTGGGCGAACACCGCCCGCACCCAGTACGTCGCCTACGAGCAGACCCCGCCGCACACCCGGAAGATGACGACCCCGTACGCCTACTGGAACAACTCGGCGCGCTATGTGCCGTACCGCTACAAGGGCGTGACCGACGGGGCCGCGGGGGCCGCTCCGGAGACCGCCGCGCCCGCCTCGCCGACGCTTCCGGACGGGTCGCCGGTGGCGGATTCCCCACCCGTCACCGAGGGCGCGGACGCCGTCGTGCCGGGTGGCGGGGCGCCGGCGTCCGCCGTGCCGGACGCTCCCGGCGGAACGGACGCCGGGGAGGGGGCGGCCGGTGTGGCGCCGGCGCGGCGGGGCGTCGCCGCGGACGGCGCTCCCGGGCTGTCGGGCGTACGGTCCGGCGAGGTCCCGGACGGCTCAAACGGAGGTTCCGCTTCTGTCCCGGTGGGCCTTCTCGCCGCGCCCGCACCGCACGGGGCGGCGGGCGGCGCCGCGGGTCCGGAGACCTGGCGCCGGCTCTTCGCCTGACCCGACCTACCGGGGCGCCGGGCGTCCGCCCCGCCCGAGTCCATCGATGTGACGCATCTGGCGCGGAGGCTGGAGGCACGCATGACCACCACGACATCCCACATCCCCGAGCACGTCCCCGAGTCCGAGGGGCCCGACGCCGCCGTCGCGGCCGCCCGTCCGGCCCGGCTGATCCACACCGAGTCCACCACCGAGATCCCCGTCCACCTGCTGTTCCGTGAGGAACCCTCGGCGCCGCCCGCGGAGGTGAAGCTGCGGCCCGCGGTCGTCGCCCACCGTCCCCCGCCCGAGAAGGCCGAGAAGCCGGAGAAGCCGGAGAAGGATGACCGGGACACGCAGGACATCGGCGTACGGGCCCGCGCGTCCGCGCCCCGCGTCGACCCGGACGTCGAGGAGCGGCCCGCGCGGGTGCTGCCGGGCATCGCCGGAGTGCTCGCGGGGCTGTGCGGCGCGGCGGGCTGCGCGGTCACCGCGTGGTGGGCGGGGGTGCTGCCACCGTTCGCGGCGCAGGCGTTCGGACCGTCCGCCGGGGCCGGCGGCCTGGGGCCCGCGCAGTGGGCGGCGTTCGCCGGGGCCGGGGCGCTCGGGCTCTTCGGCTTCGGCGGTCTGGCCCGTGGCCGGACCGGGCGGGCCTGGGTGCTGGAGCTGTTCGGCCGCTACCGGGGGACCGTGCGGGGGACCGGACTGCTGTGGGTGAACCCGCTGCTGCTGCGCCGCCGGGTCGACGTGCGGCTGAGGCACTGGCGGGGCGAGCCGCTCCCGGCGGCGGACCGGGGCGGGGTCGCGCTGCGGGTGTCGGTGCTGGTCGTGTGGCGGGTGCGGGACACCGCGCGGGCGACCCTGGGCATCGAGGACCACGAGGGGTATCTGCGGGCGTGCGTGGAGGCGGCGTTGTTGCGGGTGCCGGTGGCCGCGCCGGGCGCCGGGCGGGGCGCGGTGCAGGCGACGCAGGACGCGCTGACCCGGCTGGCGGCGGCGGACGCCGGGCCGGTGGGGCTGGAGGTGTGCGCGGTGCGTCCGCTGCGGGTGGAGTACGCGCCGGAGGTGGCGGCCGCGATGCACCGGCGCCGGCTCGCGGCGCTGGACGCCCGGCACCGGGCGAGTGCGATCGGCGCGGTCGTGGACTCGGTGGAGGACACCGTGACCCGGCTGACCATGCGCGGTCTGCTGGACCTGGACGACGACGAGCGCCAGGTGCTGGTGAAGGACCTGACGGTGGCGTTCTGCGCGGGCCGGGGCGAGACCGGGGCCTGAACGGCGGGGAACCGCCGGGGAAAACAGGCTCCGCGATTGGTATGGACATGTTCAACAACCGTCCCTACCCTGAGACTTGGTCTAGACCTGCACCCCTGACACCTCCCCCACACTCCAGGAGCGGCAGCATGCGTAAACGGACCAAGCTGTACGCGGCCGCGGTGGGACTGGCCACGACCGGAGCGCTCGTGCTCTCCTCCGGCGGCGCCAGCGGCCACGGCTACACCGACCTGCCGGTCAGCAGGCAGAAGCTCTGCCAGAACGGCGGCGTCTCCAACTGCGGCGCCATTCAGTGGGAGCCGCAGAGCGTCGAGGGCCCGAAGGGCTTCCCGGCGGCAGGCCCCGCCGACGGCACGCTCTGTTCGGCCGGCAACGCGTCCTTCTCCCCCCTCGACGCACCGCGCACCCCGTCCGGCGGCGCCTGGCCCACCACCCGGGTGAGCGGCGGCCAGCAGTACACCTTCCGGTGGCAGTTCACGGCGATGCACGCCACCACCGACTTCAAGTACTACGTCACCAAGCCGGGCTGGAACGAGAACCACAACCTGTCCCGGTCCGACCTCAACCTCACGCCGTTCCTGACCGTCCCCTACAACGGCCAGCGTCCGCCGCAGACCCTGTCGCACAGCGGCCGGCTGCCCAGCGGGCTCAGCGGCCACCACGTGATCCTCGCGGTGTGGACGGTCCACGACACGGGCAACGCGTTCTACGCCTGCTCCGACGTGACCTTCTAGGAGCGGTCCGGGGCGTCGCCCCGGATGTCCGGGCACGTCAAAGGGCCTCTCGCTCCCACGAGAGGCCCTTCTCGGTGCGCCGCCAGGGACTCGAACCCCGGACCCGCTGATTAAGAGTCAGCTGCTCTAACCAACTGAGCTAGCGGCGCATGACTCCCGCCGTCCGCTTCCGCGGTCGGCGACGGGAAAAATAATACCCGGTCCGGGAGAGTGCTCCCGACCACTCCCGCCGAGGTCCGGACCGCAGGCTCGGGCCACTCCCGCCGAGGTCCGGACCGCAGGCTCGGGCCACTCCCGCCGAGGTCCGGACCGCAGGCTCAGATCGCCAGCGACAGCAGCACCGGGGCGGCGTTGCGGTTGAGGGCGTCGGCGGCCCGGCGCAGCCGGTGGGCGTGCTCCAGCGGCAGGGACAGCGCCAGGCATCCCGCCGTGGACCCGGCGGTGAGCGGGACGGCCGCGCAGACCGTGCCGACCGCGTACTCCTGGAGGTCCAGGACCGGCACCGTCGGCGGCTGCGCGGCGAGCTTCGACAGCAGCAGGCGGTCGCTGGTGATGGTGCGCGAGGTGAGCCGGGCCGGGCGGTGCCGGGCCAGGTGGTCGCGCCGGCCCTCGTGGTCCAGCTGGGTGAGCAGGCTCTTGCCGACCGCCGTGGCGTGCGCCGAGTAACGGAAGTCCACCCACTCGTTCACCTTCGGGGTGGCCGGGGAGTCGGCGTACTGGGTGACCCGGACCTCGCCGTCGACGTACCGGCTGAGGTAGACGGCGGCGCCCACGGAGTCGCGCAGCCGGTCGAGGGTGCGCTGGAGGGTGTCCCGAAGGGCCTGCCGGTGCCCGTCGGCGGAGCCGAGGCGGGTGAAGGCCGCCCCGGTGACATAGGCGCCGTCGGCGATCTGCTCGACGTAGGCCTCGCGGCGCAGCATGCGCAGGAGGGTGGTCAGCCGCTCCGTGGCGATGCCGGTCTCGCGGGCCAGTTCGGTCTCGTTGATTCCTGTGCCGCGCCGCGCCACCGTCTCCAGGACGCGCAGCGCGTCCTGGACCGAGTGGTACGACGCGGTCGGCTCGTGCCTCAGCGCCACGGTTTCCCCCTGCGCTCGCTCGTAGGGCCGCAATCCGGTCAACGAATCCCCTCCACGATAGCCGTCAAAGGCGTTTTCCAAGGCGGGGGTTGACAAGATTGCGGCCCTCTGAACTGCGGCGCCGATCCTCTGGCATATGCCACAGGTATGACCCAGGCCGTGGACCTCGGGTGATGCGCCCGGCGCGCTCCGTGACTACAGGACCGCGCTCAGGAATTCCCGCGTCCGGTCGTGCTCGGGCTCGTTGAAGATCTTCTCCGGCGAGCCCGCCTCGATGACGCGGCCCGAGTCGAACATCAGCACCTGGTCCGAGATGTCCCGCGCGAAGTTCATCTCGTGGGTCACGCAGAGCATGGTGATGTCGGTGGAGCGGGCGATGTCCCGCAGCACGTCCAGCACGCCGGCCACCAGCTCCGGGTCGAGCGCCGAGGTGACCTCGTCCAGCAGCAGCACCTGCGGGCGCATCGCCAGCGCACGGGCGATCGCCACCCGCTGCTGCTGGCCGCCGGACAGCTGGGCCGGGTGCTTGTCGAGGTGGTCGGTCAGCCCGACCATCTCCAGCAGCTCCCGCGCCCGCTCCTCGGCCGCGTCCTTGGACATGCCGAGCACCGTGACCGGGGCCTCGGTGATGTTCCGCAGCACGGTCATGTTCGGGAACAGGTTGAACTGCTGGAAGACCATGCCGATCTTCTTGCGGACCTCGCGGACCTGCTTCTCCGGCGCGGGGAACAGCTGCTGCCCGTCGACGGTGATGACACCCTCGTCCGGCTTCAGCAGGGTCATCAGCAGCCGCAGGATCGTGGTCTTGCCGGACCCCGACGGGCCGATCAGCGTCACGTGCTTCCCGGCGTCCACCGAGAAGTCCAGGTTGTCCAGGACCGTGTGGTCCCCGAAGCGCTTGGTGACCCGCTCCAGCCGGATGAGCTCACCGGTCGCGCGCGGGGTCTCGGGCTTCTCTTCGAACGGGGCGTGGGTGTCAGTGGACAAGGCGTCGCTCCAGGGCTCGCAGGGCAAGGGAGGCCAGGTAGGAGATGACGATGAAGGCCACGCCGATCACCGTCAGGGGCTCGGTGAACTGGAAGTTCTGCTGGGCGAACAGCCGCGCCTGGCCGAGCATCTCCAGGACGGTGATGGCCATCAGCAGGGGGGTGTCCTTCAGCATCGAGATGACGTAGTTGCCGAGCGCGGGCACCACCCGGCGCACGGCCTGCGGCAAAATCACCACGGTCCACGTCCGGCGCAACGGCAGGTTCAGCGCCGTCGCCGCCTCCCACTGGCCCACCGGCACGGCCTCGATACCGGCGCGGTAGACCTGCATCGTGTATGTCGAGTAGTGCAGCCCGATGGCGAAGACGCCGGTGGTCATCGCCGAGAAGGTGATCCCCCACTCGGGCAGCACGTAGAAGAGGAAGAACAGCTGCACCAGCAGCGGGGTGTTGCGGATGAACTCCGTGACGCCGCCGACCGGCCAGGTCACCCAGCGCGTCGGCGTCCGCATCAGCAGCGCCCACACCAGGCCCAGCGCGAAGGAGATCAGCGAACCGAACACCAGGATCTGCAGGGTGACCCACAGACCGTCCCAGAAGTACGGCATGAAGTCGGCGACCGCGCCCCAGTCCCACGTCACGAGACACCACTTCCCTCGGGCACGCGCACCGCGGCGGCCTTCTTCTTCGGCGCCTTGCCGACGCCCGCCTTCAGCTTCTTCTCCAGTCCGCGCATCGACCGGGTGAGCAGGAAGGCGATGACGAAGTAGATGAGCAGGATGTACGTGTAGATCTCCGCGCTCTCCTGCAGCGCCAGGCGGACCAGGTTGGCGCTGAACGCCAGGTCGCCCATGCCCATGACCGACACCAGGGCGGTGCCCTTGAGCAGCTCGATCAGCAGGTTGGAGAACGGCGGGATCATCTCGGGCACCGCCTGCGGCAGCAGGATGAGCTTCATCCGCTGCCAGGGCGTGAAGCTGAGGGCGATGCCGCCCTCACGCTGGGCCGGGTCGACCGCGGCGAGCGCGCCGCGCACGATCTCCGAGCCGTACGCCCCGTAGGTCAGGCCGAGCGCCAGGGTGCCCGCCCACAGCGGCACGAGCTGCCAGCCGAAGGCCGGCGGCAGTACGAAGAACACCCAGAAGATCATCACCAGCGCCGAGGTGCCGCGGAACACCTCGGTGTAGAAGCCCGCGAGGAAGCGGACGATCCACAGCCGGTGGGTGCGGGCGATGCCGACCACGAACGACACCGCGGTGGCGAGCAGGGCGCTGAGCACGAGCAGCTGGATCGTGACCCAGACGCCGTCGAGTACGCGTTCCCAGAGTCCGGAAGTCATCCGCCGCAGAGCTCCTTCGCGGTCAGATCGGTCATCTCGTCCTCGGTGAACCCGAACGGCTTGAGGATGCGCAGCAGCTCGCCGCTCTTCTTCAGCTTCGCCAGCTCGACGTTGAAGGCGTCCCGCAGCTTGGTCTCGGTCGGCCGGAACGCGAACGCCCCGCCGTCGACGTGCGGCTCGCCGCCGACGAGCGGCTTGAACGGCTCGGTCGCCTCGGCCTTGCCCGACTTCTTGACCACCTCGCGGGTGGTGAGCGCGGTACCGGCGAAGACGTCGACACGCCCGGCCTCGACGGCGTTCAGGCCGGCCACCTGATCGGGGACGATCAGGATGTCGCTCTCCTTGTAGCCGGCCTCCACCGCGTACGCGATCTCCGCGTAACCGGTGCCGGTGGCGAACTTCGCCTTCTTCTCGACGACGTCCTGGTAGTCGCGCAGCCCCAGCGGGTTGCCCTTGCGGACGATGAACGAGTCGAGCATCTGGTAGTCGGGGTCGGAGAAGATGACCTGCTCGCAGCGCTCGGGGTTCACGTACATGCCCGCGGCCACGACGTCGAACTGCTGTGAGTTCAGCCCGGGTATGAGCGAGCCGAACTCGGTGGGCACGGGCTGCACCCGGTCCACCCCCAGCCGTTTGAAGATGACCTTGGCCAGCTCGGGCGCCTCGCCGGTCAGCTCACCGTTCTTGTCGATGTAGCCGAACGGGATCTCGCCGGCGATGCCCAGCCGGACCACGCCGGCCGCCCTGAGCCGCTCGAGCAGGTCGCCTCCGTCCGTCGTGGACGCCGTCGGCACACGCGAGCACCCCGCCGCGCCCAGCGCGCCGAGCGCCGCGACCCCCGCGAGCAGCGACCGACGCGAGGGCCCTGAGGTCCCTGTTATTCGTCTCAGTGGTTGAAGTGGTGGAGCCATGGCGGCGCGGCTACCCGAACGGATGCGAGTTATTCCGGCCAATTTCGGCCCCGTTCAGCGGTGGGGCGGTCTTGACCGGCACGGGACCATGGGGTGCATGGCCGACCGATTCCTCGAGATCTCCCTGGTCAGGCGCGACGTCACCGGCATCGCGCGACTGCTCGACGACCGTGCCCCGATCACCTGCGAAGCCGTCTGGAAATCTCTCCCGCTGTCCGGCGACGTCTACCACGCCAAGTACGCGCGCAACGAGGTCTACGCCCTCTTCCCGCCCTTCGCGGACCGGGAGCCACCCCTGGAAAACCCCACAGTCACCCCCATTCCGGGCGACCTGTGCTATTTCACCTTCTCCGGTGCCGAGTTGGGCACCACGTCCTACGGCTACGACCGCGAGGTCCGCCCCGGCAGCACCGTGGTGGACCTCGCGCTCTTCTACGAACGGAACAACCTGCTCCTCAACGGCGACGTCGGCTGGGTCCCCGGCATCGTCTGGGGTCAGGTGGTGGAGGGCCTGGACGCCCTGGCCGACGCCTGCAACGACCTGTGGCGTACCGGCGCGGCCGGGGAGACGCTCAGCTTCCGGAGAGCGTGACCCCCGTCTCGTACAGCGCGTGCGCAGCCCGCAGCACCAGGTCGTCCCGGTGTCGGGCGGCCACCAGCTGCAGCCCGACCGGCAGCCCGTCCGCCAGGCCCACCGGCACGCTGGCGGCGGGCTGCTGCGTCATGTTGAAGGGGTAGGTGAAGGGTGTCCACCCGGTCCAGCGCCGGTGCCCGGACCCGCGCGGCACCTCCGCGCCCGCCTCGAACGCCGTGACCGGCAGCGTCGGGGTGACCAGCAGGTCGTAGGCGTCGTGGAAGCGCCCCATCCGCCGGCCCAGGTCCATCCGGACGTCGACCGCGGCCAGGTAGTCCAGCGCCGACAGCCGTCCCCCCTCCCGGCAGATCTCCCGCAGTCCCGGGTCGAGCCGCTCCCGCTGCTCCCGGCCCAGGGCTTGCGTCACCCTCGCCGCGCCCGCGAACCACAGGGCGTGGAAGGCCTCCACCGGGTCGGCCAGGTCCGGGTCGGTCTCCTCGACGTACGCGCCGAGTCCCGCGAGCCGCTCCACCGCCCGCCGCACCACGGCCGCGACACCCGGATCCACCCGCACCTGCCCGCCCAGCGACGGCGAGAACGCCACCCGCAGCCCGCGCACCCCGCCGCCCAGCGTCTCCGAGAACGGCCCCGGCGCCGACGGGAGCCCCGACCAGTCACGGGAGTCCGGCGCGGTGATCGCGTCCATCAGCAGCGCCGCGTCCGCCGCGTCCCGGGTCATCGGACCGACGTGCGCCAGCGTCCCGAAGGCGCTCGCCGGATACAGCGGCACCCTCCCGTACGTCGGCTTCAGCGCGAAGATGCCGCAGAACGCCGCCGGGATACGGACGCTCCCGCCCCCGTCCGTGCCCAGCGCCAGCGGCCCTGCGCCCAGCGCCACGGCCGCCGCCGCGCCCCCGCTGGACCCGCCCGCCGTCCGCGTCGGGTCGTGCGGGTTGCGGGTGACCCCGCTGAGCGGGGAGTCCGTCACGCCCTTCCAGCCGAACTCGGGCGTCGTCGTCTTGCCGAGGAACACCGCGCCCCGCTCCCGCAGCCGGGCCACCGACGGGGCGTCCTCGTCCCACCGCCCCGCCGGGTCGACCGTCCGCGACCCCTTCAGGGTCGGCGCGCCGCGCAGCAGCAGGATGTCCTTCACCGTGACCGGCACCCCGTCCAGCGGCCCCAGTTGCTCACCCCGCCGCCACCGCTCCTCGGAGGCTGCCGCCCGTTCCAGGGCGTCGTCGGCGAGCACCCGCACGAACGCGTTCACCTCGGGCTGGATCTCCTCGGCCCGGCGCAACGCGGCGCGGGTCACCTCCACGGGGCCGAACTCGCCCTTGCGGTAGCCGTCGAGGAGCCGGGTCGCGGTCAGTTCGGTGAGCTCGGACATCCACACTCCCTGGGAAGACGTCAGTGACCCGGTACATACCCGCGTCGCTTGTCGACCACGTTCTCCAGCGGCCGGCCCGCCTCCCACTGCTCGTACAACTCCACGAACTGCGCCGCGAGTTCGTCCCGCCAGCCGACCGTGTCACCGCTCATGTGCGGTGAGACGACCACGCCCTCCAGCTCCCACAGCGGGCTGCCGCCGGCCAGCGGCTCGCCCGTGAACACGTCCAGCGCCGCGCCCGCGATCCACCGGTCGCGCACCGCCCGCACCAGCGCGTCCTCCACCACCAGCTCGCCCCGGCCCACGTTGACGAAGTGCGCGGAGGGCTGCATCAGCCCGAACCGGCGGGCGTCGAACATCCCCCGCGTCTCCTCGGTCAGCGGCGCCGCGGCCACCACCCAGTCGGCGCGCGCCAGCAGCCGGTCCAGGTCCTCCGGGCCGTGCACCCCGGCCCGCGCCGTCCGGCCCACCAGCGCGGTCCTCACGCCGAGCGCCTCCAGCGTGCCGGCCACCGCCCGGCCGATCGGCCCGGACCCCACCACGCACGCCCGCGTCCCCGCCACCCGGCGCGTCTCCCGGTGCAGCCAGGTCCGCTCCCGCTGGAGCCGCAGCGTCCGCGGCAGGTCCTTGGCGAACGCGAGGACGAGACCGGCGACGTACTCGGCGATCGGCCCGTCGAAGACCCCGCGCGCATTGGTGACCACCGTGTCGGACGCGGCGAGTTCAGGACAGAGCAGATGGTCCACACCGGCGCTCGCCGTGTGCACCCAGCGTGGCCGGGGACCCTCGCCCGGCCACGCCCGGCGCACCGCGTGCGAGGTGAAGTCCCACACCAGCAGCACGTCCGCGTGCGGCAGCCGCTCGGCGAGCGTCGACTCCTCCGCGTGCTCGATCCGCACCCGCCCGGCGAGCCTGCCGAGGCGGGGGAGCGGTTCGGCGTCCAGGACGAGCAGCGTGGGCGTGGTCATGGGCCTCGTCTCCAGGTGGCTCGGTGCGGTCCGGCGGCCCCGGCGAGGGCCGGTGACGACGAGTTAACCGGGTGTTGACCGGGGGGTGACCCGGGTGGATTGACCGCGCCCCTACCCGAACCTACCGTCGTCGACACGGGTCCTTCCGCGTTCCTTCGTGTGCTCGTCTCCCAGTGTGAGGCCGGTGCCTGTCATGGACGTCTCCTTTCTCGGCGGCCCGAGCCCGCAGCGCGGGCTCGGGGTGGTGGCCCCCTTCGACTTCGCGCTGGACCGGGAGCTGTGGCGCTGGATCCCGGACGGTGTCTCCCTGCACGTGACGCGTACCCCGTACGTGCCGGTCGAGGTCGGTCTGGACCTGGCCCGGCTGATCAGCGAGCACGAGACGCTGGGCGACGCGGTGCGCACCCTCACCGCCGTCGCCCCCGAGGTCGTCGCCTACGCGTGCACCTCAGGCAGCTTCGTCGGCGGGATCGTGGGCGAACGCGCCATGTGCGAGGCGATGAGCCGGGCCGGCGCGGTCCCCGCGGTCACCACCTCGGGCGCGCTGCTCGAAGCGCTGGTGGAGCTGGACGTGCGCCGGGTCGCCCTGGTCACCCCGTACACGGTGTCGGTCACCCGGGTGCTGGAGCACTACGTGGCGCGGGCGGGCGTCACCGTCACCGGCTGCGCGTACATGGGGCTGACCCGGCAC
The DNA here is from genome assembly GCF_043082785.1 of Streptomyces sp. NPDC014764. Lineage (NCBI taxonomy): Bacteria > Bacillati > Actinomycetota > Actinomycetes > Kitasatosporales > Streptomycetaceae > Streptomyces > Streptomyces sp. NPDC014764. The sequence continues at coordinate 938,553 of NZ_JBIBXY010000001.1, read as the reverse complement.
ATCTGGAAGGTCACCTACCGCCAGGTGGTGGACATGGCGCGGCAGGCGGTCCGCGACCGGCCCGGGACGGCCGACGCGCTGTTCCTCTCCTGCACCAACCTGCCGACGTACGACGTGATCCCGCAGCTGGAGGCGGAACTGCGCATACCGATCATCTCGGCCAACCAGGTGACCATGTGGGCGGCGCTGCGCCGATTGGGTACCCGGGCGGTGGGACCGTATCAGGCGCTGATCGACGCGTCCGCACGCCCCGGGACCGTCACGCCGGGCCAGGCGCCGACCGTACTGCCCGGCCAGGCGGCTCCCGGTCCGGTGCTGCCGGACGCACCAGGAGAGAAGCAGCAGGAAGGCTGGACATGACCGCACTGGGATTCCTCTACCCCGGACACTCCGCGGAGGACGACTATCCGCGCATCGAGCAGTTGGTGGGCAGCGACGTGCGCGTGGACCTGGTGCACACCGACATCGGCGAGGACGCGCACCGGGTGGACGCGCTGCGTGAGATGGGCTCGCCCGAGCGTCTGGAGGCCGGCCTGGCGGAGCTGCGTCTGGCCGGCGTCGAGGCCGTGGTGTGGGCGTGCACCAGCGGCAGCTTCGTGCACGGCTGGGACGGCGCCCACCAGCAGGTACGAGGCCTGGCCCTCGCCGCGGGCATGCCCGCCTCCTCCACCTCCTTCGCCTTCGTGCACGCGATCCGGGAGATCGAGGTCCGCCGGGTCGCCGTCGGCGCGACCTACCCCGACGACGTCGCCCAACTGTTCGCCGACTTCCTGCGGGCCGGGGGAGCGGAGGTCACCGGGGTGCGCAGCTCCGGGATCGTCACGGCGGCCGAGGTCGGCACCTGGGGCGAGCGGGAGCTGTTCGCGCTGGCCCGCGCGGCCGACTCCCCGGACGCGGAGGCGCTGCTCCTGCCGGACACCGCCCTGCACACCGTCGCCCACATCCCCGCCCTGGAGAAGGAACTGGGCAAGCCCGTCCTCACCGCCAACCAGGTCACCGTCTGGGAGGGCCTGCGCCTCGCCGACCGCCGCGTCAACGCGCCCGAACTGGGCGCGCTCTTCACGCGGGAGCCGGTCGTCCAGGTGTGACGGGAGGCGCCCGTCCGGCACGGACGTGAGGAACACCACCTTCGCCGGCGTACGTCCTTCCGCGCGCCCGGAGCGCGTACCCGTCGCCGTCTTTGTGCGCCCCGCGAGCTGGGTAGTCACCGGTCGGCGCGCCCGCACGGCCGGGCCCGTCCGCGCCCCCGCGGGCCGGACGCCCACTTGCGGGGGCGCGGGACAATGGACGGTGGCCCTCCGGCACCCGGGGGACACCGCGACGTACGAAGGAGAAGTCATGGCGGAGCACATGCCGCGCCCGGACCAGCCGCGGCTACGCCCCGCGCCCCTGCTGTTCGAGCCCGCGCAGGCGGCCTCGGACCCCGAGCACTTCTTCGACCTGGAGTCGATCGAGGATCCGCGCGCGCTGCTGGAGCGGGCCACGGAGCTGACGCTCGCGTTCCGGGCCGCCGGGGACCGGGCGACGGAGTTCCAGGCGATCGCGGCGGCCCAGCTCGCCGACCCCCGGCGCTTCGACCGGCTGTCGACGGCGGACATCGCCGAGCGCGCCGAGTGGACCGAGGACTACGCGAAGAAGATGGTCGAGTTCGGCCGCGACCTGATGCGCGGCAGCGAGGGCCCGGGGCACGCAGACCCCGTGTGAGCCGCGCCGGTCCCCGGTCGTCCGGCCCGTCGAACGGGTGTGGCATATGCCGGGTGCCAGGGTACGCGCCCGTCCGGCTTCCCGTCCCGGATTCCGGCAACTCTGCGGAACCGTTCCCTCACGGCACGTAGAAATACCTGTATGAGCAGCACACCGAATGTCTCGGACGTCAGCGGTGTCACCCCGGACGGTGCGGCCTGGCTCGCCTCGGCCTGCACCGCCCCGCGCGGCGCCCGCACCCTCTGGGGCGAGCGGCCGGACGCCCCGGTGGTCCTGCCCTGCGGCGTCGTCTTCGACGTGGTGAGCGTCCCCGCGATCTTCGGACGCCGGATGCTGGACCGCCTGTGGGAGGAGGGGCCGGGCTCGGGCCCTGTCGCGGAGTACCGGGGCCGGATGCTGCTGTTCGGCGCCGTGGGCACGGCCCAGCGGCTGCCCGCCCTGCTGAGGTGGGAGGAGTGGGGCGCCCACGGCAGCCGCACGGACGGCGTCCCGCCCCTGCTGTGCCACGGAGCCGGCGACGCGGTGACCGTCCCCGGACCGGCCGGACCCGCACGCCCCGACGCGGCCTCCCATGCCCGCTGGCTGGTCGCCCCCGACAGCCGGAGCCCTTGGCTGCCGGGCCCGGAGGTACTGCTCTGGGCGGCGGTGCGCGCGGCCCGCTCGGCCGTGCGGATATCGATTTTTCCTCCCGCCGATCGTGATGCTAATGTCTACGACGTCAGCAGGCGCCGCTAGCTCAGTTGGTTAGAGCAGCTGACTCTTAATCAGCGGGTCCGGGGTTCGAGTCCCTGGCGGCGCACGACACGGAAGGCCCCTCGCGCAAGCGGGGGGCTTTTTCGCGTCCGCGGGACCCGTGGGTGCGCGGTGCGCCGTTCCGCGGGTGGTCCCGCGCGGCCGGCGCCTCGCGACCGTGATCCTGCGAGCGGACGGCGTCCGCCGCAGGCGGGCCGTGGTCCTGCGAGCGGACGGCGTCCGCTGCACGCAGGCGCGTGAATCCGCGATCGGAGGGCGTCCGCTGCACGCAGGCGCGTGAATCCGCGATCGGAGGGCGTCCGCTGCACGCAGGCGCGTGAACCCGCGATCGGAGGGCGTCCGCTGCACGCAGGGCGACGCGGACCCCGCGACGTACGCGACACGGTCGGCGGGCCGAGGGCCGGCGAGCGTACGCCGCCGGCTCGGCGCGACGCGGAACTCGGCTGTCGGCGCGCGGATGTCGGAGCGGGCCGGTCCGGGGTGCGGATACCGGGGCGGGCCCGCCGGGGGTGCGGATGCCGGGGGCCTACCCGGGGTGCGGATGCCGGGGGAGGGCCCGCCCGGGGTGCTGGGCCGCTCCCTGCCCGGGGTGCCGACGCCGGGGCGGGCCCGCCGGGGGTGCGGATGCCAGGGGCGGGCCCGCCCGGGTGCACGGGCCGGGCGCCCGTGGGCGCGCCTTCGCGGACAGGTGGGTGCGTGGCGTCGGCCGGGGCGGACCCTGGCTCACGACGCCCGCGTCGTGCGGTCGCCCGTGGTGATCTTCACCGTCCAGGCACCGGACGGCGTGCGGCCCTCCACCTCGACGCGGACCGACTCACCGGGGACCGTGAAGCTCTCGCCCAGGGCGACCGGCGCGTCCGCCAGCGGGGGATAGACCGAGTCCGCCCAGCACGCCTCGGTGCGCGGGTGGGCGTCGATCACCTCGACCGGACCGCGCCCCGAGCGGGTGCCGCTGGACACCCGGTAGACCAGCACCCCCGACCGGCACGCCTCGCGGTCGTTGCCGAACGGACCCCGCACCTCGAAGGCCAGGGCTGTGTCCGCGCCCGTGCGCACCACCGCCAGCTTGGTGCCGCGCCCCAGCCCGAACGACGGCGCCCCGGCCGCGCCCGTCACGGGAGTACCGGGCCCCGCCCCCAGCGGCTCCAGCGTCAGCCGTACCGGTCCGCCCTCCTGCACGCACCGCACCTGCCGCGGCTCCAGCCAGCCCAGCTTCCACTTGTGCCAGCCGAAGAGATCCGGCGCCAGCGCGAACTGGCTGCCCATCAGGTCCCAGTCCCCGACGTGGGTGTCCCAGTCGCCCTTGCCGTCCACCGGCCGGTGGTACAGATCCGGCAGGTCGAAGACGTGCCCCGTCTCGTGCGCGAGCACCAGCCGGTCCGGAGGGTGGTTCTCGAAGACGGTGACGACCCGACGGATGTCGGCGCCGTCCGCCCGCATCGGCCGGTCCAGGTTGACCACCTTCGTGGCGTCCGAGTCCACCCCCGGCGCGTCCGGATCGGCGACGAAGTACACGATGTCGTAGGCCGAGTAGTCGACGTGCGGATCGGACGCGGCGAGCGCGTCCCGCAGATACGCCGCCCGGTGCGCCACCGGCCAGTCGCGCTGTACGGCGTACGCCGTCGAGGGGCGCGGCATACGGATCCACCGCTTCACCGGATGGGACCGCAGGCTGAACTTCCCGTAGGAGGACCGCTCGAAGAAGCGGCTGGTCATCGGGAAGTGGTCGGCGGCCAGCTCGTCCGGCGAGGTCATCGGGTGCGAGTCCGGGAACGACAGGAACACCATCACCGCGTCCAGCCGGCGGGCCGGACGCGGGTAGGCCGCGTTCCAGGTGTCCAGGCCCTCCGAGTGGTGGGCGTCGGTCCGGGTCAGCACGCACGGCTCCGCGGAGAACGGCTCGGGCCCGGACGGCACGCTCACCAAGGACGTCGCCGCGAGCGCCGACATCGTCGTGCACATCGCCGCCGTGGTCCGCAGCCGGGGCCGGAAACCCGAACGGCCCAGCCGCCGTCGCAGTGCCTCACGACCGAGTCCTCCCGGAGTGAGCTGACGCGGCACGGGGACCTCCGGGAGACGGTTCGCGGGACACCGCACCCAGAGTGGGATGATTTGTCGTACTGCGCCCTGTTCAACTGCACCGGTCGGGTGAGAACGGCGGCGGAACGGGCGGGACCGCGCGCACTTCGCCCCGCCCGCACTCACGGAACGTCACAACTGGTCGCAGCCTCGGCAGAAGCCGTCCGCACCCGTGCAGAAACGATCGGGCAGAGATGCGGAACGGGCTGGGAGGCCGGACAGTGGCTGGAAGGGCCCGACGCGGGCCTTTATGATCGGCACACTTTCCGGATGCGGAAGGTGTTTTCCTGCCCGACAGCGAGCGAGTGCACTGCGGGAGCGAGTGGTGAGCGGAACGTCCGAAGGGCCGACGCCCGCGACTGAGCTCAATCGGTCGGTCGTCACGGAGAGTCAGATTCCGGCGTCCCCGGGTGCCGAGTTCGCCGAGCCCGTCCAGCCCGTCCAGCCGGTCGAGCCGGTGGAGCCGGTGGAGCCGGCCGGGACCGGCTCCTCGCGGTCACCCGCGCCCCCGTCCTACCGCTCCGTCTTCACCGCCGCCCCGCTCGCCATGGCCGTCGTCGACCGCGAAGGCACGGTCACCGGCGCCAACGCCGCGCTCGCCGACCTGCTGGGCCGCGCCCAGGACACCCTCACCGGCGCCGTCGCCGCCGACCTGGTCGACCTCGCCTCCGACGCCCGCACCTGGCACGCCTACCGCGAACTGCTGCGCGGCCGTCGCGCCCGGCTGCGCTGCACCCGCCGGCTGAAACACCCCGAGGGGCACGCCCTGTGGGTGCGGGTCACGGTCGCCCCGCTGCCCTCCGACGACGGCGGCGTCCTGGTGTCCGTCGCCGACGTCAGCGACCACCGTGCCCTCCAGGCCCGGCTCCGCCACCTCCGTATGCACGACCCGGTGACCCGGCTGCCCAACCGCACCCTGTTCTTCGAACGCCTGACCACCGCCCTGGAGGCGGAGTCGTACGCGGAGAGCGGCACCGGCCGGATCGGGCTCTGCTACCTCGACCTGGACGGCTTCAAGGCCGTCAACGACACCCTCGGCCACCGCGTCGGCGACCAGCTGCTCGCCGCCGTCGCCGACCGGCTCACCCGGTGCGCGCAGGACGCGGGCCGGGCCCGGGCCGGGATCCCGCTGGTCGCCCGGCTCGGCGGCGACGAGTTCGCCCTGCTCGTCGAGGATTCCACCGGGACCGAACAGCTCGCCGACCTCGCCGAGTCGCTGCTCGACGCGATCCAGGAGCCGTTCGACCTGTCCGGACGCCGCCTGAAGGTGTCCGCCTCCATCGGCGTGGTCGAGCGGCACGCCGCCGGCACCACCCCCACCGCGCTGATGCAGGCCGCCGACACCACGCTGTACTGGGCGAAGGCCGACGGCAAGGCCCGCTGGACGCTGTTCGACCCCGAACGCAACGCCACCCGCGTCACCCGGCAGGCCCTCGCCTCCTCCCTCCGCCCGGCCATCGACCGCGGCGAGTTCGCCCTGGAGTACCAGCCGCTGGTCGGCATGGACGACGACCGCGTGCACGGCGTGGAGGCCCTGATCCGCTGGCACCACCCCCGCTTCGGCACACTCACGCCGAATCGGTTCATCTCCCTGGCGGAGGAGGACGGTTCGATCGTGCCGCTCGGCCGCTGGGTGCTGCGCACCGCCTGCCGTCAGGCGCGCGACTGGCAGATCCAGCACCCGGACGGGCCGCCGATCTTCGTCAGCGTAAACGTGGCGGTCCGTCAGGTCTGGGACTCCGACCTCGTCGCGGACGTCGCCGACACCCTGGAGGAGACCGGGCTGCCCCCGCACCTGCTCCAGCTGGAGCTGACCGAGTCCGCGGTGATGGGCTCCTCGGGCCGGCCCCTCCAGGCGCTCGAGGCCCTCAGCGACATGGGCGTGCGCATCGCCATCGACGACTTCGGCACCGGCTACTCGAATCTCGCCTACCTCAGCAGACTGCCGGTGTCGGTGCTGAAGCTCGACGGCTCCTTCGTGCGCGGCTTCCAGCTCGAGGACCGCGCCGCAAAGGCCAGCCCGGCGGACGAGGTCATCGTCGAGGCGATGGTGCAACTCGCCCACCGTCTGGGGCTGACCGTCACCGCGGAGTGCGTGGAGACCAGCGCGCAGGCCACCCGGCTGCGCAGGATCGGCTGCGACACCGGCCAGGGCTGGCTGTACTCACGGCCCGTCCCGGCCGACCGCATCTCCGAACTGCTCGGCACACCCGGGGTTCAGGCGGGCGTCGGCAAACCGTAGGCGTCGGCGATCAGCTCGTACGACCGCACCCGGACGTCGCCGCCGTGCGCGTTGGCGGTGAGCATCAGCTCGTCGGCGCCGGTACGCTTCTGCAGGTCGTCCAGACCGGCCCGGACCTCGTCCGCCGTGCCGTGGACGACGTTGGCGTTCCACGACTCCACGAACTCCCGCTCCATCGGGCTGAAGTCGTACGCCTCCGCTTCCTCCGGCGTCGGCACGAGCCCCGGGCGTCCGGTGCGCAGCCGCACCATGTTCAGCGCGGCGGCCAGCACCTGGCGGCGCGCCTCCTTCTCGTCGTCGGCGGCGAGCGCGGCGACCCCGATCAGCGCGTAGGGGGCGTCGAGCACCTCGCTCGGCCGGAAGTTCTCCCGGTACAGGTCGAGCGCGGGGACCGTGTTCTGCGCGGAGAAGTGGTGCGCGAAGGCGAACGGCAGGCCGAGCATGCCGGCCAGCCGGGCGCTGAACCCGGAGGAGCCGAGCAGCCACACCGGCGGCCGGTGCGGGGACTGCACCCCGCCGGGCGAGGTGGCCTGCACCGGTCCGGGCACGGCGTGGATCCGCCGGTAGGGGTGCCCGTCGGGGAAGTCGTCGTCGAGGAAGCGGGTCAGCTCGGCGAGCTGCTGCGGGAAGTCGTCGGCTCCCTCGTTCAGCCGGTCGGTGCGGCGCAGGGCGGCGGCGGTCGCGCCGTCGGTACCGGGCGCCCGCCCGAGCCCCAGGTCGACCCGCCCCGGCGCCATGGCCTCCAGCGTGCCGAACTGCTCGGCGATCACGAGGGGCGCGTGGTTGGGCAGCATCACACCGCCCGACCCGAGCCGGATCCGCTCCGTGTACGCGGCCAGGTGCGCGAGGATCACCGCAGGCGAGGAGGAGGCCACGCCCGGCATGGAGTGGTGCTCGGCCACCCAGTACCGGTGGAACCCGCGCGCCTCGGCGAGCTTCGCCAGGTCCACGCTGGTACGCAGGGCGTCGGACGCGGTCCGCCCGGCCCCCACCGTCACCAGGTCCAGCACGGAGAGCGGCACGGGGGCGGTGCCGTGAGCCGTGCCCCTGATCTCGTCGCCTGCGGTCACGTGGGTGCCTCCTGTCGGACGTCCTCGCACTCGGTGCATGTGCGGTGGGGGGAACAGGGGGTGGTCCCCGGTTATTCCCCCGGCCGGGGGTGTGTCGTATGCGTGCTCGACCGCTCTGGGGCACGTACACCCCGTGCGAACGGGGGCAGGACGTGACATCGGGGAGCCGTATGGAGCGGTCGGGCGAAGTTGTGGGGTGCGCGTCCGGTAGTGCGCGGCTGGTCCGACCTCCAGTTCTGCCTGCAACAGTGCCGCCCGGGCACAGCCCAGCGGGCACCGAAGCCAGCCGGCCCCTTGGGAAGCCCGGGCATGCGCTGCCGCCGTAGCGCCGGGGAAGCGGCCTGTCATGTACGCCGACTTGCGACACCCCGTAACCTGTGGGCCGCCTCCGACGGTCGTACTCCCGCTCGAACCTCTCCGCGGTAACGACGCACCGCCTCGTGGAGGCGGAACGAGGCCCTCTGGTGGCGGAAGCCGAGGGCGGGGGACTTGATGAGGGACTCCCCCAGCAGTTCGTAGCGGACGGCGCGGTCTTCCGGCAGGGCCAGGACGTCGGCGACGGTCCAGGGCCCGGTGTGGTCGATGGCAACGCTCATTGCCTTCACCTCCTCATCCGACCGGCGGTCCCGGTGTGACCTCGACGGGTGGTACACGGCCAGCACACGGGCGCTTTCACCTGCGGACATGAGGGTTCGCCACCGTGAGCGAGGCCTCGAAAAACGTGCCACTCAGTGGCGCGCCCGCCGCCAGGCCACCCGGTGCTCCGCCAGATGCGACAGCACCGCGTGGTTCGCCTCCCAGCCGTCCGGGAACTTCACCAGCGTCCCCAGCTGGACCGGTTCCGTGGACGGGTAGTCGTCCAGGAGGTCCGTCACTCCCTCGCGGCAGACCACGATGCACGCGTGCCGGTGGCGGGAGGCCAGCACGCAGAGGCGGCCCGTCTCCAGGTGGAACGCCGTCGCGTCGGGGCGGCCGGACAGCGGGTGCAGGACGACCGTCACGTCGTACTCCCGGCCCTGGAGCCGGTTCGCGGTGTCGACGGTCACGTCGCTCACGCCCAGGTCCGCCAGCGCCGAGCGGATCGCCGCCGCCTGGTCGCGGTGGGCCGTGCCGACCGCGACGCGGTCCGCGGTGAGCGGGGTGGGGTCGGAGGAGCGCTCGGAGACCGCCGCGCCGCCCCGGTCCAGCAGTCGGCGGACCACCAGGGCCACCGCCCCGACCGCCTCCGGGTCGGTGCGCGGGGTGTGGCGGGCCGGCAGCTCCAGCAGGCCCCAGCCGGACTCCGCCGCCTCGTCGATCACCCGGTCCGGGCCCGAACCGTCCGACGGGACGGCGAGGGTGAGGGCGCGGTCACCGTGGTTCGTGCCGCTGCGGAACGGCGTGAACGGGTAGAAGGCGTCGGACACCAGCGGCGCCGCCGAGGCGGGCAGCCGCCAGGACACCGGCAGGCGGTGCTGCGGCAGGTCCGGGTTGTGCGCGAGCAGCGTGGTGACGGCCGAGCCCGACGGGTCGTACGACAGCCCCGCCCACTGCTCGGCGCCCACGATCGAGAACGGGTCCAGCTGGCCCGGGTCGCCCACGAACAGCGCCCGCTCGAACAGCCCGGCCACGGCGAGCAGCGCGTCCGAGCGCATCTGGTACGCCTCGTCGACGATCGCGTGCTGCCACGGCTCCACGTTCTTCACGTGCGCCCACTTCGCCGCCGTCGACAGCACCACCGGCAGCCCGGCGAGGTCCGCCGCCTTCGCCGACGTGCGCACCTGCTCCAGGCCGTCCAGCGCCTTGTCGTACGGGTCGGAGTCGCTGCTGTGCAGGCGGCCCACCGGCAGGTCGGGATTCTTCTCGGCGAGGCGGAGGACGAGGTCGTCCACCTGCGCGTTCGTCTGCGCGACCACCATCAGCGGGCGGCCCGCCTCCGCCAGCTCCAGCGCCGCGCGCACCACCAGCGTGGACTTGCCGGCGCCGGGCGGGGAGTCGACGACGACACCGCGCGCGGAGCCGTGGAGCGTGTCGTGGAGGATCGCGTCCGTGGCGCGGGCAGCCGCGGAGCCGGGGTCGAACACCGTCTCCTCGACGGGGGCGGTCACAGCACATCCTCCTCGGTCACCGGGTCGGCGGGCTCGGGGGCGGGTTCCTCACCGGGCGGCCCGCCGTGCGTCCACGGGGTCTCCTCAGGGTCGGGCAGCTTCGCGCCGCCGCGCGGCTCGTGCTCGAAGAGCGTGAAGCACAGCCGGTCGCCCTTCTCCGGCACCGAACCGGGCTCCGGCTCCTTGCCCCGCCCCATCTTGTCCATGATCCGCAGCACCAGCAGACCGTCCTCGGGGCCCGCCGCGTACTCCACGAACTCCGCCGTCTGCGGCTTCCCGCCCAGCGAGCGGTACGCCTTCACCCGCTCGCCCAGGTGCGGCCGGTCGTCCGTGCGGACCGTGACCAGCGGGCGCGGGCTCGGCCGCTTGCTCTCGCTGTACGCCATCACCACGTCGACCACCTCCCCGGCAAACGCCTCACCGGAGAGCCGCCGCGCCGCCATCACCAGCGGGTCGTCGAGCGCCTCCTGCGCCTCGAGACGCGCCTGCTCCCGCTCGCGGGCCGCCAGCTTGTTCGCCGCCGTCACCGCGTCGTCCCGGCGCGGCTGCGGCGGCTCCCCGGCCGCCACCCGGTCACGGTGGGCGGTGAACGACCACCGGTCGCGCGTCCAGCGCTCCTCCACGCGCGCGCCCTCCGGAAGCTCCCGCAGCAGGTCCAGGCCCCGCCACACCGCATCCCAGGTGGGCCGCGTACGGCTCTCCACCAGGGCGCGGATCTCCCGCTCGGCGGCGGTCAGCGCGCCCAGCCGGTCGTCGGCCTCCACGCCGTCCTCGGCGGCGGCGAGCGCCGTCCGCGCGCGGTCGTAGCGCTCGATGGCCGGGGCGAGCAGCTTGTTGTCGAACGCCGGGTCGGTGGCCGGGCCCGCGGGCGGGCAGATCAGCTGCCCGTCGTCGTCCCGCGCCAGCTCCGCCTCCTGGGCGGCCTCCGCACCGGAGCGTCCCTCGGGCGGGTCGATCCAGGCGAGCAGAGCCCCCAGGTGCTGGTCCTCCAGCGTGGACTGGCCGGTCGCCCAGTGCCGTCCCAGCACGTCCGTCATCGCGAGCAGGAGACAGGATCCGGGCACGCGGGCCCGCTCCCCGAAGTGCGTGAGCCACCGCCCGAGCAGCGGCACCCTGGGCGGCGCAGGGAACGGCGTCTCCGGGTCCTGCTCCGCCGTGCGCCGGAACCGCATGGACCGGCCCAGCAGCCGCACCAGGTCGACGCCGGCCCGGCTGGGCACGACCAGCTGCGGCGCGTCCGCGCACAGATCCACCTCGACCTTGACCCGCTTGCCGCTCTCCGGGTCGGTCTCCGAGCGCTCGGCCACCTCCACGGCGTCCGCGAACCCGTCCACGTACGGCAGGACGACGTCCGCCAGTTCGGCGAGGAACGCGAACCGCAGCTCGCGGTCGCGCGGCTGCGGCACCGCCAGCAGCCGCGGCGCGTCCCGGTCGGTGCCCACCAGCGCGCCGAGCGGGGCGCCCGCCTCACCGGCGGTGACGAGCGGCACGAACACCAGCGGCCGCTCGGACAGATGCCGGTGCCGGACGGTCGCGGCGGGCTGTGCGCGGCCGGTGTCGACCGCCTCGAGCCGGGCGAGGGTGGAGATCAGCGACACCCGGCCACCTCCCGCGCCCCCTCGGCGGCCGACGCGAGCGCCTCCGCGCGCAGGGCGGCGGCCCGGCGCAGCGCGGCCACCGCGGGATCGTCGGGGTCGCCCGCCTCGCCGCGGGCCGCCGCCAGCACGTCCCCGACCGTGGTCAGACCGCCCAGCTCCGCCCGCACGGGGCGGCCCAGGGAGGTCACGGCGCCGGACGCGCGGGAGCGGTCACGGCAGTGGAAGGCCAGCTCGCACGCGGACAGGCACTCGGGCGCGTACGTCGCCGGGACGGACTCCACGGACCACTCGAGCTGCTCGGGCGGCAGCTCCGGGGCGAAGCACACGCCGTCGGGCAGCGTCCCGGCGATCTCCTCGATGCGGGTGAGCCGGGCCAGCTGGCGCGAGGTCACCGCGCGCTGCTTGCGCACGTCCACGGCGGAGGCGGTGGGCAGGTTGGAGAAGTCCTTCGGGCACACGAGCAGCACACGGTGACGCACCCGGGGCGCAGGGTCGAGCTGCTCCGCGACCCGCTCCAGAGCCAGCACGTACACCGCGGCCTGGCGGGCGGCCGCGCCGACCTTCGCCGGGTCGGCGGCGCCGTCCAGCATGGGGAACGACTTGATCTCGACGACCGTCCAGCTGCCGTCCGGGTGCACCACCACCGCGTCCGGCTCCAGGAACGCGGGGGAACCCGCCACGTCGAGGGCGAGCATCGGGTGGTCGAGGAGCGTCCAGGCGCCCCGCTCCGCGGCGGCCTCGCGCAGCGCCTCCTCCGTGCGCCGCGCGCGGCCCTCGGAGTCCTGGGCGCCCAGGTCCGGCAGGCGTGCGCCCACGGGCGGCCCGGCCGTACGGTCCAGCTTCTCGGCGGCGAGGCGCAGCAGCTCCGTGCCGCCGTCGGCCTTGACCTTCGCCTCGAAGGCGTTGCCCCGGACGAAGGCGAACTGCGACTGGCCGAAGACCGACGGCGAGCCCAGCGCGCTCGCCAGCTTCCCCTTGTCCACCCCGGCGCCGTCGAGGATCGCGCGCCGTCTGCAGCCCGGGTTGGCGGCGAGGGCGGCCAGGGCACGGGCGTCCAGCGCCTTGGCCTTCACCTCGGGACCGCGCAGCTCAGCGAGCCGGTGCCCGAGCCCCTTCTCCGGCGTCCGTGGGGGAGGCACCCGGTTCGGCTCCGTACCGCGACTCGGGCTGCCGCTGCCGTGGAATTCGCTCACCCGCGGAAGTCTGGCATCCGTCACTGACAATCACGGCATCCGTGCCGGACGAGACCGCAGGGGCGGCCGTCGCACCGCTGCGGAAGCGGGCCTTGACCACGTCCGCGTACCGCATCACGTGCGGGGCCAGCAGGTAGCCCGCGCCCATCACTGCGGCGCCCGCGAGCGCGTCCAGGAAGTAGTGGTTGGCGGTGCCCATCACCACGATCGTGGTGACCAGCGGGTAGACGACGGCGGCCGTCCTGGCCCAGCGTCCGCGCCCGTACTTCCAGAGGATCACACCGCACCACAGCGCCCAGCCCACGTGCAGGCTGGGCATCGCCGCGTACTGGTTGGTCATGCCGCCGAGGCCGCGCGGGGCGCTCGCCTCGCCGCCCCACCAGCCCCACGAGCTGTATTGGGCCATCGTGTCGACGAAGCCGTGGCTGGGGTCGAGCAGCCGGGGCGGGCAGGTGGGCAGCAGGGTGAAGCCGATCAGGCCGATGAACGTCGACGTCATCAGCCAGGTCCTGGCCGCCCGGTAGCGCACGGCGCGGGAGCGGAACAGCCACACCAGGAGCGCCGGGGTGACCAGGTAGTGCAGGGAGGCGTACCAGAAGTCGGCGGGTATCCCGATCCACGGTTCGCGGGTGAACAGGCGGTTCAGCGGGTGCTCGGCGTTGAGGTACAACGCCTTCTCGATCCGCAGCAGCGCCAGGCCGTGGTCGACGGCGTCGGAGACGTCGCCGCGGACGACGAGGCGTCCCGCGGAGTAGCAGGCGTACACGAGGAGGATGAGCGGCAGCTCCGTCCACCAGCGCATCCGGGTCGCCGGGACCGCCTCGGTGCCCGGTGTCTCGGCGTGCGGCATCCGATCGCTCCCCCTTCGTCCTCGTGCTGTCCTGGTCGGCGGCCAGCCACTCTACGGTGTGTGCGCGTCTTCCCGCGTACATGCCTTCGGAACCGGATAGACGCGGAGATCGCCCCCCGGGTTGCCCTCGACCAGGGTGAGCGATGATGGACGGGTCCCGCCTGTGAATTCCCGGAAGGTTCCCCATGGCTCCGCGCATCCTGCTGGCCCGGCACGGACAGACCGCGTGGTCGTTGTCCGGAAAGCACACCGGCAGGACCGACGTGCCGTTGCTGGAGGAGGGCCGCCAGGGAGCGAAGCTGCTCGGCGAGCGCCTGCACCGGCAGCCGTACGACGGGCTGCCGGACGTCGAGGTGCGCACCAGCCCGCTCACCCGCGCGCGGGAGACCTGCGAACTGGCCGGCTTCGGCGACCGCGCCCGGCACTGGGACGCGCTCCTGGAGTGGGACTACGGCGCCTACGAGGGCATGACGCCGGCGGAGATCCAGGCGGTGCGCCCGGGCTGGCTCATCTGGCGGGACGGCGTCCCGGAGGGCGAGACGCTCCCGGAGGTGACGGCCCGCGCGGACGAGGTGGTCGCCTGGGCGCGCTCCGCCGACCGTGACGTGCTCGTCTTCGCCCACGGCCACATCCTGCGCTCGATCGGCGCCCGCTGGCTGGGCCTGCCGCTGGACTTCGCGGCCCGTATCCGCCTCAACCCGACGTCCCTGTCGGTCCTGGGGTGGGCGTACGGCGAGCCGGCCCTGGAGAGCTGGAACGACGTGGGGCACCTCGTCCCCTGACGGTGCGCCCGTGCGCGCGTGACGCGGATCGCCTCGCGCGCGTCAGGCGCGAGGCGCGGGGGCGCCCTTGGTGAGCAACGACTCGACGCCGCTCAGGAAGGTCTCGCAGACCAGCTCGGGGTCGAAGAGGCAGCCGGCCGCCATCGCGCCGTCCCTGAGCATCACGAAGTGCCGTCCCGCCGCGTCGGCGGGCTCGAGCCCCGCGCGGCCGAGCAGCTCGGTGACGGTCTCCAGGAACCACTGCCGGTGCGCCAGCACGGTCCGGTGCACCGGGTGGTCCGGGTCGGGGTACTCCGCCACCGCGTTGAGGAACGCGCAGCCGCGGAAGCCGGGGGAGCGGATGCCGTCGGCGATGGCCCGCGCCGCCGCCCGTACGTCGTCCTCCGGCGAGGCGTCCGGCGACAGCGCGCCGGTGATCTGCGCCCGTATGCCCTGGTCGGCCTGGTCGAGGTAGGCGAGGACCAGGTCCTCCTTGCCGGTGAAGTGCCGGTACAGCGTGGCCCGGGTGACCTGGGCCTCCTCGATGATCCGGTCGACGCCCACGGAGTGGATCCCCTCGGCGTAGAAGACCTTCGTGGCTGTTCCGAGCAGCCTGGTCCGCGCCTCGGACGGCTTGCCGTTTCGTGTGCCCCGACTCATGGGTGCGAGCGTACCAAAGTCATGAGGGAGAACGTTCGGTCTTGACCGATGGGCGGCGGTGGTCTTCAATCGAAGGAGACCGAACGTTCTCCCTCACAGGCTCCGCCCATCGAGAGGCACCCCCATGGACACCCTCGTCACCACCGCCCCGGCCCCCGCACCCACCGCCGCTCCCGCGGCCCTGCGCAGGCTCTACTTCGTGCGCTTCGCCTTCGCCGCCGTCTGGGCCGCCCTGCTGTTCGCCACCGCCGACACCCTCGGCCCGCTCAGCGCGACGCTCCTGGTGATCTATCCGCTGTTCGACGTCGCCTCTGCCGTCGTCGACGTGCGCTCCGCCGCCGCGGACGGCGGTCCCGTGCGGCACCTGTACCTGAACATCGCGCTCAGCGCCGCAACCGCCGTCGGCCTCGCCGTCGCCGCGACCTCCGGCATCCCCGCGGTGCTGCGCGTCTGGGGCGCCTGGGCGGTCACCGCCGGTCTGGTCCAGCTCGTGGTGGGCGTCACCCGGCGCCGTATGGGCGGGCAGTGGGCGATGATCGCGAGCGGCGGCATCTCCACCCTCGCCGGTGTGTCCTTCGCCGCGCAGGCCGGCGGCGCCGACGCCTCCCTGAAGACCCTGGCGGGCTACGCCTTCCTCGGCGGCGTGTTCTTCCTCGTCTCAGCCCTCCGCCTGGGCCGCGCCGCCAAGGGTGCGTGACCCGGCCCGGACGGCGCGGGGCCCCGCCGGCGTTCCCCCTGCGCCGGCGGGGCCCCGCGGCCTGTGACGTCACACCATGCGCGGCAGTGAGGCGTGGCGGTCCAGGAACTCCGAGACGCCGGGCGTGCGGCGGTGCGGCAGCAGCACGCGCGAGGTGCCGGACAGCATCGAGCGGACGCGGGAGGACTGGACCTCGCCGAGCAGGTCCAGGGCCCGCATCCCCGCCTGCGCCGCCTCGTCGGGATGCCCGCCGCGGGCCAGGTCGTCGGCCAGCTCCGCCGTGTACAGCGCGATGTTGCGGGTGAAGTGCGGGTTCTGGAGCTCCGCCGCCCGCCGGGCGTGCCGCGCCGCGCGCCTCCAGTCGCCCAGCGTGGACCAGCACTGCGCCTTCAGGCCCTCCAGCTCGGCCTCCCCGTAGAAGGTCATCCACTCGGGGTCCGCCTCCGCGGGCCCGCGGTCGAAGTACGCCTGGGCCCGCACCAGCGCCTGCTCGCACCCCGTGCGGTCGGCGAGCCCGGCCCAGCCGCCCGCCTCGCGCAGCGCCAGCAGCGACATCAGCCGGGGCGAGCCGAGCGGCCGCGCCGCCCGCTGGGCCGCCTGTGCCGCCCGCACCGCCTCCCGGGGGCGGCCCGCGTCCCGGGCGAGGAACGCCGTGTTGCAGAACGCGTGCGCCTCCAGCGCCGCGTCGCCCGTCACCCGGGCGGTCGCCAGCGCCTCCGCGTAGTGCGAGCGCGCGTCGTCGAAGCGGCCCGAGTCGTGCGCCAGCCAGCCCACCGAGATGGCCAGCTCCCCGGCGCCCGCGTACAGCCGGTCCGCCGTGCGCTGCCGGGTCGTCCCGGCCTCCAGCAGTTCGTACGCGGCCCGCAGCGGGGCGGCCGCACGGCGGTACAGCCCGTCCGCCCCGTGGC
The DNA here is from genome assembly GCF_043082785.1 of Streptomyces sp. NPDC014764. Taxonomy (NCBI): domain Bacteria; kingdom Bacillati; phylum Actinomycetota; class Actinomycetes; order Kitasatosporales; family Streptomycetaceae; genus Streptomyces; species Streptomyces sp. NPDC014764. Next base: position 921,951 of record NZ_JBIBXY010000001.1, on the reverse strand, counting down.
GGTCGTCGAGCACCCGGATCCGGCGTACGGCCTCCTCCAGGGCGCACGCGTCCGACGTCCCCGCACGTCGCGCCGGGCGCTGTGCCGCCGAAGCTTCCGGGGCGAGCCCGTACGGGCTCAGGACGGCGGCCACCGTGGCGCCACCGCCGGTCATGAATGCGCGACGCAGCACGTCGCTCTCCTCGTGGTCGTGCGGGTCGAACTCGTCGTACGGGTCGTACCTGTTGTGCGTCTCATACGGCTCGGACGCCCCACTGGTCTCACTCGTGGCGTTCGCCGGGCTCCCGGGAAGGGCCGCGGGCCGGTCCGCGACGGCCCGGCCCCCGCGTCCGCGCACCGACGAGCGGGGCGCGAAGCCCAGGTCGGTCAGCGTGCGGCCGGGGAACATGTGCAGAAACACCCGTTCGTAGGCGTAGTTGGGGCAGCGGATCTCGCCCGCCTCCACCCGGTGCACGTACCGCGCGTCACAGCTGACCCGCTCGCCGATCTCGCGGGCGGCCCGCCGTACCGCCGCGGCGAACTCGGCCGGCGAGCGCGGTCCGCGCAGTTGCCGGAAGACGAGATTCGGCCGCGGTGGCCGAGCTGGCTGGGACGAGGGCACCGTTGACGACGCCATGGCCGGGTCCTCTCTGCGAACCGTCGAACCATGCCGGAAACGGGACGGCTTGTCCGAGTGCCACCCTGTTTCCGGCGGGCATGAACGTACCTGCTGTGACGAGCTGGGTACGCTGAGTTTGGCTACATACCGGATATGTCATCCGCGATCTGCCATGAAGTGCCATCCTTTGCGGCGGACTTCCGGCGTAGCCCTTGACGGCGCGGCTCGTTGAACTCCGTGGACCGGGAGCCCCCCGACTCCCGACCCCTCGTCCGAGCGTGATCCGTGTGGTGGAGGCCGGGATGATGACGACCAGCCGGAAGAACGACCCTCTCGAACCCGCCGGCCCGGACTGTGACGTGGTCACCGTCCCGGCCCGGCAGGGCCTGGAGGCGGTGGACATCCTGCGGCGCGGAGCCGGGGACGCCGTGGGCCCTGTGCTGCACGACGGAGGGTGCGACACCCTCGGTTTCCTGGTGCCGCCCGGCACCGCGGCCGCCTGGGACGTCCCCGGCAGCGTCTGCACGGAGACCGACGGCCGCGGCATCTGCCTGACGCCCGACCGCCCGGCGGAGGGCTCCGACTGGCTGGTGCCGCCCGGCGAGGCCGACCTGGCGACCGACCCCGCGGTGCTGCGCGAGGCCCTGGGGCAGGCCCAGCGGATGATCGACGCGGCGGACAGCTGCAGCTGAGGGGACGATTCGGGCAGCGGGCTTCCGGTTCTTCCGGGCTTCCGGAATCCCGGGCTGGTGGAGGCACCGGTGCCGGTGGCGTGCCGGTGGCGTCGGCGAGGTCGATCGGGAGGCCGGGCGCCGACGGCGATAGGCGCGCATTCCTGCGGGCGCCGGCGGGGGCGTGGGCAGCGGGCGGGCGGACTTCGCGCCCTGGCGGGGCGCGGTGGTGGGTGAGCCGGCTCGCGGGCGGCCTGGTGTGGGCGCCTCGGCGGGTGAGTGGACTTCGGGCCTCGGTGGCGGGCGAGCGGGCTCCCGGCCTCGGTGGGGGTGTGGGCCGCGGGCGGGCGGGTGCCGGGCCCCGGCGGGGTGCGGACGCGCCGCCTGGGACAATGGCCGCATGGCACGGGGCAGGAACAGCGGACGGGGACAGGCGGCCGTCGAGGCCGTCACCGAGCAGGTCGACGGAGGGACCGCCCGGCTCGTCCCGGACCGCGACCGGTCGCGCGCCTGGACGCTGCTGATCGACGACGCCCCCCAGTCGCACGTGGACCTCGACGACCCCACCCACCTGTCCTTCGAGTACCAGCGCCGCTTCGGGCACGTCGTCGACCTCGCCGCGCCCCCCGGGAAGCCGCTGCGGGCCGTGCACCTCGGCGGCGGCGCCCTGACCCTCGCCCGGTACGTCGCCGCCACCCGCCCCCGCTCCACCCAGCAGGTCGTCGAGCGTGACGGGGCGCTGGTCCAACTGGTCCGGCGGGAGCTGCCCCTCGACCCCAGGGCGCGGATCCGCGTGCGCACGGCGGACGCCCGGGCAGGGCTCGCCAAGGTGCCCGACGGCTGGGCCGAACTCGTCGTGGCCGACGTCTTCAGCGGCGCCCGCACCCCGGCCCATCTGACCTCCACCGAGTTCCTCGACGAGGTCCGCAGGGCGCTCGCCCCCGGCGGGATCTACACCGCCAACCTCGCCGACGGGCCGCCGCTCACGCATCTGCGCGGCCAGATCGCCACCGCCGCTGCCCGGTTCGCGGAGATCGCGCTGATCGCCGACCCGGCCGTGCTGCGCGGCAAGCGGTTCGGCAACGCGGTCCTGGTCGCCTCCGACGCACCGCTTCCGCTCGCCGAACTGACCCGCAGGGCCGCCTCCGACCCGCACTCCGGCCGGGTCCAGCACGGCCGGGACCTCACCGACTTCACCGGCGGGGCGGTCCCCGTGACCGACCTCGAGGCGGTCGCGTCCCCGCCGCCGCCCGCCGACGCCTTCCGCTGAACGCGCCCCGGGACGGCGTTCAGTACGTGGCGACCTCCACCCGCGGCGGGCCGTCGTGCCAGGTGCAGAACACCGTCACCCGGTCCGCGCCCGAGGCGAACTCCACCCGGATCCACGTCTCCGTCTTCCACACCTGCATCGACCAGCCGGCCCCCGGCGTCGCCGACACCAGCGACGCGGACGCCTCCCCGATGTCGAACACCGCCCGGCCGCCCCGGGTGTCGTAGCTCTTGACCTCGCCGGCGGCGTCGGCCGTCTCCGGCGCGGACGGTGTCCTGGACGGTGAGGCGGTGCGCGAGGGCGCCGGGTCCGGCGGGGCGGACCCGGTGGCCGGGGCCCCCGACGGCTCGCGGGACTTCTCTGTCCGGCCGGCGTCCTCGTCCTCCGAAGGCCCGGAGGACGGGCGGCGCGTGGACGACGACACCGCCTGCGCCTTCTCCTCGCCCGCCGGGATCGGCAGGGCACGCGGCGGGTCGTAGGCCGTGCCCTCCATCACCGTGCTGACGCCCCACCACGACAGCGTGACCGCCGCGCCCGTGGCGAGCAGCCAGGCCAGTACGTGTAGGAGTCCTCTGCGCATCGTCGGCCCATAGTGCCCCACACGCCCCACCCGTGTCGCGCCCCCGGACGGCCCGGACCCGGCCGTCCACAGGCCTTCGAGAAGCTCGTCCGGAGTTGTCCACAGGCCCCGGCCGCCCCCGCCCGGCATGGCGTACGGTGCCGCCCATGGCAAGTGTTCTCGTGGTCGAGGACGACCAGTTCGTACGCTCGGCGCTGATACGGCAGTTGACCGACGCCTCGCACACCGTGCGCAGCGTCGGGACCGCGCTGGAGGCGCTGCGCGAGGTCGCCCATTTCCGCTTCGACGTGGTCGTCCTGGACCTCGGACTGCCGGATCTCGACGGCTCCGAGGCCCTGAAGATGCTCCGCGGCATCACCGACGTCCCGGTCATCGTCGCCACCGCCCGCGACGACGAGACGGAGATCGTGCGGCTGCTCAACGCCGGCGCGGACGACTATCTGATCAAGCCGTTCTCGGTGGAGCACCTCTCCGCCCGGATGGCCGCCGTGCTGCGCCGCGCCCGCGGCGGAGGCGGCGAGGCCGTGCCCTCCCCGGTGATCCGGGTCGGCGGCCTCACCGTCGACCCGCTGCGCCGCCAGGCCGAGCTGGACGGCGCGCGACTGGACCTGACCAGACGCGAGTTCGACCTCCTCGCCTTCCTCGCCGGACGGCCCGGCGTGGTCGTGCCCCGGCGTGAGCTGCTCGCCGAGGTCTGGCAGCAGTCCTACGGCGACGACCAGACCATCGACGTCCATCTGTCCTGGCTGCGCCGGAAGCTCGGCGAGACCGCCGCCCGCCCCCGCTACCTGCACACCCTGCGGGGCGTCGGCGTGAAGCTGGAGCCCCCGGCCGACGCGGCCGGATCCGTGCAGGCGTCCGGAGCGGAGCCACCGCGATGAGATGGGCCCTGGTGAAGGTGTCGCTGGCGGTGACCGCGATGGTCGTGGTGGCCTTCGCCGTCCCGCTCGGACTGGTCATCCGCGAGATGGCCCGCGACCGTGCCTTCGCCGGCGCCGAGCGGGAGGCGGCGGCCGTCGCCCCCGCGTTGTCCATCACCACCGACCGCGCCCAGCTGGAGCGGGTCGTCGCCTCGGCCGGCTCCGGCACCGCCATGGCCGTGCACCTTCCGGCCGCCGGCAGCGAACGGCCCCTGGACGTAGGGCGGCGGCGGGCCTCCGACGAGGACATCGCCGCCGTGCGGAAGCTGGGCCGCGCCTCCACCTCCACCGTGCCCGGCGGCTCGGCGCTGCTCCAGCCGGTCGCGCTCAGCTCCGGTGAGATCGCCGTCGTCGAGGTGTTCGTCCCCGAGTCCGCGGTCACCAACGGCGTCGGCACGGCCTGGGCCGTCCTCGCGGGCGTCGGCGCCGCCCTGATCGTCGGCTCGGTCGCGGTCGCGGACCGGCTGGGCGTGCGCATGGTGCGGCCCGCCCAGCGGCTGGTCGAGGGGGCGCACGAACTGGGCGAGGGCAAGCTCGGGGCCCGCGTGCCCGAGGAGGGGCCGACCGAACTGCGGCTGGCCGCCGTGGCGTTCAACTCCATGGCCGACCAGGTCGTCCAGCTCCTCGCCAACGAGCGGGAGCTGGCCGCCGACCTGTCCCACCGGCTGCGCACCCCGCTCACCGTGCTGCGCCTGAACGCCGCCTCCCTGGGCGAGGGTCCTGCCGCCGAGCAGACCCGCGCCGCCGTGGAGCAGCTGGAGCGCGAGGTCGACACCATCATCCGCACCGCCCGCGACGCCAAGCCGCAGACGGCCGCCGCCGGACCCGGGGCGGGCTGTGACGCGGCCGAGGTGGTGCGCGAGCGGATGGCGTTCTGGTCGGCGCTCGCCGAGGACGAGGGCCGCAAGTGGCGGGTGGCCGGGGCGGACCGGCCGGTGCGCATCCCCGTGGCCCGCGCCGACCTGGCCGCGGCTCTCGACGCCCTGCTCGGCAACGTCTTCCGGCACACCCCCGAGGGCACCGCCTTCGCGGTCGACGTGCACAACGGCGAGGACGCGGTGATCGTGCTCGTGTCCGACGCGGGCCCCGGCATAGCCGACCCCGAGGCGGCGATGGCGCGCGGCCGGGGCTCCGGCGCCGACGGCTCCACCGGGCTCGGCCTCGACATCGTGCGCCGCCTCGCCGAGTCCACCGGCGGCGATGTGCGGATCGGACGGTCGGTGCTCGGCGGGACCGAGGTGCGCATCTGGATCCAGCTCGACGGCCGCGACCGGTCACCGCGTCGGCGCGGGCACCGGGGGAGCGTCCGCCGCCGCAGGACGGGCCGCGGCGCCCTGTCCTTTAACCGCTCCCGATCCCTTCCTTAAGCGGACCCTAAGGTTCCCTGCCGCCGTCCGGATCAGGCGGGTTGTCCGGTTCCGGATCACTAGCGTGCTGCCGCACCCTCCCCCCACGAACGGCAACGAAGGCAGGCATGCGATGAGCACGCACCGGCGCAGGATCAGCGGCAGGAACAAGGCGATCGGCGCGGTGGCGGCCGCGGCCGTCGCCGCCGGCGGAGCGTTCCTGTTCACGAACACCGCACTGGCCACGGGCGAGACGGCCGGCGATTCCACGAAGGCGGCCGGCGCGGGCTTCGCCCCGTACGTCGACACCTCCCTCAGCCCGGCGTTCGACCTGACGGCGGCCGCCGAGGCGACCGGCGTCAAGGAGTACACCCTCGCGTTCGTCACCGACGGCGGCGGCTGCACCCCCAGGTGGGGCGGCACCGGCGGCCTCGGCGACAACCCGGTGGCCGCGCAGATAGGCGCGCTGCGCGAGACGGGCGGCGACGTCCGTGTCTCCTTCGGCGGCGCGGCCGGCTCCGAACTCGGCACCACCTGCGGTTCGGTGGAGGCGCTCACCGCCGCCTACACCGAGGTCGTCGACACCTATCGGCTCACCAAGGTCGACTTCGACGTCGAGGGCGGCGCGCTGCCGAACGCGGAGGCCAACACCCGCCGTGCGCAGGCGATCGCCGCCCTGCAGAAGTCCCACCCGGACCTGGACGTCTCCTTCACCCTCCCGGTGATGCCGGAGGGGCTCACCCAGGACGGCGTGAACCTCCTGGCCGACGCCAAGGAGAACGGCGTGCGCGTCGACGCCGTCAACATCATGGCGATGGACTACGGCCCGGCGTACAGCGACGACATGGGCACCTACGCCGAGCAGGCCGCCACCGCCACCCAGGCACAGCTCAGGGACGTCCTCGGGCTCGGCGAGGCCGAGGCGTGGAAGACGGTCGCGGTGACCCGATGATCGGCGTGAACGACGTCGTCACCGAGATCTTCACGGTCGAGGACGCCACCCAGCTGGTGGAGTTCGCCGAGGCCAAGGGCCTCGGCCGGCTGTCGATGTGGTCCGGCACCCGCGACCAGCAGTGCCCCGAGGGCGAGAAGCCGGCCGCCGACGCCACCTGCAGCTCCGTCCTCCAGGACAAGTTCGCCTTCTCGAAGGCGTTCGCGGCCTACAACTGAGACGCGGACCGCACGCGTCACGAGCCACCGCGACAACGGGGAACGCGTGCCCCGGCCGGACCTTCCCCCCCCCACCCGGCCGGGGCACCCGTGCGTCCGGCCGCAGGCCCGCGGGCCCGCGTGGCAGGGCCCGGACGCACACGAGCGGGGCGCGGTACTCCCCGGAAACCACCGCGCCCCGCCCCCCGTGCCCCGCGCCCCGTTCCCTCCGGACTCCGAGGACCGGTCAGATGCCCTCGGGGTCCGGAAGCTCACCCGCCTTGGCCGCACGCGCGTACCACAGCGCGCTCGACTTCGGCGTCCGCTTCTGGCTGACGTAGTCGACGTACACCGCGCCGAAGCGCTTCTCGTAGCCGTACGCCCACTCGAAGTTGTCCAGCAGCGACCACAGGAAGTAGCCGCGCACCTCGGCGCCGTCGTCGATGGCCCGGCGCACCGCGGAGAGGTGGCCGTGCAGGTAGGCCACGCGCTCCGGGTCGTGGACCTTGCCGTCGGCGTCCGGCTTGTCGTCGTAGGCGGCGCCGTTCTCCGTGATGTAGAGGGGCAGACCGGGAGCCTCGCGGTGGTAGCGCATGATCAGCTCGTGCAGCCCGGTCGGGTCGACCGACCAGCCCATCTCCGTCTGCTCGCCCGGCGACTGGTGGAACGCCACGTCGTCGGCGGCGGGCCACGGCGAGTGCTCGCTCGCCCCGTGACCGTCGGCGCGCGGGCCCTTGTCGTCGGGGTCGGCGGCCGACACCAGGGTCGGCGTGTAGTAGTTGAGGCCGAGCGCGTCGATCGGCTGGTGGATCGTGTCCAGGTCGCCGTCCTGGATGCAGGACCAGTCGGTCAGCGAGGAGGTCGCCTCCAGCAGCGTCTCCGGGTAGGCGCCGTGCAGGACCGGGCCGTGGAAGATGCCGCCCGACAGGTCGTCGATCTTCCGCGCCGCCACCAGGTCCGCAGGGGACTGCGGGTTCAGCGGGCGCACCACGGAGGTGTTGAGGCTGAGGGAGATCTGGTTGCGGGCCGGCATCACCGAGCGCAGCGCCTTGGTGCCGAGGCCGTGCGCCAGGTTGAGGTGGTGGGCGGCCTTCAGCGCGGCGGCCGGTTCGGTGCGGCCGGGGGCGTGCACGCCGGAGGCGTAGCCCAGGAAGGCGGCGCACCAGGGCTCGTTGAGCGTCATCCACGTCTCGACGCGGTCGCCGAGCGCCTCGCCCACGATCTGCGCGTACTCGGCGAAGCGGTAGGCGGTGTCGCGCTCCGGCCAGCCGCCCGCGTCCTCCAGTTCCTGCGGCAGGTCCCAGTGGTAGAGCGTGACGGCAGGCTTGATGCCCTTCTCCAGCAGCTCGTCGACCAGCCGGCGGTAGAAGTCCAGACCGCGCTGCACGGCCGGGCCGCGGCCGGTGGGCTGCACCCGGGACCAGGACACGGAGAAGCGGTAGGCCTGGAGGTTGAGGTCGGCCATCAGCGCCACGTCGTCGCGGTAGCGGTGGTAGTGGTCGACGGCGACGTCACCGGTGTCGCCGCCCGCCGTCCTGCCCGGCGTGTGGCTGAAGGTGTCCCAGATGGAAGGGGTACGTCCGTCCTCCCGCACCGCCCCCTCGATCTGGTACGCGGAGGTCGCGGCGCCCCAGAGGAAGGCCGGAGGAAAGGTCACCGGGGTCGCCGGCGTGGCGGAGTCAGACATGGAAGCGCTCCCATATAGGTCGCATAGGGGTCGTGGAAGACCGACGGATACCTGAGAGGAAGGAAGGGGGCCGAGGCGGCGGCGTCCCGGCCCCACCGGAATCGGATGCGGGCGTCAGCCCTTGACCGCGCCCTGCATGATGCCGCCCACGATCTGCTTGCCGAAGATCGCGAAGACCAGTAGCAGGGGCAGCGTTCCGAGGAGCGCACCCGCCATGATCAGGGACTGGTCGGGCGTGTACCCGCGGCCGAGACCCGCGACGGCGACCTGCACGGTCGGGTTGCCGGTCTGCGTCAGCACCAGGAACGGCCACAGGAAGTCGTTCCACGCCTGCACGAACATCAGCATGCCCAGCACGGCCATGGCCGGGCGTGCGGCGGGGAAGACCACGTGCCACACCACGCGCCAGCTGCTCGCGCCGTCCACCCGCGCGGCCTCGATGACCTCGTCGGGCAGCGCCTGGAGCAGGTACTGCCGCATGAAGAACACGCCGAACGCGCTCACCAGCGACGGGAAGATGACCGCCTGGAGCTGGTCGGTCCAGTCCAGCTTCGCGACCATCATGTACAGCGGGATGATGCTGAGCTGCGGCGGGATCATCATCGTGCCGATGACCACCAGCATCAGGGCGTTGCGGCCCTTGAAGCGCAGCTTGGCGAAGGCGAACCCGGCGATCGTCGACAGCACCACGATGGTGACGGCGGAGGTGCCCGCCACGATGGTGGTGTTGAGGAACGCCTCGCCGAGGTTGGCGTCGCTCCAGGCGATCTCCAGGTTCTTGAACAGGTTGGAGCCGAACCAGAACGGCGGCGGGGTCTCCGCCAGGCGCTGGTTGTCGCGGGACGCGGCGATCGCGGTCCACACCAGCGGGAACAGCGACACGATCATGAACACGGCGAGGATCGCGTACGCGAGCGGTCCGCCGTGCAGGGTCCCGCCGGCCCGCGCCGACTTCGGCAGGCGCGAGCGCTTCTGCTCCTTGACGATCGGTGTCTCGGGGGGCGTCACAGTCGTCGTCACGGCCACACTCCTTAACTGCTGGCGCGCAGCCGGCGCGAGATGAGCTGGTTGATGAGGCCGATGACGATCAGGATCGCGAACATGGTCCAGGCGATCGCCGAGGCACGGCCCAGGTGCTGGTTGACCCAGCCCTGCTCGTACAGGTACAGGCCGAGCGTCTGGAACTGGTGCTCCGCGCCGCCCGACGCGCCCTTGTTGGGGTCGAACAGCAGCGGCTCGCCGAAGACCTGGCTGGCGCCGATCGTCGAGACGACCACGGTGAACAGGATCGTCGGACGCAGCGAGGGCAGCGTCACGTGCAGGAACTGCCGCCAGCGGCTGGCGCCGTCCAGCGCCGCCGACTCGTACAGGTCCTGCGGGATCGCCTGCATCGCGGCCAGGTAGATCAGCGCGTTGTAGCCGGTCCAGCGCCAGATGATGATCGTCGAGACGGCTATCTGGCCGGGCCACTTGTCGTCCTGCCAGCCGATCGGGTCGATCCCCACCGCCCCGAGCGCCCAGTTGATCATGCCGTAGTCACGGCCGAAGAGCAGTACGAACACCAGGGTCGCGGCGGCGATCGAGGTGGCGTACGGCGCGAGCATCGCGACCCGCCAGAACGTGGACGCCCTCAGCTTGTAGTTGAGGATGTGGGCGATGCCCATGGCGATCATCAGCTGCGGAACGGTGGAGATGATGCCGATGGTCAGCGTGTTCTGCGCCGCGTTCCAGAAGAAGTCGTCGTCGAAGATCCGCGTGTAGTTCTTCAGACCGACCCAGTTCATGTCGGTCGGCGCGGTCAGTTCGACCTGGTGCAGCGAGGCCCAGCCGGTGTAGAGCAGGGGGAACAGGCCGAAGGCCGCGAACAGCAGGAAGAACGGGGCGACGAACGCGTACGGGCTCCAGCGGGCGTCCCGCTGCCAGCGACGCGAGAGCTTGGCCCTGCGCCGGCCTTCCTTGTCCGCGGAGCGGCTGCCGGATTTACGGCCCGGGGCCGCGCCCCCCTTGACGGGGGACGCGGCGATGTCGGAGCGGGTGGCCATGCGGGTCACTGGTCCAGGTTGTTGTCGATGGTCTTGGTGGCCGTCTCCCAGGCCTCCTCGGCCGACTTGCCCTTCGTCACGAGGATGACGCCGTTGTCGGTCAGACCCTGCTGGATGATCTGGTCCTTCGGGCCGATCACCTGGACCGGGATCTGCTCGGCGGCCGCGGAGAAGATCTCACCGATCGGGGCGTCACCGGTCATCTCGTTGGTGGCGCCGGTCACCTCCGGGCTGTCGTACGCGGCCGGGGCGCTCGGGAAGGAACCCTGGACCTTGAACAGCTTGGCCTGCTGCTCGGGCGCGGTCAGCCAGGCGACCAGCTTCTGCGCCTCCTCGACGTTCTTGCCGCTCTTCGGCACGCCCAGGAAGGAGCCGCCCCAGTTGCCGGACTTGGGGGCCACGGCGACGTCCCACTTGCCGGCCGCGTCGGGCTTCGACTTGCCCTTGATGTAGCCGAGCATCCACGGCGGGCAGGCCACGGTGGCGAACTTGCTGTTGGCGATGGTGGTGTCCCAGGCCGGCTGGAACTGCGTCTGCGACTGGACCAGGCCCTTCTCGGCGGCCTCGGCGGTCAGGTCGAAGGCGGCCTTCACGGCGGGGTTGGTCTTGTAGATGACCTCGCCGGAGGCGTCGTAGAACTTCTCCTTCTCACTGCTGAGCACGGCGTTCAGCAGGCCGCCGGGGGAGTCCATGAAGACGGAGTCCTTGCCGGCCGCCTTCTTGTACTTCTCACCGGTCGCGATGAACTTGTTCCAGTCGCCCGCCCACAGCTTGCCGACCTCCGCGCGGTCGCTCGGCAGCCCGGCCTTCTCGAAGAGGTCCTTGCGGTAGCAGATGGCCATCGGGCCGACGTCCGTGCCGAGCGCGATGGTCTCGCCGCCCTTGGCGGTGGCCTGCTCCCACTTCCAGGGCAGCCAGCCGTCCTTCTTCACACCCTCGACCTTGGACATGTCCGTGAACTTGTCCGCCTGGGTGCCCACGACCTCGGCGATGTTGGCGACCTCGATGGCCTGCACGTCCATCAGCCCGCTGTTGGTGGTCAGGTGGTTGACGAGAGCGGGGTAGTAGTTCTCGTTCCGCTCGACCACGTTCTCCTGGATCTTGATGTCCGGGTTGAGCTTCTCGTACTCGGCGTAGAGGCCGGCCTCCTTGAAGCCCATGGTGCCGAACAGGCCCATGGTGATCGTGGTCTTGCCCTCGCCGGACGAGGAACCACCGGAGCTGTCGTCTCCGCCGTCGTCGGCGCAGCCGGCCAGCAGTCCGGTGCCCAGCGACACGACGGCCGCGACCGCCAGCGCCCTGCGGGCGAAGGGCTTCCCCCCGCCCGACCGCTGCCTGGTGAGGGGCAGGGTACGTGCTCGCATTGCGTCCTCCTGTTGCCCTGACGTGCCGACCCCCCGGCCAACGGCGTTGTTGACCCGTATTCTGCGCGTTGCGGCTCGGGCGGGGAACGTGCGGGTTGTGTATGTGTCAGGTACTGTGGGAGCGCTCCCACAAGTGATGTGTTGAAGAGTCGCGGGTCCGGGCGGGGGTGTCAAGGGAACAGACGCCGCAAAGAGCGTTCAGTTATCTGCCCGTTAACTTGACCCGGGGGTCCGCCCCTTCGGAACGCCGGGGCCCACGTGGACGCCCTCGCGGGTGGTCACCGTCACTACCGGGGCTGTTACATTCCAGGCCAGGGTGACACACAAGGAAGGCGGGGGCGGATGGCAAGCCACGGAGTGCGGGGCCGGAGCGGTGGCCGCCCCACCCTCGAGGAGGTGGCAGCGCGCGCCGGAGTGGGCCGCGGCACCGTTTCGCGCGTGATCAACGGCTCCCCGCGAGTGAGCGAAGCCACACGCGCCGCCGTCGAGGCGGCCGTCGCCGAGCTGGGTTACGTCCCGAACACCGCGGCCCGCGCCCTCGCGGCCAACCGCACCGACGCGATAGCGCTCGTGGTGCCCGAGCCCGAGACCCGGTTCTTCACCGAGCCCTACTTCTCCGACATGCTCCGCGGTGTCGGCGCCGCGCTGTCCGACACCCAGATGCAGCTCCTGCTGATCTTCGCGGGCAGCGACCGGGAGCGGCAGCGGCTCGCCCAGTACCTGGCGGCGCACCGCGTGGACGGCGTGCTGCTGGTCTCGGTGCACGCCGACGACCCGCTGCCCGACATGCTGTCCCAGCTGGAGATCCCGGCCGTGATCAGCGGTCCCCGCTCCGCGGACGAGACGCTCACCTCGGTGGACTCCGACAACTACGGCGGCGCCCGGCAGGCCGTCGAGCACCTCGTCTCCCGGGGCCGGCGCACCGTCGCGCACATCACGGGCCGACTGGACGTCTACGGCGCCCAGCGCCGGGTCGACGGTTACCGGGACGCGCTGCGCGAGGCGGGCCACCAGGTGGACGAGCTGCTCATCGAGCCGGGCGACTTCTCCGAGGGCGGCGGCCGCCGCGCCATGGAGGCCCTGCTGGAGCGCCGCCCCGACCTGGACGCGGTCTTCGCCGCCTCCGACGTCACGGCGGCCGGCGCCCGCCAGGCGCTGCGCGAGGCGGGCCGCCGCATCCCGGACGACGTGGCGCTGGTCGGGTACGACGACTCCGCGATCGCCCGCCACATGGAGCCGCCGCTGACCAGCGTGCGCCAGCCGATCGAGGAGATGGGCCGGGCGATGACCGACCTGCTGCTCGCCGAGGTCGCCGACCGCCGCCCGTCCGTGACGCGGGAGCTGGAGCGGCGTCAGGTGGTGCTGGCGACGGAACTGGTGGAGCGCGCGTCGTCCTGAGCGCGCCCGTCCGGCCGGGGCGCGGGGGGCGCCGCCCGCGCCCCGGCCGGAAACGCCGGAAGCCGGTGACCTCGTCGAGGTCACCGGCTTCTGCGGTGAGGGTGAGTGACGGGACTTGAACCCGCGACATCCTGGACCACAACCAGGTGCTCTACCAGCTGAGCTACACCCACCACGGCCTGTTCCGGGAGATCAGTGACTTCCCCGACCGGCCGAGAAAAAGTGTACAGGGTCCGAAGGGGTGCTCGCGCACGCCTTTCCTCGCCGCCCCCCTGAGCCCTCTCGACGGCCCTAGTGAGCAGGCAGGACGTGCTTCGCCGCGATCTTCTTCGCGGTGTCGGAGTCGGGTCCCGGCTGCGGCACGAAGACGGCCTCGCGGTAGTAGCGCAGCTCCGCGATGGACTCGCGGATGTCGGCGAGCGCCCGGTGGTTGCCGTTCTTCTCCGGGCTGTTGAAGTACGCCCGCGGGTACCAGCGGCGGGCCAGCTCCTTGACGCTGGACACGTCGACGATCCGGTAGTGGAGGTAGCTCTCCAGGGTCGGCATGTCGCGCAGCAGGAAGCCGCGGTCGGTGCCGACGGAGTTCCCGCACAGGGGCGCCTTGCCGGGCTCCTTGACGTGCTCCTTGATGTACGCGAGGACCCGCTGCTCGGCGTCCTCGAGCGTCGTGCCGTTCGGCAGTTCGTCGAGCAGCCCCGACGTGGTGTGCATCGCGCGCACCACCTCCGGCATCGTCTCCAGGGCCCGCTCCGGCGGGCGGACGACGATGTCGACGCCCTCGCCGAGCACGTTCAGGTCGGAGTCGGTGACGAGGGCGGCCACCTCGATGAGCGCGTCGTCCGACAGCGAGAGGCCGGTCATCTCGCAGTCGATCCACACCATGCGATCGTTCATGTGTCTCACCCTACGGTGCGTGACGCCGGGCGTGACCGGGTGGTGAAGCGGGGATTCCCGGGATCTTCCGCACGGGTGATGTCGGCGGTGAGGCCGCCCCGCGCAGCCGTGAGGGCCGGAGGCACACGGCCTCCGGCTCTCACGGCGGTCACGGTCACGTCAGGGCGCGCTGCGCTGTCCCGGGACGCCCGGCGCCGACGCGGTCAGGGGCGAGCCCAGTGCGCCGGCCGCCGCCGTTCGGCGCGCCTGGTGCGGGACCCCTCCGTCCGAGTGCAGCTGCTGCGGCATCGAGTGCCCCGCGGGCTCCGGCCGGCCGGCCGGGATGCCGCCCGACTGGGCGCCGTGCGTGGTTCCGTCGTCGTGGCCCCGCTCGGCCTGCGGTCGCCGTGCCCGGTACGCGGCCCGGTAGGCGGCCGGGGACGAGCCGAGCTGGCGCCGGAAGTGGCCGCGCAGCGCGACCGGCGAGCGGAAGCCGCAACGTCCGGCCACCTCGTCGACCGAGTAGTCCGACGTCTCCAGCAGGCGCTGCGCCTGGAGCACCCGCTGTGTGATCAGCCACTGAAGCGGCGCGCTGCCGGTCAGTGAGCGGAACCGGCGGTCGAAGGTGCGGCGGCTCATGTACGCGCGGGCGGCGAGCGTCTCCACGTCGAACTGCTCGTGGAGGTGCTCCAGCGCCCAGGCGACGACCTCGGCGAGCGGGTCGGCGCCGATCTCCTCCGGTAAAGACCGGTCGAGATAGCGCTCCTGACCGCCGCTGCGGCGCGGCGGGACCACCAGGCGGCGGGCGAGCGCGCCGGCCGCCTCGTTGCCGTGGTCCGTGCGCACGATGTGCAGACACAGGTCGATGCCGGCCGCGGTGCCCGCGGACGTCAGCACGTCGCCGTCGTCCACGAACAGCTCGCGTGGATCGACGTGCACCGACGGATAGCGCTTGGCCAGCGTCGGCGCGTACATCCAGTGGGTGGTCGCCGGACGGCCGTCCAGCAGACCCGCCGCCGCGAGGACGAAGGCGCCGGTGCACAGCCCGACGATGCGGGCGCCCTCCTCGTGGGCCCGGCGCAGCGCGTCCAGGGCGTCGTCCGGCGGCGGGGAGGTGATCGATCGCCAGGCCGGCACCACGACGGTGCCCGCCCGGGATATCGCCTCCAGGCCGTGTGGCGCGGTGAGTTCCAGGCCCCCGGTGGTCCGCAGCGGGCCTTCTTCGCCGCCGCACACCAACAGGCGGTAGCGCGGCACGCCGGCGTCCTGGCGGTCAACCCCGAACACCGACAGCGGTATGGAACTCTCGAAAATGGGGCCGCCGCTGAACAGCAGCACCGCGACGATCTCCTTGCGGCGGCGCCCGGAGAGTTTCCGGGCCGCGTTTTCCGGCGCGGCAGTGGAGTCGTGGCTCATCCGGCTAAGCCCCCCTCGGTGGTCGCGGCGCCCTGTTCCCTTCGGGTCTGTCGCTCCAACACGTTTCCCCTCGGTCCTGCACGAGTCCCCCGCCGTAAGACAGTCAAGATCGAATCTACTGTGTCCCGTCGCGCACCGGTGGCCAGTTCGGCACTCGGTGCATTGTCGACTTGGCAACTTGGCGTGAAGCATTCGATCACGAAGCGTTGCACTCGCGCGCCGTGCAGGGAAGTGCGCCTCGTCGTGGTGGCCAAAGCACGTAGGGTGCGCGGGACCCGCGCGGTGCTTTCCGTGCAGGTGGAACGGGGGTTGGGGGGTGGTTACGGCACCGGGTGCGCCTGAACCGGAAGTTGGCTGAAAAGAGACGGACGGGGGCGCGGAAACCGGTCAACCGGCCGGTGAGTCTACGGCGTCCCGTGGGGCGTGCGCCCGCGCGTGGGGAGAGGCGCCGACGCGCCGGGAGCGGGGGCCGGCGTCGAAGTGCCGGGGCCGGCGCCGAGGTGCCGGGAGCGGGGCGGGGTGGCGGCCGGGCGCCGGGAGCGGCGGATCAGTACGCGGGACGCGGCGGTGACGGCCGCCAGGCCACAGGCCACGCCGGCCGCCGAGAGGAAGGGCGCGCCGCGCCACAGGAGGACCGCGGGGACCAGGAGGCACCCGAGCGCCGCCCAGTGCAGGAGATCGTCCTCCGGGGGCCGGACGGGGGCGTGGGTGGGGCGGGGCATCGGGCGCTTCCTGTCGCGGGGGAGTCGTCGGGGTTCCACCGTTCCAACGGGCGGGCCGCCCGTCGGTCACGTGCGGGGCGTCCGGTGCGGATGGTTCAGGTGTCAAGCGAATGCCCCGCAAACCGCCTGTACAGGCCAGCAACCGTTGCGTCGTGGGCGGACCCTCGTGCATGCTCCGGGGAACCCGCCTCCCGGCTCGCGCGGGATCTGGGCCGAGGAGGCGTGCCGCCGTACCCTTGGGGGTATGGGGTTGGGAAGATACTTCCCGGACACAGCTCCGCCGCACACTGTCGTCCCCATAAAAGGATCACAACCCCGAGACAGCCATGGCCGGTCACGAATTCTTCGAACCCGCGGACCGCAAGCGGCCGGTCGCCGATCCGACGGCGTCCGAACCCCTGGCGGCGGAGGAATCACGCCATGCGTGCGACCCCGCCTTCCGGCACGGGGTGGTGGTCGGTTTCGACGGTTCCACGTCCAGTGAACGAGCCCTCGCGTACGCCATCGGCATGGCGCGCCGCTCCGGGTCCGGACTGATCATCGTCCATGTGGCGAACCGGCTGCCCACCACGGTGTGGGCGGGGTGCGAGCCGCCGGTCTTCGTGGACGTCCCGGACCACCGCACGGAGGTGCTGGGGCTGGAGCTCGCCTGTGCGGACTATCTGGCCGAGGTGCCGTGGATCCTCGTCGAGCGGGGCGGGGACATCTGCCACGAACTCGAAGAGGTGGGGCGGGAGTACGAGGCCGATGCGATCGTCGTGGGTTCCACCCACGGGCTCGTGGGGCGGCTTTTCGGGTCGGTCGCGGGGAGGTTGGCGAAGCGGGCGCAGCGGCCTGTCGTCGTCATTCCATGACGTGAGGTGATGTGGGCGGGCCCCTACATGTTGTGGCAACACGTAGGGGCCCGTTCCTGTCGCACGGCCTGTGCGGGTGGGTGGGGGCCGGTCGCGCAGTTCCCCGCGCCCCTTCGGGGCGCATGTCGGCACAGCCCCGCGGCCCTTGCGCAGCTGCGCCCCTCAGGGGGTGATTACTCGACCGTGACCGACTTGGCGAGGTTGCGGGGCTTGTCGATGTCCCGGCCGAGGGCCAGGGCCGTGTGGTAGGCGAGGAGCTGGAGGGGGATGCCCATGAGGATCGGGTCCAGCTCGTCCTCGTTCTTGGGGACCACGATCGTGTGGTCCGCCTTCTCCTGCTCCTGGTGCGCCACGGCGACGATCCGGCCGCTGCGTGCCTTGATCTCCTCCATGGCCGCGCGGTTCTTCTCCAGCAGGTCGTCGTCCGGGACGATGGCGACCGTCGGGAGGGCCGGCTCGATCAGGGCCAGCGGGCCGTGCTTCAGCTCGGAGGCCGGGTAGGCCTCGGCGTGGATGTAGGAGACCTCCTTGAGCTTCAGGGAGGCCTCACGGGCCACCGGGTAGCCCCGGACGCGGCCGATGAAGAGCATCGAGCGGGCCTCGGCGTACTCCAGCGCCAGCTTCTTGATCTCCTCCTCCTGCTCCAGCATCTCGGCGATCTGGGCGGGGAGGCGGCGCAGGCCCTCGATGATCCGCTTGCCGTCGCGCACGGAGAGGTCACGGGTGCGGCCCAGGTGCAGGGCGAGCAGCGCGAAGGCGACCGTGGTGTTGGTGAAGCACTTGGTGGAGACGACGCAGACCTCCGGGCCCGCGTGCACGTAGACGCCGCCGTCGGCCTCGCGGGCGATCGCGGAGCCCACCACGTTGACCACGCCGAGGACCCGGGCGCCCTTGCGCTTCAGCTCCTGCACGGCGGCCAGCACGTCGTACGTCTCACCGGACTGGGAGACCGCGACGTACAGGGTGTCGGGGTCGACGACCGCGTTGCGGTAGCGGAACTCGGAGGCCGGCTCGGCGTCGGCGGGGATGCGCGCGAGCTCCTCGATCATCTGCGCGCCGATCATGCCGGCGTGGTACGAGGTGCCGCAGCCGAGGATCTTCACGCGGCGGATGCGGCGGGCCTCGCGGGCGTCGAGGTTGAGGCCGCCCAGGTGCACGGTGGAGAAGCGGTCGTCGATCCGGCCGCGCAGCACGCGGTCCACGGCCTCGGCCTGCTCGTGGATCTCCTTGTGCATGTACGTGTCGTGGCCGCCCATGTCGTAGGAGGCGGCCTCCCACTCCACGGTGGTGGGCTCGGCGGTGGTCCGCGTGCCCTCCGTGGTGTAGGTGCGGAAGTCGTCGGCCTTGAGGGTGGCCATCTCGCCGTCGTCGAGGGTGACTATCTGGCGGGTGTGGGCGACCAGCGCGGCGATGTCCGAGGCGACGAACATCTCCTTCTCGCCGATGCCGAGGACGACCGGCGAGCCGTTGCGGGCGACGACGATGCGGTCCGGGAAGTCGGCGTGCAGCACGGCGATGCCGTAGGTGCCCTCGATCAGACGGACCGTCTCGCGGACCTTGTCCTCGAGCTTCTCGGCCTGCGAGCGGGCGATGAGGTGGACGAGGACCTCGGTGTCGGTCTCGGAGAGGAACTCGACGCCGTCCGCCTCCAGCTTGCGGCGCAGGTCGCCGGCGTTGTCGATGATGCCGTTGTGGACGACGGCGACCTTGCCCTCGGCGTCCAGGTGCGGGTGGGCGTTCACGTCGGACGGGGCGCCGTGGGTGGCCCAGCGGGTGTGGGCGATGCCGGTGGTGCCCTTGAAGCGCGCCGGGACCTTCGCCTCCAGGTCGCGCACCCGGCCCTTGGCCTTGACCGTCTTCAGGGCCCCCGCCTTCGGGGAGGTCACGGCGATGCCCGCCGAGTCGTAGCCGCGGTACTCCAGACGCTGGAGGCCCTCGAGCAGCAGGGGGGCGACCTCACGCCTGCCGATGTAACCGACGATTCCGCACATACAGGTATGTTCCTAGCCGTAGACGATGCGGCGCAGCTGCCGGAGCGAGAGCTCGGGCGGCGCCACCGCGCGGTATCTCAGGTCCGCCTCGATCCGTTGGAAGATCGTCGCGTTCACCAGGCCCTGGGCCTGGAGCTCGCGGTGGCGGCGACGGACGTACTCCTCGGTCGTCTCGTCGAAGTAGGCGAGCACGTCCTGGATCACACGCAGCGCCTCGCCCCGGCTGAGGGGCGTGGACCGCGTCAGATGATCGACAAGTTCGTCGTGCACCCGATGATCCTGGAGCACCGAAGAGCGTTTCGCAAGAAACGTGCCCGATTTCGGGCAGGGAACGGTGGGTGGCGGTTACATCCGCTTCAGGACCGCCTGTTTGGCGACGGTGAACTCCTCGTCCGTGAGCACCCCGGCCTGGTGCAGCTCACCCAGCTCCCGCAGCCGGCGCAGCAGTGCGTCGTGGTCGTCCTCCGGGCGGTCGGCCGGTGCGGGCCGGTCGGCCCCGGGGGCGTCCGGGCCCGCCAGGGCCGGGGCGGAGGGGGCGGCCGGATGCGGCAGGCGGGCCTGGACGGCGGCGGCGACCAGCGCCATCAGCGGGTCCTTCTTGAAGCCCCACAGCTCCACCGCGTTCGGGTCGTACTTGGCCGGGACCTTGGTGGGCGCGTGGCGCACCAGGAAGCGCAGGTGGCCGTTCTCCAGGCCGCCCGCCGGCTGCCACTCCACGCCCTCCAGGTCCTGCACCGCCAGGGTGCGGGGACCGGCGGCGGACTTGGCGTCCTCCGTCTTCCAGTTCCACTCCAGGCGCACCCGCTCCCCGTCGAAACTCACCGTGCCGTCCCCGGCGGAGACGGCCAGCGGCAGGGACGGGCCGGGCAGCAGGTAGGCGGTCACCGGTCCTGAGGGGATCTGCTCCAGCAGCAGCGCGGTGCGGACCTCCTCCGTGAAGTACTCGGCGACGCCGTAGCGGTCGGACTCGACGGTCAGCTGGTACGGGTCGTGCGGCTCGGCGAGGCGGCCGCCGGTGGCGTGCAGCAGGGGGTCGGCGCCGTCGCGCAGCCGGAGCCTCAGCCGGCCCGATTTCTTTCCCTGCTCCAGGGAGATGCCCGCCAGCGCCTCCAGCGGCACCGCCAGTTCACCCAGCGTGCGACGGAGCAGGCCGACGTTCTTGTCGCGGCCCGGGGTCAGACGCAAGGTTTCGCCGTCGAACGTCCACGTGCCGTCCTTCTGGGTGATTTCCGCCATGGGGGGATTGTTTCATCGCCACGTTCCCCGGCCGGGGCGGGAGTTGGAGGAGAGGAGGCTGGGGAGGGTGGGTGGCCGGCCGGGGACGGGGCTGGTCGCGCCCGGGCGGCGGAGCCGCAGTCGGCACAGCACCGCGTCCCTGAAGGGCGCCCGCACCGAGGGTGTGACGAAGCCCCCGGAGGACCGTACTCCGAGGGCTCGTCCGTCCGATGCGGTCAGAAGGCCGCCAAGGGGTTCTTCAGGGTGCCGACGAGCTGGAGGGCGCCCGAGGGGTCCGCCAGGTCGACCATCTGCTTGTTGTTGCGCAGCTGGAGGCGGTTCAGGCAGGACAGCGCGAACTCCGGGGCGAACATGTCGTACCGGGTGAACTTGTCCGCCAGCTCCGGCACCGACGCCTGGTACTCGCGGGTGACCTCCGCGACCGTCCGCCAGAAGCCGTCCTCGTCGAGGACGCCCTCCTCGGCGAGGTTCGCCGCGAGGAAGCGGAAGAAGCAGTCGAAGACGTCGGTGAAGATCGACAGCAGCTTTGTGTCGTCCGGGACCTCGACGCGGATCCTGGACACCTCCGGCGGCAGTACCGCGTCCGGGTCCATCACCGCGATCTCCTCGGCGATGTCCTTGTAGACCGCGCGCTTCACGGCGCCGTCCTCCAGCACCAGGATGACGTTCTCGCCGTGCGGCATGTACACCAGGTCGTAGGCGTAGAAGCTGTGCAGCAGCGGGACGTAGTAGGCCCGCAGGTAGCGCCGCAGCCACTCCTGCGGGGTGAGCCCGGAGCGCTCGATCAGGGCGGAGGCGAAGGACCGGCCCTCGTGGTCGACGTGGACCAGGGACGCCATGGTGGCGAGCGACTCGCCGTCCTCCAGGGACGCCACCGGGCTCTCCCGCCACAGCGCCGCCAGCATCTTGCGGTACGGCGAGTAGCGGTCGGTGGCCTGCTCGTACTCCAGGTGCCGGTAGCCCACGGCGGCGCGCTCCCGGATGATCGACAGTCCCGTGGACCGCAGCACCGGGTCGTTGTCGATCAGGCGGGCCAGCCAGTCGTTGATGGCCGGGGTGGCCTCCATGTAGGCGGCCGACAGGCCCCGCATGAAGCCCATGTTGAGGACGGACAGGGCCGTCTTCACGTAGTGCTTCTCCGGGTGGGAGCGGTTGAAGAAGGTACGTATGGACTGCTGCGCGAGGTACTCGTCGTCGCCCTCGCCCAGCAGCACCAGGTGCCGACGGGCGACCTCGGCGGCGAAGGTGACGGACAGCTTGTTCCACCACTGCCAGGGGTGGACGGGGATCAGCAGATAGTCGGCGGGGTCCAGGTCCTGTGCGCGCAGGACCTCGTGGAAGCCCTCGACGGTCTCCTCGCCCAGCTCCTGGCGGACGAACGACTCGTACTCGATTCCCACGCCCGCAGTGAAGGCGGCCCGTGAGCGGTGGGCGGCCAGCCACACCAGCCGCACCGGGTTCGCGGCCTCCGGGGCGTACTGCCGGTACTCGTGGACGCCGAAACCGAGCCGCCCGTTGTTGGCGACGAAGCAGGGGTGGCCCTCGGTCATGCCGGTCTCGATCGCCTGGAAACCGGCGTCGACCAGCTCGGCGGAGGTGACCTGCGGCTTGGTCAGCTTGTAGCAGGTGCCGGAGAGGGTGGAGGAGATCTCCTCCAGGTACACCGGCAGGATCTCGTCGCTCAGCCCCAGGGACTTCCGCAGCTCGACGAAGAAGTCCAGCGCCGCCGGCTCCAGCTCGGCGCCGTCGCGGTGGCGGACGATCGAGTCGGCGTCGACCTGCCAGTGGTCCAGGCCGCGCAGTGTGGCCGTGAACGTGTAACGGGTCCCGCCGTCGTCGCTGCGGACGACGTACCGGCCGTCACCTGCCGGCTCGGGCGTGACGAGACGCTCGTGCGCGAACTCGGCGAGCGCCTTGCGGATCAGCAGCCGGTTGGCCCGCGCCCAGCGGTGGGGGGACAGATGCGCCACGGCGTCGGACAGGGTCATGCGGAAGCTCCTCGGGCGGCCTCGAACTGTTCGCGCGTGCAGAAGCTCAGCAGCGCGCGCTTCTCCGGCTTGTCGATCTCGCGCTCGGGTTCAAAGCCCACGGCCTCGTTCAGGGCGTGCACGGCCTTGTTGCCGACGTCCGGCTCCACAACGACCCGGCGGGTGGCCGGATCGGCGAACAGCTCCTCCATCACGGCGGTGATGACGGCGCGGGTGAAGCCGTGGACGGGGCGGTCGGTGGGGGCGACCAGGAAGTGCATGCCGACGTCACCCGGCTCGGGCTCGTAGAGCCCGACGAGTTCGACGTACCGGGGGTCGTACTTCTCCATCAGGAAGGCGGGTTCGCCGTCGTGCAGGCCCAGGTAGGCGTGGTGGTGCTCGTGGGCGGCGATGCGCATGTACTCGCGCTCGACGTCCTCGAGCCTCGCGTCCTGCATCATCCAGAACGCCGCCTTGGGATGCGTCACCCAGCGGTGCAGCAGCTCCGCGTCCTTCTCCGGGTCCAGCGGGCGGATCGTGAACGTACCGATGGTGCTCATACGGCGAACTCCTGGAAGGCGATGCTCTTCTCGACCGGGTAGTACTCGGTGCCCAGCAGCTCGCGGATGATCGAGGCGTTGCGGTAGGCGCCCATGCCCAGGTCGGGGCTGGTGATGCTGTGCGTGTGCACGCCCGCGTTCTGCAGGAACACGCCGCGTCCGGTGACGTCGACGGCGTAGTTGCGGGCGACGTCGAAGCGGCCGTGGCCGTCGAAGCGCAGCCGGTCGCGCACCGGCTCCAGGAAGGCGGGCTGCTCGTAGTGGTAGCCGGTGGCCAGCACCAGGCCCTCGGTGGCGATCTCGAAGTCCTTGCCCTGCTCGTCCTGGCGGAAGCCGAGCGTGTACGTCCCGTCCTGGTACCGGGCGGAGGTGAGCGAGGAGTTGGTGAGCAGCCGGGTGGGCACGCCGCGCCCTCCGCTCTCCACGTTCTTCTGGTAGAGCAGGTCGAAGATCGCGTCGATCAGGTCCGAGTTGATGCCTTTGAACAGACCCTTCTGCTGCTTCTCCAGCCGGTAGCGGGTGTCCTCGGGCAGCGCGCGGAAGTAGTCGATGTAGTCCGGGGACGTCATCTCCAGGGTCAGCTTGGTGTACTCCAGCGGGAAGAACCGCGGGGAGCGGGTGACCCAGTTGAGCTGGTAGCCGTGGGCGTCGATCCCGGAGAGCAGCTCGTAGTAGATCTCGGCGGCGGACTGCCCGCTGCCCACGATCGTGACCGACCTCTTCTCCAGCAGCTCCGCCTTGCGCTGCATGTACTGCGCGTTGTGGAAGAGCCCGCCCTCCAGACCGCGGCACGCCTCGGGCACGAACGGCACGGTGCCGGTGCCGAGGACCAGGTGCCGGCACCGGTACGTCGTGCCGGTGGACGTGGCCACGACGTACACCTCGGCCGCGTCGTCCCACGTGACCTCGGTGACCGTGGTGCCGAAGCGGATGCTGCTCAGCTGTGCGGCGGCCCAGCGGCAGTAGTCGTCGTACTCGACGCGCAGCGGGTAGAAGTTCTCCCGGATGTAGAACGAGTACAGCCGGCCCTTCTCCTTCAGGTAGTTGAGGAAGGAGTAGGGGGAGGTCGGGTCGGCGAGGGTGACCAGGTCCGACATGAACGGCGTCTGCAGATGGGCGCCGTCGAGGAACATCCCGGCGTGCCACTCGAAGTCGGGCTTGGACTCCAGGAAGACCCCGGTGAGTTCGTCGACGGGCTCGGTCAGGCAGGCCAGCCCCAGGTTGAACGGGCCCAGCCCGATGCCCACGAAGTCGTAGGCCGGTTCCGTGGTGTCAGCAAGCGCGGTCAAGGGACTCTCCCAGGTACTGCTCGGCGTGGCCGGCGATCAGGTCGAGGACGGCCGTGATGTCGGCCGTCGTGGTCTCGGGGTTGAGCAGGGTGAACTTCAGGTAGTGGCGCCCGGACACCTTGGTGCCCGCGACCACCGCGTCGCCGGAGGCGAACAGGGCCTTGCGGGCGTAGAGGTTGGCCCGGTCGATCTCGGCGGGGCCGGTGACGGCGGCCGGGACGTAGCGGAAGACCAGGGTGGAGAGGCTCGGCTCGACCACCACGTCGAACCGGGGGTCGGCGGCCAGCAGCTTCCAGCCTTCGGCGGCGAGGTCGCACACCTCGTCGAAGAGCGCGCCGATGCCGTCGGCGCCCATCACGCGCAGCGTCGTCCAGAGCTTGAGCGCGTCGAAGCGGCGGGTGGTCTGGAGGGACTTGTCGACCTGGTTGGGGATGCGCTCGGTCACCATGCGGCGCGGGTTGAGGTACTCGGCGTGGTAGGTGGCGTGGCGCAGCGTGGCCGCGTCGCGCACCAGCACGGCCGAGGAACTCACCGGCTGGAAGAAGGACTTGTGGTAGTCGACGGTGACCGAGTCGGCGCGCTCGATGCCGTCGAGACGGTGCCGGTACTTGAGGGAGGCGAGCAGTCCGCAGCCGTAGGCGGCGTCCACGTGCATCCAGGCGCCGTACTGCTCGCACAGGCCCGCGATCTCCGGCAGCGGGTCGATCGAGCCGAAGTCGGTGGTGCCGGCGGTGGCTACGACCGCCATCGGGATCAGCCCCGCCTCGGCGCAGCGCTCCAGCTCGTGGGCGAGCGCGAGGGTCTGCATCCGCTTGTCGTGGTCGACGGGGACCACGACCACGGCGTCGGGCCCGAGGCCCAGCAGTTTCGCGGACTTCTGCACGCTGAAGTGGCTGACCTCGGAGGCGAAGACGCGCAGCTTCCCCAGATCCTGGGTCTTGGTCTCCTCCCGCGCCAGCAGCAGCGCCTGGAGGTTGGACTGGGTGCCGCCGGAGGTGAAGACGCCGTCGGCGGCGGGGCCGAGGCCGATGCGGGCGGCCGTCCAGTCGATCAGTTTCCGCTCGATCAGGGTGCCGCCGGCCGACTGGTCCCAGGTGTCCAGGGAGGAGTTGACGGCGGACAGCACCGCCTCGCCGAGCACGGCCGGGATGACGACCGGGCAGTTGAGATGGGCGAGGTAGCGGGGGTGGTGGAAGTAGACCGCGTCCCTGAGGTAGACGTCCTCCAGCTCGTCCAGCACCGCGGTCGTGTCGCGCAGCGGCTGGTCGAGGTCGATCGCGTCGATGCGCGGGGCGAGGTCGTCGACCGTGACGCCGGTGAACGGCCGGTCGGTGGCGGCGAGTTTGGCGGCCACCCGCTCGACTCCTTCGGTCACGGAGCGTCGGTAGTGCTCCGTGGTGGTGTCGTTGAGCAGGTGCGAGCGCATGTGGGGGTCCTCCGGTGGGGACGGTCCGGTGCGGGGAGAGGTCCAGTGCGGTTCAACTTAGGTTAGCCTAACCAAACTTTTCCGCGGTCATTCCCGTTTCCGTCGTGACCGTCGTCACGTCCATGGCCGGACGCTGCAAACCCTCAACTCGCGTACGGGTCAAGCCTGTTCGCGGAGCTGTTCCTCCGTCAGGCCGCGCCGCCAGTAGCCCACGAACGTCACTCGCCGGCGGTCCACTCCACGCTCACGGACGAAGTGCCGGCGCAGCTGCTTGACCTGGCCGGACTCCCCCGCGATCCACACGTAGGCACGCTCGGCGTCGGGGAGGGCCGTCTGCCCGACGGCGTCCAGGGCCAGCGGGCCCTCCGGTGCGGCGGCGCCCACCCGCACGAACCAGGTGATCTCCGCGTCCGCCGCGGTAGGCAGCTCCTGGACGTCCCCGGCGTGCGGCACCTCCAGCCAGACGTGGGCTCGGATGCCCGCCGGGAGGGACTCCAGGACGGCGGCCGCCGCGGGCAGGGCGGTCTCGTCCGCCCACATCAGCACCGTAGAGGCGTCCTCGGGAGGGCGGAAGCGGATCGCGCGGTTGTCGGCGATCGCGGGGCCGAGCAGCAGCACCCGGTCGCCCACGGCGGCGCGGGCGGCCCAGCGGGAGGCCGGGCCGGCCGCGGCGGACGCGCCCGCCTCCGCGGTGACGCCGTGCAGCACGAAGTCGACGTCGATCTCGGCGGTCCGCCCCAGGGCGTCCGTGCGCAGCGCCCGCAGCGTGTACGAACGCATCACCGCCCTTACGTCGTCGGGCAGTTCGCGCCAGCCCTGCCACCACCCGTCCCCGAGCTCCAGCGGGACGACGGGCGCGTCCTGCCCCGGATGGGGCAGGAACAGCGACAGGGACTGGTCACGCCCGTCGGAGCGGAAGTCACGCAGCTCCGGCCCGGTGAAGGTGACCCGCACCAGCGACGGGCCGATCCGCCGCGTCCCGGCGACCTGGAGGGCGAAGAAACGGAACGGGGCGGCCACGGCAGTCGTCACGGCGTACTCCTGCGAGTCGGGGGCGGCTGGACCTTACGCGGGGGTCAGCTGACCTTCTTGGCCTTCTCGATGGCCTCGGCGAGCGCCTCCACCGGCGCCACGCACTTGTCGTAGGACAGGATCGGCTCGGTGGAACGGGCGATGACCTGGCCGGCCTTGACGGCGGGCAGCTGCTTCCAGGTCGCCTCGGTGATGTCGGCGGGCTGGATGGCCGAGCTGCGGTCGTCCATCATGATGACGTCGGCCTTGTGCTTGTCGACGTTCTCCCAGCTGAGGCTCTCGAACCAGCCGCCG
Organism: Streptomyces sp. NPDC014764; assembly: GCF_043082785.1. Lineage (NCBI taxonomy): Bacteria > Bacillati > Actinomycetota > Actinomycetes > Kitasatosporales > Streptomycetaceae > Streptomyces > Streptomyces sp. NPDC014764. Next base: position 895,266 of record NZ_JBIBXY010000001.1, on the reverse strand, counting down.
GTGGCCTTCTTGGCCTCCTCCGTCGGCTCCACGAAGTTCACGCCGAGGGCCTTGAAGTACTCCAGGTCGATGGAGAGGTTGGTGCCCGAGACGTAGAACAGCTCGGGGCTCGCCGAGCCGACCAGCACCTTGATCTCGGGCTTGGCCTTGGCGGCCTTGCGCAGCCGCTCCGAGGCCGCCTCGAACCGCTTCTTGGCGTCCGTGACCTTCGCGGCCGTCATGTCGGCGCCGAGCGACTCGGCCAGCTCCCACATCCGCTGGAGCGGGCCGGTGAGCTGACGGTCGAAAACGGAGATGCCGACGCTGGGCGCGAGCTTGGCGATCTTGTCCTTGGACGCCTCGGGTACGTACCAGAGGGTGCCGGCGTCGTCGAACATCGTCGAGATGAGCACGTCGGGCGCGAGGGCCGCGTACTTCTCCACGTTGAACTGGTCCCAGACGTTGCCCAGGACTGTCACCTTGCTGACGTCCATGTCGCCGGCCTGGACGTCGGCCTTGCCGTCCTTGGTCGTGGTCGGGCCGAACACGCCCTTGACCTCGATGCCGTAGTCGTACAGCGCGGCGGCCACGCCCGTGAACGCGACGATGTTCTTCGGCGCCTCGTCCAGCTTCACCGTGGTGCCGCGGTCGTCCTTGAAGCTCCAGGGGCCGGACTTGGCGGAGCCCTTCGTGTCCGCGCCGCCGTCCTTCGCGTCGTCGTCCCCGCAGGCGGTGAGCACGGCACCGAGGCCCAGGGCGCCGCCGGCGGCGAGCAGTCCACGACGGGAGAGGCGTGCGGTTCTGGCGTTCGGCATGGAAGGGTCTGCTTTCGTGCGTACGGGACCGATGTACAAACAGCGTTAGGTTAGCCTAACCAAACGATCTGTCCAGAGGGTGTCCGGTGTTCTCCCCCGGGAAACGCCGGCCGAACGCCGTGATTCAGGTCACCCGGCAGCACGGCAACGGCCCGCGCCGAGTGGCGGCGCGGGCCGTTCGCGGTGCGGGGGCGGTCAGCCCGTCAGGCCCAACTCGCGGGCGATGAGCATCCGCTGGACCTCGCTGGTGCCCTCGCCGATCTCCAGGATCTTCGAGTCGCGCCACATGCGGGCCACCGGGTACTCGTTCATGAAGCCGTAGCCGCCGTGGATCTGCGTGGCGTCACGGGCGTTGTCCACGGCCACCGTCGAGGAGTACAGCTTGGCCAGCGCCGCCTCCTTCTTGAACGGCTCGCCCGCGACCAGCCGGCTCGCCGCGTCCCGCCACGCCAGGCGCGCCGTGTGCGCCTTCATCTCCATGTCCGCGATCTTGAACTGGATCGCCTGGTTGGAGCCGATCGGACGCCCGAACGCGTGCCGTTCCCTGGCGTACTTCACCGACTCGTCCACACAGCCCTGTGCGAGCCCCGTGCCGAGCGCGGCGATGGCGATGCGGCCCTCGTCGAGGATGCGCAGGAACTGCGCGTAGCCGCGGCCCTCCTCGCCCAGCAGGTTCGCCGCCGGGACGCGGACGTCCTGGAAGGACAGCTCACGGGTGTCCGAGGCGTTCCAGCCGACCTTCGAGTACGGGGCGGCCACCGTGAAGCCGGGAGTGCCGGACGGCACGATGATCGCCGAGATCAGGGGCTTGCCGTCGGGCTTGCGGCCGGTGACGGCGGTGACCGTGACCAGACCGGTGACGTCCGTGCCGGAGTTGGTGATGAAGCACTTGGTGCCGTTGATCACCCACTCGTTCGTCGACTCGTCCAGCCGGGCCGTCGTCCGGGTCGCGCCCGCGTCGCTGCCGCCGTCCGGCTCGGTCAGGCCGAACGCGCCGAGTATCTCGCCCGAGCACAGCCGGGGCAGCCACTCGCGCTTCTGCTCCTCGGTGCCGAACAGGTGCAGCGGCATCGCGCCCAGCGAGACGCCCGCCTCCAGGGTGATCGCCACCGAGGAGTCCACCCGGGCCAGTTCCTCCAGGGCCACGCCGAGCGCGAAGTAGTCGCCGCCCATGCCGCCGTACTCCTCCGGGAACGGCAGCCCGAACAGGCCCATGCGGCCCATCTCCCGCACGATCTCGTACGGGAACTCGTGCCGCTCGTAGAAATCGCCGATCTTCGGCGCCACCACGTCGTGCGCGAACTCCTCGACCGTGCGGCGGAGTTCTTCGAGCTCGGGGGAGAGCTTGTGGTCCATGTCGTCACTGCTCCTGGTGGGAGAGGGCTCGTACGGTGCGGGACGGGCTGGGCCGGCCCAGATGGGCGGCCATCCAGACGCTTGTGGCGACCAGACGGCCGAGGTCGACCCCGGTGTCGATGCCGAGGCCTCGCAGCATCCACACGAGGTCCTCGGTGGCGAGATTGCCGGTGGCGGACTTGGCGTAGGGGCAGCCGCCCAGTCCGCCGGCCGAGGCGTCGACCGTGGTGACGCCCTGCTGGAGCGCGGCCAGCGTGTTGGACAGGGCCTGCCCGTAGGTGTCGTGGAAGTGCACGCCCAGCGCGGGGACGGGCACGCCCGCCTCGGTGAGCGCGCGGACCAGGGCGGACACATGACCCGGGGTGGCCACCCCGATCGTGTCGCCGAGGCTCAGCTCGTCGCAGCCCATGTCGAGCAGCGCCCGGCACACCCGCACCACCTGGGGGACCGGGACCGCGCCCTCCCAGGGGTCGCCGAAGCACATGGAGAGGTAGCCGCGCACGTGGACGCCCTGCTCCTTCGCGCGGGCCACCACCGGCTGGAACATGGCCAGCGCCTCGTCCACCGTGCGGTTGAGGTTGGCCTTGGCGAAGGACTCCGTGGCGCTGGCGAACACCGCCACCCGGCGGGCGCCCAGCGCCAGCGCGCGGTCCAGGCCGCGCTCGTTGGGCACCAGCACCGGCAGCTCGACCGGCAGGCCGGACACCGCCGGGTACAGGTCCTCGGCGTCCGCGAGCTGCGGCACCCACTTGGGGTGCACGAAGCTCGTCGCCTCGATCGTGGTCAGGCCCGTGCCGGCCAGCCGGCGGACGAACTCCGCCTTCACGGCCGTCGGCACGGTCGCCTTCTCGTTCTGCAGGCCGTCGCGGGCGCCCACCTCGTGGATCCGCACCCGCGCGGGCAGCCCTTCGGCCGGCACGGCCATGGGCAGGCCCAGCTCGCTCGCGTTCATGCCGTCTCCCCTTCCGCCGGTTCCGCGGTGTCCACGGGCGCGATGACCGCGAGGACCTGGTCCATGGCGACCGTCGCGCCCGGGGACACGTCCAGTTCGGTGACCGTGCCGGCGTGCGGGGCGGAGATGACGTGCTCCATCTTCATCGCCTCCACCACCAGCAGGCTCTGTCCCGCGTCCACCTCGTCGCCGACGGCGACCTTCACCACCGTCACCGTGCCCGGCATCGGCGCGGTCAGCGAGTCGGCGCCCGCCTGACCCGCCCGGGTGAGGGACGCGGCGACCGGGTCGTGGTCCCGCACCTGCCAGGCGTCGCCGTCCCGGCCCAGCCAGGTGCCGTCGGGCAGGGCGGCGAAGGTGTGCGCGACGCCGTCCAGGGCGCAGGTGAACCGGTGCCCGTCGAGCGGCCCGGCGGACGCCCGCAGCGGGGCGTCCGCGCCGGGCAGCAGCAGCTCCGTGCCGCCGTCGGCGGTGGCCCGCACCCGCACGGTCACCGGGTCGTGGCCCGCCGCCCGCAGATGGTGCGCCGTCCAGGCCCGGCCGCCGCCCATCCGCCAGCCGTCGGCGGCGTCGAACGGGTCACGCCAGCCGGGCGCCGCGGCAGGTTCGAGAGCGGCCTGGCGCAGCAGCGACGCCGCCGCGTACACCTCGGCCGGCACCTCGCCGCCGACCAGCGAGTCCACCTCGCGCTCGACCAGCCCGGTGTCCAGTTCGCCGGAGACCACCGCCGGGTGCGCCAGCAGCCGCCGCAGGAAGCCCGCGTTGGTCTGCACGCCCAGCGTCACCGTCCCCGCGAGCGCCGCCCGCAGCTTGCGCAGAGCGGTCGCCCGGTCGGGGCCGTACGCGATGACCTTGGAGAGCATCGGGTCGTAGAGGCTGCCGACCTCGGTGCCCTCGGTGAGCCCGGAGTCGGTGCGCACGCCGTCGCCCTGCGGCTCGCGCAGCCGCAGCACCGTGCCGCCGGAGGGCAGGAATCCGCGCGCCGGGTCCTCGGCGCACAGGCGCGCCTCGACCGCGTGGCCCGTGAGGCGGACGTCGTCCTGCCCGAACGCCAGCGGTTCGCCCGCCGCCGCCCGCAGCTGCCACTCCACCAGGTCGAGCCCGGTGACGAGCTCGGTGACCGGGTGCTCCACCTGGAGCCGGGTGTTCATCTCCATGAAGTAGTACGCCGACGGGTCGTCGCCCGGGACGATGAACTCCACCGTGCCCGCGCCCCGGTAGCCGCAGGAGCGGGCCGCCTGCACGGCCGCCTCACCCATCGCGGCCCGCGTCCTCTCGTCGAGGAGCACACTGGGCGCCTCCTCGACGATCTTCTGGTGCCGCCGCTGGAGCGAGCACTCGCGCTCGCCCAGGTGCACCACGTTGCCGTGGCCGTCGGCCAGCACCTGGATCTCGATGTGCCGGGGCCGGTCGATCCACCGCTCCACCAGGAGCGTGTCGTCGCCGAAGGAGGCGCGGGCCTCGCGCCGGGCGGCGGCGATCTCGTCCGCCAGCCGCGTCTCGTCCCGCACCAGTCGCATGCCCTTGCCGCCGCCGCCCGCCGACGGCTTCAGCAGCACCGGCATGCCGATCTCCCGGGCCGCGTCGACGAGCTGCGCGTCCGTCAGCCCGCTGCCGCTGGAGCCGGGCACCACCGGCACCCCGGCCGCCTTCACCGTCTCCTTCGCGCGGATCTTGTCGCCCATCAGGGCGATGGCGTCCGCCGGGGGTCCGATGAACGCGAGCCCCGCCGCCTCGCAGGCCCGCGCGAACTCCGCGTTCTCGGCGAGGAAGCCGTACCCCGGGTGCACCGCCCGCGCGCCGGTGCGCGCGGCCGCCTCCAGCAGCCGGTCCGCCGACAGGTAGCTCTCCGCGGCCGGCGCCGGCCCGATCCGCACCGCCGTGTCCGCCTCCCGGACGTGCCGGGCGCCCGCGTCCGCGTCGGAGTACACCGCCACCGAGCGCACGCCCAGCGACCGCAGCGTGCGGACGACGCGGACGGCGATCTCGCCCCGGTTCGCCACCAGCACCGTGTCGAACATCTGATCAGTCATCGTCAGGGGTCCCCTCACATCCGGAAGACGCCGAACTGGGGATCACCCAGGGGCGCGTTGGCGCACGCGGTCAGGGCCAGTCCCAGCACCTGCCGGGTGTCCATCGGGTCGATCACGCCGTCGTCCCAGAGGCGGGCCGTCGCGTAGTAGGCGTTCCCCTGGCGCTCGTACTGGGCGCGGACCGGGTCCTTGAAGGCCTCTTCCTCGTCCGCGGGCCACTCCTCGCCGCGCGCCTCCAGCTGGTCCCGCTTGACGGTCGCGAGCACCGAGGCGGCCTGCTCGCCGCCCATCACCGAGATCTTGGCGTTCGGCCACATCCACAGGAAGCGGGGGGAGTAGGCGCGGCCGCACATCGAGTAGTTGCCCGCGCCGTAGGAGCCGCCGACCACGACGGTCAGCTTCGGCACGCGCGTGCAGGCGACGGCCGTGACCATCTTGGCGCCGTGCTTGGCGATGCCGCCCGCCTCGTAGTCCTTGCCGACCATGAAGCCCGAGATGTTCTGCAGGAACAGCAGCGGGATGCCGCGCTGGTCGCACAGCTCGATGAAGTGGGCGCCCTTCTGGGCCGACTCGGAGAACAGGATGCCGTTGTTGGCGACGATCCCCACCGGGTGGCCGTGGATGTGCGCGAAGCCGGTGACCAGGGTCTGCCCGTACTCCGCCTTGAACTCGGCGAACCGGGAGCCGTCGGTGATCCGGGCGATGATCTCGCGGACGTCGTAGGGGGTGCGGGAGTCGACCGGCACCGCGCCGTACAGCCCGGCCGGGTCCACCTTGGGCTCGACGGCCGGCTCCACCCGCCAGGGCAGCTGACCGCGCGCGGGGAGCGTGGAGACGATCTGCCGCACGATCCTCAGCGCGTGCGCGTCGTCCTCGGCGAGGTGGTCGGTGACCCCGGACACCCGCGAGTGCACCTCGCCGCCGCCCAGCTCCTCAGCCGTGACCACCTCGCCGGTGGCCGCCTTCACCAGCGGCGGACCGCCGAGGAAGATCGTGCCCTGGCCCCGCACGATCACCGCCTCGTCGCTCATCGCGGGCACGTACGCGCCGCCCGCCGTGCAGGAGCCGAGCACCGCCGCGATCTGCGGGATGCCGGCGCCGGACATCCGGGCCTGGTTGTAGAAGATGCGGCCGAAGTGGTCCCGGTCCGGGAAGACCTCGTCCTGCATCGGCAGGAAGGCGCCGCCGGAGTCCACCAGGTAGACGCAGGGCAGCCGGTTGTCCAGGGCCACCTCCTGCGCGCGCAGGTGCTTCTTCACGGTCATCGGGTAGTAGGTGCCGCCCTTGACGGTGGCGTCGTTGGCGACGACCACGCACTCGCGGCCCGCGACCCGGCCGATCCCGGCGATCACCCCGGCCGCCGGCGCCTGCCCGTCGTACAGCCCGTCGGCGGCCAGCGGGGCCAGCTCCAGGAAGGGCGAGCCGGGGTCGAGGAGGGTGTCCACCCGGTCGCGCGGGAGCAGCTTCCCGCGCGCGGTGTGGCGGGCGCGCGCCCGCTCGCCGCCGCCGAGAGCCGCCGCGGCCAGCTTGCCGCGCAGCTCCTCGACGAGGGCGCGGTGCGCCGCCTCGTTGGCCCGAAAGGCCTCCGACGCGGGATCTGCCGCGCTGTGAAGCTCCGGTGCCTCATGCATCCTGCGGGTCCCCTCACGTGTTAATGAGCGTTAACGCATTTCCTCCAGGTTAACGACCGCTAACCTCCCTGTCTAGAATCGTCTTCATGGCCACCAGAACCGACGCCCCCACCCGCCGTGAGCAGATCCTCAGGGAGGCCGCCCGGCTCTTCGCCGAGCGCGGCTTCCACGGCGTCGGGGTCGACGAGATAGGCGCCGCGGTCGGCATCAGCGGACCCGGGCTCTACCGGCACTTCGCGGGCAAGGACGCGATGCTGGCGGAGCTGCTGGTCGGCATCAGCGAGTCGCTGCTGACGGGTGCGAAGCGGCGGCTCGCCGAGGCGGACGGAGCCGGGGGAGTGGCTCCCGGGGCGGTCCTCGACTCGCTGATCGAGGGGCACATCGACTTCGCGCTCGACGACCGCCCGCTCATCACCCTGCACGACCGTGAGCTGGACCGCCTCCGGGACGCCGACCGCAAGCTGGTGCGCCAGCTCCAGCGGCAGTACGTCGAGCTGTGGGTGGGCGTGGTGCGCCGCCTCTACCCGGACCTCGCCGAGCCCGCCGCCCGTTCGGCGGTCCACTCGGTCTTCGGTCTCCTCAACTCCACCCCGCACCTCACCCGCCCGGGCTCCCTGCCGGACCGCGCGGGCACGGCGGAGCTGCTGCACCGGATGGCCCGGGGGGCGTTCGCGGCGGCGGCGGACTCCTGAGGGGCGCGGCCCTTCTCGCGGAGTGACGAGCGTTACGGGGCGCCCGGTCTGGACGCCTGTGGATACTCGCCGGTACCTTACTCTGAGCAAGCGCTTAGCCAAACGGGCCGCAGCCATCAATTGAGGAACCCCGACGGCGAGCAACCAGGTACGCGAGAGCGGCGCCGGTTCAGGCGCAGGGATTGGGGTGGCGGACAGTGCGCCGTACGGTTTTCAACGAGGATCACGAGGCGTTCCGGGAGACCATCCGCGCCTTCATCGAGGCCGAGGTCGTCCCCGTCTACGACGAGTGGTTCGCGGCGGGCCAGGCGCCCCGCGACTTCTACTACAAGCTCGGTGAGCTGGGCATCTTCGGCATCAGCGTGCCGGAGGAGTACGGCGGCGCGGGCATGGACACCCACAAGTTCGAGGCCGTCCTGTACGAGGAGACGGCCCGCGCGGGCGTCCAGTTCGGCGGCTCCGGCGTGCACGTGCTGCTCGCCCTGCCCTACCTCAAGATGCTGGCCACGGACGAGCAGAAGAAGCGCTTCCTGCCGAAGTTCGTCACCGGCGAGGAGATGTGGGCCATCGCGATGACCGAGCCGGGCACCGGCTCCGACCTCGCGGGCATGAAGACCACCGCCAAGCTGAGCGAGGACGGCACCCACTACGTCCTCAACGGCGCCAAGACCTTCATCACCGGCGGTGTGCACGCCGACAAGGTGATCGTCTGCGCCCGCACCGCGGCCCCGACCGCCGAGGACCGCCGTCACGGCATCTCCCTGTTCGCCGTCGACACCAAGTCCGAGGGCTACTCGGTCGGCCGCAAGCTCGACAAGCTCGGCCTGAGGACCTCCGACACCGCCGAGCTGGCGTTCGTCGACGTCAAGGTCCCCGTCGAGGACCTCCTCGGCGAGGAGAACAAGGGCTTCTACTACCTCGGCCACAACCTGGCCTCCGAGCGCTGGGGCATCGCCTTCGGCGCGTACGCCCAGGCCAAGGCCGCCGTCCGGTTCGCCAAGCAGTACGTGCAGGACCGCACCGTCTTCGGCAAGCCGGTCGCCCACTTCCAGAACACCAAGTTCGAGCTGGCCGCCTGCCAGGCCGAGGTGGACGCCGCCGAGGCCGTCGCCGACCGCGCCACCGAGGCCCTGGACGCCGGCGAGCTCACGCCCGCCGAGGCCGCCAGCGCCAAGCTGTTCTGCACCGAGGTCGCCCACCGCGTCATCGACCGCTGCCTCCAGCTGCACGGCGGCTACGGCTACATGAACGAGTACCCGATCGCCCGCCTGTACGCGGACAACCGGGTCAACCGCATCTACGGCGGCACCAGCGAGATCATGAAGTCGATCATCGCCAAGGACATGGGCCTGTAAGGTCCCGGAAATCCCTGCCGTATACAACTGATTCCATGAGTCAGGCTCTTCAGGAACTCCTCGATCTGCTCGACCTCGAGCAGATCGAGGAGAACATCTTCCGCGGCCGGTCCCGCGCCTCCGCCGTCCCCCGTGTCTTCGGGGGACAGGTGGCGGCGCAGGCCCTGGTCGCCGCGGGGCGCACCGTCCCCGCGGACCGGCCGCCGCACTCGCTGCACGCGTACTTCCTGCGCATCGGCGACCCGGGCGCGCCGATCGTCTACACCGTCGACCGGATCCGCGACGGCCGGTCCTTCACCACCCGGCGGGTGGTGGCCGTCCAGCACGGCAAGCCGGTCTTCCACCTCTCCGCGTCCTTCCAGACGCACGAGGAGGGCCTGGACCACCAGGAGCCGATGCCGACGTCCCCGGACCCGGAGACGCTTCCCACCTCCGAGGAGCGGCTGCGGAGCTACCCGCACCTGTCGTCGGACGTGGTGCACCGCTATCTCGGCGCCCGCGCCGCCGTCGACATGCGCTACGTCGACGACCCGCCCTACGGCCGCTTCGGCGCACCGCGCGACCCGCATTCGCAGGTCTGGTTCCGCACCAACGGCAAGGTCGAGGGCGACGACCCGCTGCTGCACGTCGTGCTCGCCACGTACGTCTCCGACATGACGCTGCTGGACTCGATCCTGCTCGCCCACGGGCGCGGCGGCTGGGCCGTCGGCGACGTGGTCGGGGCGTCCCTGGACCACGCGATGTGGTTCCACCGCCCGTTCCGCGCGGACGAGTGGCTGCTGTACGACCAGCAGTCCCCGTCGGCCCACGGCGGCCGGGGACTCGGCCAGGGCCGCATCTACACCCAGGACGGCAGGCTCGCGGTCTCGGTCATCCAGGAGGGCGTGGTCCGCGTCCCCCGCGACGAGTGACCTCGCGGGCGGAAACCCCGGTGACCCCACCGGAGCGGAGGCCTACGCTGCCCCGGTGAGAAGACACCGCAGGCTGCGCACCCTCGTCGTCGACGGCACGGCCTGGCACTGGACCGTCCGCCAGCGGGTGCTGCCCGCCTACGAGGACTGCCGGCTGTCGCTGTCCTTCTTCACCGAGGGGTACCGCTCCGGGACCGGACGCAGGCTGACCCTGGTGTTCGCCCCGGGGGACCGCCGGATCGTGTCGAACGACTACTTCGAGGCGGGCGCGGTGATTCGGCTCCCCGGCCACGAGTACCTCAACCTGCACGCGCCCGGGACGGCCCGGCGCCTGCTGGACGCGGCGGCACCCGCCCTGGAACGGCACCCGGCCGTCCGGGACGTCGGGCTGGACGGCTGGCCGTACTTCGACCGGGTGGTGGACGGCCGTCCGGCAGCCGGAGCTCAGGCCAGCCCCGCCTCCGCCAGCAGGTAGGCCGTCATCGGGTCGTAGTGACGCGGGCTCGTCACGTGGTCGTCGAGCGGGACCGTGACCTGGACGGTGCCCTCGGCCTCGGCGAGGAACAGCGCCGGGTCGTTGCAGTCGGCGTACCCGACGGAGTCCACGCCGTACTGGCCGGCGGCGCCCGCCCAGCCGTGGTCGGCGACCACCAGGTCGGGCAGCGGTCTCCCCTCCCGCTCCAGCGCCGTCAGGATGGTCTTCATCGGCGCGCCGGAGTGGGTGTGCCACAGCGTGGCCCCGTGCTCCAGCACCGCCACGTCGGCGAACTGCATCACGTAGCCCTCCTCCGTGGTCAGCCCGTCCGGGATCACCACGATGTCGCAGCCGGCCGCCCGCAGCGCGGCGGCCGTCGCCCGGTGCACGTCCAGCAGACCGCCCGGGTGACCGGTCGCAAGGAGCACCCGCTGGCGTCCCTCCGCCGCCTTGCGCAGCCGCCCCGCCATCCGCTCCAGGCCGTCGACCGTCAGCTCGGGGTCGATGGTGTCCTGCCCGTACCGGTGCTCCGGGTCGTCGTTCACGCCGACCCGCTCGGCCATCACCGCGAGCACGTCCTGCTCGTCGGTCCAGCGCTCGCCGAGCTCCAGTCCGAGCCAGTAGTGCCGGTCGCCGTTCGCCAGCTTCCGGTAGTGGGAGAGGTTGTTCTCGCGGGGCGTGGCGACCTCGCCCGCGATGCGGGTGGCGACCAGGTGTTCGACGAGTTCGGCGCGGCTGGGGGTCCCGGGTATCGGCATGCGTCCATTGTGAGGCAGGGAACAGGGGGCGTCCCTGGCGTATCGCGCGCTGGGACGTGCGTCACGTACTCAGACGACTGCGTACGGCTACTCACACCGCGCCCTCCGGCGGTCGCCCGGGCCCTACGCCACCCTGACCACGTACTTGCCCCGGACACCGCCCGCCTCCAGCGCACGGTGGGCCGCCGCCGTCTCCTCCAGGGAGGAGAAGACCGTGTCCGCCGCGGGGCGCAGCGCCCCCTCGGCCACATGGCGGGCCAGGGCTTCGAAGTCGGCCTGCCGGGGGTCGCCGCTGAAGAAGCGCACCCGGCCGCGCCCGTGGACCGCGCTGCCCGCGATGTACCCGAGCGACGCGAGGGGCCTGCCCAGGTCGAAGGCGATGGCGACCATGCGCCCGCCGGGAGCCAGCAGGTGCCGGAAGGTCCGCAGGTCGGTCCCGACGGTGTCCAGGACCACGTCGAAGCGGCCCAGCTCCGCCGGCCGCACCCCCCGGTGGTCGACGGCCTCGTGCGCGCCGAGTCCGCGGACGAAGTCGAGGTTGGCCGCGCGGGCGAGGGCCGTGACCTCGGCGCCGTACGCGCGTCCGAGCTGGACGGCGGCGCTGCCCACACCGCCCGCCGCGCCCCGGACGAGCAGCCGTTCGCCGGGGCGGAGCCCGGCCTTGTGCCGCAGCGCGGTGACGGCCGTGGTGGCCACGGGGAGCGCGGCGGCCTCCACCGGGTCGAGACCGTCGGGGAGCCGGCCGACGCGATCCGCGGACACGGTCACGTACTCGGCGGCGCTGCCGAACCCGGTCCGCCCCAGCACCCCCCACACGAGGTCACCGGCTGTGAATCCGGTGACCCCGGCGCCCGCCGCGACGACCTCGCCGGTGAGGTCCAGTCCCACGCGCTTGGGGAAACGCCGGCCGAGCAGGAGGCGCAGCCGACCCGAACGGGCGGTCACTTCACCGCCGTTGACGCTGAACGCGCGCACCTTCACCAGGACCTCGCCGGGGGCCGGCTCGGGACGGGGCACGCGGCCCACGTAGAGCACGTCGGGGCCGCCGTAGCGGTCGTACAGCACTGCCTTCATCATGCGGTCGTTCATCGTTCGGCCTCGCCACCGTGGTCGTGTTCCGGGTTCCGCCACCGACCGTAGGCTGGTAAGCGGACGCAATCGTCCGTTTGCGGCGGAAGCGAGAGACAGTGACGACGGAATCCTCTCGGAAGACGGACCGGGACGCGGTGCGGGCGGACGCCCGGCGCAACCGGGAGCGTCTCCTCACCGCGGCCCGCGCGGTCTTCGCGGAGCACGGGATCGACGCCCCGATGGCGACCGTGGCCCGTCGGGCCGGGGTCGGCGTGGCGACGCTGTACCGGCACTTCCCGACCCGGGACGCGCTGGTGCGGGGAGCGTTCGCACGGCAGATGGAGACGTGCGGCCGGGCCCTCACCGACGCGCTGGCCGCCGACGACGCCTGGACGGGCCTGCGGCAGTTGGTCGAGACGGTCTGCGCGCTGCAACGGGAGGAGCGCGGGTTCCCGTCCGCGTTCCTCAAGGCCTTCCCGGACACCGCGCCGGAACACGCACGGGTCCGGGGGGCGGCCGAGCGGAGCCTCGCGACCCTGGTGCGCAGGGCCCAGGCCTCGGGCGCGATGCGCCCCGACGTCCACCCGTCCGACGTCGTCGTGGCCCTGGTGGCCCACTGCGGTCTCGTGGCCGCCCTTCCGGACGACGGCGCCGCGTCCCGCCGCTTGGTGGCCCACCTGCTCCGCTCGTTCCGCGCGGACCCGGCCGCCGGCGAACCGCTGCCCCCGCCGGCCGCGCTGACACTCCGCGGCCTGCCGGCGGCCCCCGCCGGTCACCGGAGACGGCCCGGCGGAGCCTGACGGGCCGGGCACCGGCCGCCGCGGCCCCCCTCCCGCCCTAGGGCCTTTCGTTTGGATCAGCCTGGCTGTGAGGGCGGTGCGCCTTCGTCCGGCCCGAGCGGGGTGTGGTGCGTGCAGCTGCAAGGCGGAGGAGGGCGTCAACGCGATGGGGGTCCCTCCCGCGCGAGCGAAGCCGAGCGTGGGGGAGTCGGCACGACGACAACGCCGCAGATGCGCGTGCCAGACCCCGCGACGCCGGGATGATCCAAACGAAAGGCCCTAGGTCCGCCGCAACGCGAACCACAGCTCCATTCGGACGTCCGGGTCGTCCAGGTCCGCGTCCAGCAGGGCCGCGCAGCGGGCGATCCGCTGCCTGACCGTGTTGCGGTGCACGTCGAGGGCGACCGCCGTGCGGTCCCAGCTGCCGTGGAGGGACAGCCAGGTGCGCAGGGTGTCGACCAGGGCCGGGGATCGCCTTATGGGCGCGAGGAGGGCGCGGGCGTGGGCCTCCGCCTCGGCCGGGGGGACCAGGTCCGTCAGCGTCGTCGGGCGGTCGCCGTGGCGGAGCAGCGGGGTGCGGGTGGCGCGGGCGCGGGCCAGGGCGCGGGCGGCCTGGGTGTCGGCGGCCGGCCAGTCCCGGGGGGCCGCCGCCGCGCTGACGCCGAGCGTCCAGCCCGGCACCCGCTCCACCGCCCGCCCGTCGGGCACCAGCACGCGCACCACCTCGCCCGCCACGTCCACCAGGGACGAGCCGAGGGCGGCGCCCAGCGCGGACGCGGCCACCGGGTCCGGCGCGGTCCGCCCCTCCGGCCTGCCGTGCACCACCCGCCACCGGTCCCCGCCGAGCAGCGGCGCCACCTCCACGGGCGCCGCGCCCAGCAGCAGCCGGACCAGCGCGAAGGAGCGGCCGGCGCCCGAGCCGCTGTGCCGTTCGCCGGTGAGCAGGGAGAGCAGCACGGCCGCGACGGACGCGATGGTGTGGTCGCCCGCGTCCCGCTGCGGGGCGGCCGTCCCGAGCACGAACCCCTCCCCGTTGCCCAGCGCGTGCGCGACCAGCCGCACACCGGCCACCGTGTCGGACGCGGAGGAGGGCCGGGCGTCCGAGGGCTCCAGCCCCGACGGCCGGACGACCTCCGCGAGTTTCGCCAGCGCCGTCCGCACCTCCTCGCCCGGCTCCGGCCCCGCGCCCGCGAGCCGTGTGCCCTCGGGGCCGTACAGCACCGCGCGGCCGCCCAGGCGGCGGGCGAGCTGCTGGAGGACGGAGGGGACCGGATCCGGGCGGGCGGCGGCGGTGGCCAGGCTCTGCTGGGCCTCCGTGACCCGCCGCAGCTCGGTCGTGCGGGCCTGCGCCATCAGCTGCCACAGCGCCCGCGCCACCGCCGAGAACGTCGTCCTGGGCGGGACCTCGACGAGCGGCAGGCCGTGCATCTCGCACGCCTCCACCAGCGCCCCTGGCACCGTGTCGTGCACCGGCGCGACACCGAAACCGAGCGCCGCCCCGCCCGCCGCGACGATCCGCGACACGTACGCGTCGAAGTAGCCCGCGCCCGCCCCGTCCGGGACGTGCACGCCCGCCGACAGCAGCAGCTCGCCGCCCAGCAGGTACGGGTAGGGGTCGGCCATCTCGGAGGTGTGCGCCCAGTGCACCACGACTGCCGGGTCCGCGGGGCCCGCGATCCGGCGCAGGCCCAGGTCCGCGCGGGTGAGCAGCGCGTCCAGGGGGACGGGTGGGGTGGGCGGAACAGTAGGGTCCGGCATGGTGGACGTTTCCTCCAGCCCAGGCTGTCGATCTGGATGAAACGTACACTTCGCAGCCGCTTTTCGGCCACCTAAGGTCGGGTCACCGGCACCCCGCGGGTACGGGCGGATGTCCCCGCGTGGCCGCCGGTGAGCGCGATCCGTCTGCACGACACGCCACCGACAGTGCGCGAAGGAGGCCCCCGCATGGCCGTGGACTACCTGGTCATCGTCGTCTATCTGGCCGGCATGCTGGCCATGGGCTGGTGGGGCATGCGCCGCGCCAAGTCCAAGAGCGAGTTCCTGGTGGCCGGCCGGCGGCTCGGCCCCGCCATGTACTCGGGCACCATGGCCGCCATCGTCCTCGGCGGCGCCTCCACCATCGGCGGCGTGGGCCTCGGCTACCAGTACGGCCTGTCCGGCGCCTGGATGGTGTTCACCATCGGCCTCGGCCTGCTCGCGCTGAGCGTCTTCTTCTCCGCCCGCATCGCCCGGCTGAAGGTCTACACCGTCTCCGAGATGCTCGACCTGCGCTACGGCGGCCGGGCCGGCGTCATCTCCGGCCTCGTCATGTGGGCGTACACCCTGATGCTCGCGGTGACGTCGACGATCGCCTACGCCACGATCTTCGACGTCCTCTTCGACATGAACCGCACCCTCGCGATCGTCCTCGGCGGCTCGATCGTCGTCGCGTACTCCACGCTCGGCGGCATGTGGTCGATCACGCTCACCGACATGGTGCAGTTCGTCGTGAAGACGATCGGCGTGCTGCTCCTGCTGCTGCCCATCGCCGTGGTCAAGGCGGGCGGCTTCGCCGAGATGAAGGCGCAGCTGCCCACCGAGTACTTCGACCCGCTGGGCATCGGCGGCGAGACCATCTTCACCTACGTGCTGATCTACACCTTCGGCATGCTCATCGGGCAGGACATCTGGCAGCGCGTCTTCACCGCCCGCAGCGACCGCACCGCCCGCTGGGGCGGCACCGTCGCCGGCACCTACTGCCTCGCCTACGCCGTCGCGGGCGCCGTCATCGGCACGGCCGCCAAGGTGCTCTACCCGAAGCTCGCCGGCCCCGACGACGCCTTCGCCACCATCGTCAAGGAAGAGCTGCCGGTCGGCGTGCGCGGACTGGTGCTGGCCGCCGCCCTCGCCGCCGTGATGTCGACGTCCTCCGGCGCGCTGATCGCCTGCGCCACCGTCGCCAACAACGACATCTGGGCGCGGCTGCGCGGCATCGTCCGCCCGGAGGGCGAACAGCACGACGAGGTGAAGGGCAACCGCGCGTTCATCCTGCTGATGGGCGTCGCCGTGATCGGCACCGCCATCGCCCTCAACGACGTCGTCCAGGCACTGACCGTCGCGTACAACCTGCTGGTCGGCGGGCTGCTCGTGCCCATCCTGGGCGGGCTGCTGTGGAAGCGCGGCACCGCGCAGGGCGCCCTCGCCGCCGTCGCCGTAGGCGGCCTCGCCGTGATCGGCCTGATGGCGGCCTACGGCATCCTCGCCAACGAGCCCGTCTACTACGGCCTCCTCGCCTCCCTCGCGGCCTACGTCGCCGTCTCCCTCGCCACCCGCCCGACCGACGCGGCCGTCCTCGCCGCCTGGCGCGAGCGCCTCGCCGGACGCGCCCCCGAGCCGGGCACCGTGTCCGAAACCGTGTCCGAACAGGTCCCGGCCGCCCAGTAGCATCGTGGGCAGTCCGCACATACGCGACGAAGCGTAGGAAAGAGAGCAGTCCTTCATGAGCAGCAACGAGACGCCCCGCGGCCCCGTCGACTCCTCCCGCGTGCCGCGCTACGCGGGCCCCGCGACCTTCGCCCGGCTCCCCCGCCTCGACGAGGTGGGCCGCGCCGACGTCGCCGTCGTGGGCGTGCCGTTCGACTCCGGCGTCTCGTACCGGCCGGGCGCCCGCTTCGGCGGCAACGCCATCCGTGAGGCGTCCCGGCTGCTGCGCCCCTACAACCCCGCGCAGGACGCCTCCCCCTTCGCCCTCGCGCAGGTCGCGGACGGCGGCGACATCGCCGTCAACCCGTTCAACATCAACGAGGCCGTGGAGACCATAGAGGCCGCCGCGGACGACCTCCTCGGCACCGGCGCCCGCCTGATGACCCTCGGCGGCGACCACACCATCGCCCTGCCGCTCCTCAGGAGCGTCGCGAAGAAGCACGGCCCGGTCGCGCTGCTCCACTTCGACGCGCACCTCGACACCTGGGACACCTACTTCGGCGCCGAGTACACCCACGGCACGCCGTTCCGCCGGGCCGTCGAGGAGGGCATCCTCGACACCGAGGCGCTCTCCCACGTCGGCACCCGCGGCCCGCTCTACGGCAAGCAGGACCTCACCGACGACGAGAAGATGGGCTTCGGCATCGTCACCTCCGCGGACGTCTACCGCCGCGGCGCCGACGAGGTCGCCGACCAGCTCCGGCAGCGCATCGGCGACCGGCCGCTGTACATCTCCATCGACATCGACTGCCTCGACCCGGCCCACGCGCCGGGCACCGGCACGCCCGAGGCGGGCGGCATGACCTCCCGCGAGCTGCTGGAGATCCTGCGCGGCCTCGCCTCCTGCAACCTGGTCTCCGCCGACGTCGTCGAGGTGGCCCCCGCCTACGACCACGCCGAGATCACCTCGGTCGCCGCGTCCCACACGGCGTACGAACTGACCACGATCATGTCCCGCCAGATCGCGGAGGCCCGCGCCAAGTGACGCACGACCACGACCTGGAGCTCCGCCCCACGCCGGCCCAGACGGAGGCCGCGCTGAACCCGCCCTCCCGTCGCCCGACCACCGCCCCTCAAGGGGGCGCTTCGCGCCACGTGATGACGGGCCGTACCGGCGGAGACCTGGTCGTGGAGACCCTGGCCGGGCTGGGCGCGACGACCGTCTTCGGCCTGCCCGGCCAGCACGCGCTCGGCATGTTCGACGCGCTGCGCCGCTCCGACCTGCGGTACATCGGCCTGCGCGTGGAGAACAACGCGGGCTTCGCGGCGGACGCGTACGGCCGCATCACCGGCGAGGCGGCCCCGCTGCTGCTGTCGACCGGACCCGGCGCCCTCACCTCGCTGGCCGCGTTGCAGGAGGCGGCGGCAGCGTCCGCGCCCGTGCTGGCGATCAGCAGCCAGGTGCCGACCGCGGGACTCGGCGGCGGACGCCACGGCTACCTGCACGAACTCCCGGACCAGTCCGCCTCGTTCCGGGGGGTGGTCAAGTCCGTGCACACGGTCCGTACGGCCTCCCAGATCCCGTCGGCGATCGCCGAGGCGTGGAAGTCGGCGCTCACCGTCCCGCACGGGCCGGTGTGGGTGGAGATCCCGCAGGACGTGCTGCTCGCGGAGACGATCCTGCCGGTGGTGACGGCGATGGACGCCACCCCGGACGAGCTGCCCCCGCGCCCCGAACTCACCGCGCTCGCCGCGCATCTGCTGTCCGGCGCCGAACGCCCCGCGATCATCGCCGGCGGCGGTGTCGTCCGCTCGGACGCCTCCGGGAAGCTGCGGCAGCTCGCCGAGCGGATCCAGGCGCCGGTGGTGACCACCCCCGGCGGCAAGGGCGCCTTCCCGTGGACCCACCCGCTGTCCCTCCAGTCGTGGCTGGAGGACCGCCACACCACCGACTTCCTGGAGGACGCGGACGTCCTGCTCGTCGTCGGCTCCGGACTCGGCGAACTCTCCTCGAACTACCACACGTTCAAGCCCCGCGGCCGGGTGATCCAGATCGAGGCCGACCTCGGCAAGCTGGAGTCCAACCACCCCGGCATCGGCATCCACGCGGACGCCCGCCTCGCCCTCCAGGCGCTCCTGGAGACCGTCGGGCCGCGCGCTGACGAGACCGCACCCGCGCGGGTGCGGGAGCTGCTGGACCGGGTGCGGGCCCGCATCGACGGGCAGGACCTGGCGCTCGAGCAGCAGGTGCTGACGGCCGTGCGGCGCGCCCTGCCGACCGGCTCGCCGTCCTTCTGGGACATGACGATCCTCGCCTACTGGGCGTGGTCCGCGTTCGACGCGATGGGCCCCAACCACGTGCACTCCGCGCAGGGCGCAGGCGGCCTCGGCTACGGCTTCCCCGCCGCCCTCGGCGCGGCCGTCGCCGACCCGACCCGCCCGGTGCTGGCCGTCTCCGGCGACGGCGGCGCGCTGTACTCGATCGCCGAGCTGGCCACGGCCCGCCAGTACGACCTGGACGTCACCTGGCTGATCGTCGACGACGGCGGCTACGGCATCCTGCGCGAGTACATGACGGACGCCTTCGGCGAGCCCACGGCGACCGAGCTGACCCGCCCGGACTACGTGGCCCTGGCCGAGTCCTTCGGCGTCCCGGGCCTGCGCACCAGCCCGGAGACCCTGGAGGAGGACCTCGCCAAGTCCCTCTCCACCCCGGGCCCCTCGGTGGTCGTCCTCCCGGCGGTCCTGAGGATGTTCGCGCCGACGCACCTGGGCTGAGAGACGGGCGCCTACGAGATCGCCCGCAGCCGTCCGTGCCCCGTGCGGTCGCGGAGGCGGGCGATCGCCTCCGACGTCGCCCGGTCGTCAGGCAGGAGGACCAGCAGCAGCTGGGAGTCCGAGGGGAGTTCGAGGAACTCGCGGCGCAGGCGCAGCCGGCCCGCGTCGGGGTGGCTCAGGCGCAGGACGCCCCGCTCGGGGACCTTGTGGCGGTTCATCCGGCGGGTGAACTCCGGGCCGGCGGCGGGCGCCAGCTCCGCCGCCAGCCATTCCGCGTCCTCCGCCCTGGACCCCAGCCAGAGGTCGAAGACCTGCTCGTCGGCGACCTCGTCCCAGTCGGGGAAGAGGGACCGGGCGCGCGGGTCGGTGAACACGTACCGGGTGAGGTTCGGCTCGTCCGCGTCCAGCAGTCCCGTGCCGGCCGCGACCGCCGCGTAGGCGGAGGTCCAGGTGAGGAGGTCGCCCAGCCGGTTGGTGACCACGGCGACGCCCGGCTCCAGCAGCCGCAGGGTCTCCCGCACGGACGGGCGGACCTCACGGCGGGCGGGCTCACGCCCGAGGTGACCGCTGCACTCGTCACCGGTGATCTTCGCCAGGTACCGCACGTGCTCCCGCTCCGGCGTGGACAGCGCGAGCGCGTCGCACAGCGCGTGCAGCACGGCCACCGAGGGGTTGCGGTCGCGGCCCTGCTCGATCCGGGTCAGGTACTCGACGCTCACCCCGGCCCGTGCCGCCACGTCCGCGCGGCGCAGTCCGGGGGAGCGGCGGCGGCCGTGCTCCGGGAGCCCCAGCTGTTCCGGCTGGGTGCTGTCACGCTTGAGCCGCAGGAAGTCGCCCAGTGGTGTCCCCATGACCGCGAGGATAGGACGGCCGGCCCGCCCGCGCGCAGTGCTCAGCATGGCCCTGCGGGGGCCAGCCTGAGCGCGGTCTGGCTGCCGCCCGCGGCCGGTTCCAGGGTGGACGGCATGGACATCAACACGCACAAGCTCGTGGTCGTCGTCGGCAGCGTCCGGGAGGGACGGTTCGGTCCCGTGGTCGGCTCCTGGGTCGCGGAGCAGGCCCGCGAGCACGGCGGATTCGACGTCGAGGTCGTCGATCTGGCCGAGCACGACATCCCCCTGGCCCTGCCGGACGCCTACCCGTCGGTGGCCGGCGCCTCCTACCCGCGCCCCGCCGCGATGGCCCCGCTCACGGCGGCGCTGGACGGCGCGGACGCCTTCATCATGGTCACGCCCGAGTACAACCACAGCTACCCGGCCTCCCTGAAGGCCGCGATCGACTGGCACTACACCCAGTGGGCGGCCAAGCCCGTCGCCTTCGTCAGCTACGGCGGCGGGGCGGGCGGCCGGCACGCCGTGCTGCACCTGGAGAACGTGATGGGCGAGCTGCACGCTGTGACGATCCGCGACGGTCTCGCCTTCCCCTTGAACCGGGTGGCGTGGGCGGACGGCCGTCCCCAGGACACCGAGTCCGCGGGTTACGCGAAGAAGCTGCTGGACCAGCTCTCCTGGTGGGCGGGCGCCCTCCGCACGGCCCGGGAGACGGTGCCGTACCCGGCGTGAGGAAGCGGAGGGCGGTGGTGTCCGGTCCGGGCCGGCAGGCGCCCGGGCCCACCCCGTCGATCCGCCCGCCGAAGGCGCCCGGACCGTGGAGACCGAGGCGGGCCTCAGAAGCCCGCCTCGGTCTCCACGTGGGTCCTCGGTCGGAAAACCCCGCCCCGGGTGCGGTTCGGGGACCTAGGATCGGGAGCCGGCCATAGGGGGGAACCGTGGATCCGGAGATCGCCGCACTGGCAGGGACGGCGGGTACGACCGTCGTCACGTTGATGGTGACGAACGCCTGGGAGTCGGCGAGGGACGGCATGGTCGCCCTGTGGCGCCGCTTCCAGCCCGCCCGAGCCGAGAGCATCGGTGAGGAGCTGGAAGCGGGCCGTGCGGACCTGCTCCTCGCGCGCCAGGCCGGTGACGCCGACTCGGAGGCCGAGCTGACCGTCGAATGGCAGGGCCGCCTACGACGGTTCCTGCTCGCACGGCCTGAGGCCGCCGAGGAACTGCGGCGCGTCCTGGACGAGCTGACCCCGCAGCTGCCCGGGGACACCGCGCCGGAGCAGATCCGCATGGAGGCCCGGGCGTCGGGCAGTGCCCGGATCTACCAGGCCGGACGAGACCAGCACATCACCGACCGATGAGTGTGCCGACGCCGATGGAGGGCCACGCGTCGGACAGCGCCCGGGTCTACCAGACCGGCGGCGACCAGTACATCGAAGAACACGTGCACCACTACGCCCCGGGCGCGGCCCCGCTGTTCGGCCGCCACGTGGTGCCCCCTGCCGAACCCAGGCGGGCCGCTCCCGACTCCGTCCGCCTCCCCCTGGTCGGCCGCGCACCCGGCGTCCTGCGGGACCGCACCGACGTCATGGAACGCCTGCGAACGGTGGTGGCCGGCCCCGGCGGCGACATCCAGGTCCTGCACGGCATGGGCGGCTGCGGCAAGACGGCGGTGGCCCACGCCCTGTTCACCGAGGCCGTGCGGGACCACGGCCGGGTCGGCCTGTGGGTCAACGCATCCGAAAGGGTGTCGCTGCGCGCGGGCATGCTCGCCGTCGCGGGCGACCGCGGCGCCACGGGCGGCGAACTGGCCGCCGCGGCCGGTGGCCGACGCGCTGCGGCCGACCTGGTCTGGCACTACCTGGACCACTCGGCGGAACCCTGGCTGCTGGTCCTCGACAACGCCGACGACCCGGCCGTCCTGGAGGAAGGCGCCTGGTTGCGCGCGAGCCCTTCGGGGACGGTGCTGGTGACCACCCGCCACGCGACCTCCCCGCTGTGGCGCGCCCCGGCGGTGAGCAGTCACCGGATCGGCGTGCTGCCCCTGGAGGACGCCACCCAGGTCCTGCGCGACCTGGCCCCGGACGCGGGTACACCGGAGTCGGCACGGAAGGTGGCCCGGCGACTGGGCTGCCTGCCCCTGGCGCTGACCCTGGCCGGGGCTCACCTGTCCCACCAGTTGCTGGAGTCGTGGACCATGGACGAGTACGACCGCAGGCTGGGCGAGGAGTCGACGGGCCTGGTGGACCGGGGAGCGCAGGCCACCGGTGCGGGGCAGTCCCGCCGCCTGGTGAGCCGTACGTGGCAGCTGTCGCTGGACACCCTGGCCGAGAGCGGTCTGCCGGAGGCGACCACCCTGTTGCGGCTGCTGTCCTTCTGGGCGGCGGATCCTGTCCCGCTGTCGCTGCTGATGCCCGCGGCACAGGGCACGGTCGCCGGTCCCGGGCACCTGGATCCGCCGCTGCCCCCCGACCGCGTCGAGCCGGCCTTGCGCGCGCTCCTGGACCACTCGCTGGCCGAGTTGGTCGAGACGGACGGGCACCGCTGCGTGAAGGCCCACGGGGTCCTGCTGGACAGCGTCGCCGCGGGCGTGTCCGACGCACAGCGCGCACTCCTCGCGACCGTGGCGGTCCGGCTGCTGCTGGCGGCGCTGCCGCCCGAGGGCGCCGCGTCCGCGCGCGGACGTTCCCAGGTACGGCTTCTGGCACCGCACGTGACCGGCCTGCTGCACCGGTCCCACCGCCACGGCCTGGTGACGGCGGAATCCGTACGGACCGCGACGCGCGTCGCACGGCTGGTGTACGAGGCGGGGGACTGGACCGCCGCGCTGTCCCTGGCCGACACGGCCGCGAAGACCGCCGCGGAGCACCTGGGGGACGAGGACCCGGCGACCATCGAGGCGCGGACCGGCCAGGGGCCCATCCTGTTCCGGCTCGGCCGGTACGCCGAAGCCGCCGACCTCCTGCGGCCGGTCCACCGGGACGCGCTGCGCACGCTCGGACCCCGGGACCCGCGTACGCTGGACGCGGCCTACGAACTGCAGCGGGTGCTGCACCGCCTCGGCGACCTGGACGAGGCCCGGACGCTGCTGGAGATGGTGCTGGACGGCCGTCGCGACGCACTAGGTGACGACCACGTCGCCACCCTCAAGACCCGCTGCGAGACGCTGGAACTACGCCTCGCTTCAGGTGAGTTCGACCACTACCTGTCGACCGCCGAGGAACTGGTGGCCGACAGCGAGCGCCATCTCGGCCCTGAGCACCTCGTGACCGTGTGGGCACGCGACGCATGGGCGCGGGGGCTCTTGCGCGCCGGCCGGGGAGCCGAGGCGGAGGACCTCCTCCGCCGGGTGCTCGCCGGACAGCGGGCCGGCTACGGCCACGACCATCCGCTGGTCCTCGGCGTGCTCATCCAGCTCAGCCGCGCCCAGTACGCACAGGGCAAGCGGGTCGAGGCCGCCGACAGCGCGCGCGAGGTGGCCGAGCAGCGGGCCGCGATCCTGGGCGAGGACCACCCCGAGACGGTCGCGGCCCGGGCCTGGCACGCCGAGGTCGGTCGACCCTGAGCACGGAGAGGATCGCGGGGGATCGGTCAGGCGGAGAGGCTTCCGTCCTTGACCGCGGCGACGAACGGCGTCCAGCCGGCCGGCCGGAAGACCAGCGCGGGCCCTTCAGGGACCTTGGAGTCGCGGACAGGGACGCCGGCCGGGTGGCCGTCCAGGACTTCCAGGCAGCTGCCGCCCTGGTCGTTGCTGTAGGAGGACTTCCGCCAGCCCTTCAGCGCCCCTGCGTTCGGTATCGCCTGGTCAGCCATGATGTTCATAGTCCCTTGCTGTTGCCCTGAGCAGAGCCAGTGATTCCTTGAGCGGCAGCGCGTTGCCCAGTGCGAAATCGTAGCGATGCTGCAGCTCCTGAACGACTGATGGGCTGTCGTGGATCTTCCCCATGTACAGGCCCTCCCCGTAGGCCACGGGCGGCTGATCCTCGAACCACATCAGCGTGAGCATGTTGCTCAGCAGGGGATGCATGCCCAATGTGAAGGGCAGAAGGTGAAGCTGGATCCGCTCGGCCTCGGCGAGCCCGATGAGGTGGTTGATCTGCTCCGCCATGACGTCCGAGCCGCCGATCCGGCGTCGTAGCACCGCTTCATCCAGGAGCGCCCACACTACGGGTGTCACTGGGTCGGCAAGGATCTTCGCGCGCTCCAGGCGTGTGACAAGGCGCCTGTCACGTTCCTGTTCACTCGCCGGAGGGAACGCCATGCTCAGAACCGCACGTGCGTACCTTTCCGTCTGGAGGATGCCGGGAACGAACGACAGGGCGAACTCCCTGATCATCGTCGCCTGCTGTTCGAGCTGAAGCGCCGCCTCGAAGTATCCCGCGACAGCGGTGTCGTCGTCCGGAAGGAAGCTGCTCAGCACATCGCCCGTGTTCAGCGCCCTGTCGAGGCGTCTCGCGTCCTCCTTGGACGGGGTGCGCCGGCCCGCCTCGATATGTGCGATGTGCGAACGCGTCATGACGGCGGCTGTCGCCAACTCCTGCTGTGTCAGCCCCGCCGCCTCGCGCTGCGTCTTCAACCACTCCCCATAGATGTTGCTCAACGTCACCTCCCGTGTGACAGATGCGTTGTCACATCCGACCCTCTGGCGAGCCTAGCCCGGCCCGTCTCACTCTGTGAGTGGATCGCTACGCAGCGATGTCCATGCACGTCGACCTGCCCTCGGGCACGGAAGACCCCCGCGACCGCTACCGACGGCCCGGGGGCATGGCCCTCAACCGCAACGGAGTTGAAGACGTGTTGCACCGTATCGCCTACCTCCTCGAGCCGCTGCTGCGGCTCCTGTGGCCCGCCTCCGGGCGCCACCGGCACGGGAACCGGCACCGCGCCGAGGGAGCGGCGCCCGCCCCCGTCGCACCCGGCCGCCGCCCCTCCCCGCACGAGGATCTCCTCCGCGGCGAGGACTCCCGGCTCGTCCGCCCCTACCTCCTCGCCCACGAACGGTGCGCGCAGGCCAGGCAGCAGCGCGCCCGACGCCGGACTCTCTGGCTCGCCGTGCACGGCATCGACGTAGGGCCACGGCGTATCCATGGTGTCGACGTCGGCTCCCGCCGAATGCGGGGCAACGAGGTGACGGCCGCGTGATCTACGAGAGCCGAGACGTCGCCGCCACCACGGGCACCCGGCCCCGTCTCCTCCCCTGGTCCAACCTCGACGGCAACCCCTGCTACCTCGTCACCGACGACACCGGCACCGGCCGTCTCTCCCGCCTCGCCGACGAGATCGAAGCCGTCCAGCTCGGCATGGCCGACGACCTTCTCGGCCACGCAGTCGATCTCCTGGGCGACACCGGGGCCACCGCGCCCCAGCTCCGTTATCTCGCCGCCTGCCTGGCCGAGGCGCTCCACGACGTGCACCGCATCGCCCGCAGCAGGGGAGCGCGTCTCTCCGTGCCGCGCGGTGACGAGGTGGACCTTGACGCCGTCCCGGGAGGGGGTCCGGGCAACTGACCCACCGCTGGGGCGGGCCGGCCGCCCCCTTCGTCCGGGGGAGGCCGGCCGCGGTGAGGCCTACCAGATCGACTCGACCCACTCCGGGTGGTCGATGAACGGGTTGCGGTTGTGCTGGAACGACTCGAAGATCACGTCGTTGCGGCGCTGCTCGAAGGAGTCCGGCGGGTCCTGCTCGTGCCACTCCTTGAGTACGGAGAGCTTGCCGATGTACGGCGCGGAGCCGTTGCTCACGCTGTTGTTCGGCTCCAGGTCGGGCCAGCCGTCGGTGCCCTCGTAGCGGACCGCCATGTAGAGGATCATGCGGGCCACGTCGCCCTTGACCGCGTCACGCGGCTCGAACGAGTCGGAGTCGGTGAGGCTGCCCCCGCCGTTCGCGACGGCGCTGCCGCCGTTGTCGAAGTCCTTGTTGCCGCGGATGCTGTTGACCTGGACGTCCGACGGGCGCAGGTGGTGGATGTCGGTGCCGGGGCCGGTGGAGGTGCCGAAGTCGCCGTGGGACTTGGCCCAGACGTGCTCGCGGTTCCAGTCGCCGGTGTTCCCGCCGTTCGCGCTCTTGCTGCGGGAGACGCCGGAGTACAGCAGGATCACGTTCCCGCTGTTCGACGGGTCCTCGTCGGTCTCCTTGAGGGCGTCCCAGACGGCCGAGTACGACAGCTTCGTCTGGTCGCTGATGATCGAGTTGAGGGCGGACTTGAGGGCCTCGCCGGTCTTGCCCTCGGCGCCCTCGTAGTAGTCGGCGTAGTCGGCCACCGCGGCCACGCGGGCCTGGGCGGCGGGTGTCTCGTGGGCGGGGGCCGAGGCGCCGGCGGTGGCGGGGGTCAGGGCGGGGACGGCGAGTCCGGCGAGGACGGCGGCGCTCGCCAGTGCGACCGCCTTCCGGCGGCGTATGCGTACAGCAGGCATGTGGGGTGTCCGATCTACGCGGGTTGCACAAGGGAGATACCCGAGAGACTGGCATGCACATGCAGTCAAGCGCGTGGAGACAGCGTGTCGATTGCGTGACGAGAATCCGGCGCCGCGTCGTGAAGGCGCGCCCGCGGAATTGTTGCGGAGGGATGAAATCCGCTTCGGGCGGCGTTGGAGCCTTCCGGAAGATCAGGACGAGCGAAGGGCACCGCGTGACAGCGCAACGGGGATGGGCACGACGACTGGCCGCCTACGCGTGGCGGCACCCCAGGAACGTCGTCCTGGCCCTCGGCTCCTCCCTCGCGGGCATGGCCGTCATGGCCCTGGTCCCGCTGATCACCAAGGTGATCATCGACGACGTCATCGGCGACAAGACCCGGGACATGGGCACCTGGGCCGGCCTGCTGGTCGGCGCCGCCCTCGCCGTCTACGTCATGACGTACATCCGCCGCTACTACGGGGGAAAGCTCGCCCTCGACGTCCAGCACGACCTGCGCACCGAGATGTTCGGGTCGATCGCCCGGCTCGACGGCAGACGCCAGGACGAGCTGTCCACCGGGCAGGTCGTCGGCCGCGCCACCAGCGACCTCCAGCTCATCCAGGGCCTGCTCTTCATGCTGCCGATGACCATCGGCAACCTGCTGCTGTTCGTGATCTCCCTGGTCATCATGGCGTCGCTGTCCCTGCCGCTCACCGCGATCGCGCTCGCCGTCGCCCCCGCCCTGTGGTGGATCGCCAAGCGCAGCCGCACCCGGCTGCACCCCTCCACCTGGTACGCCCAGGCGCAGGCGGGCGCCGTCGCCGGGGTGGTCGACGGCGCGGTCAGCGGCGTCCGCGTGGTCAAGGGCTTCGGCCAGGAGGACCAGGAGACCGGCAAGCTCCGCGAGGTCGGCCGCCGCCTGTTCGCCGGACGCCTGCGCACCATCAAGCTGAACTCCCGCTACACCCCCGCCCTCCAGTCCGTGCCCGCCCTCGGACAGGTCGCGATGCTCGCCCTCGGCGGCTGGCTCGCGGTGCGCGGCCACATCACGCTCGGCACCTTCGTCGCCTTCTCCACCTACCTCGCCCAGCTCGTCGGCCCCGTCCGGATGCTCGCCGTCGTCCTCACCGTCGCCCAGCAGGCCCGCGCCGGCACCGAACGCGTCCTCGACCTGATCGACACCGAGCCGTCCCTCACCGACGGCACGAAGGAACTGCCCGCCGACGCCCCGGCGACCGTCGAGTTCGACGACGTCGCCTTCGGCTACGACCCCGAGCGGCCGGTCCTCGACGGCCTTTCCTTCGAGATCCGCCCCGGCGAGACGCTCGCCGTGGTCGGCTCCTCCGGCTCCGGCAAGTCCACCGTCTCCCTGCTGCTGCCGCGCTTCTACGACGTCACCGGCGGCGCCGTCCTGGTCGGCGGGCACGACGTGCGCGAGCTGACCACCGAGTCGCTGCGCGCCGCCATCGGCCTGGTCCCGGAAGACTCCTTCCTGTTCTCCGACACCGTCCGCAACAACATCGCGTACGGCCGCCCCGACGCCACCGACGAGCAGATCCGGGCCGCCGCCCGCGCCGCCCAGGCCGACCGGTTCATCGACGAGCTGCCCGACGGCTACGACACCACCGTCGGCGAGCACGGCCTGACCCTCTCCGGCGGGCAGCGCCAGCGCGTCGCCCTGGCCCGCGCGATCCTCACCGACCCGCGCCTGCTGGTCCTCGACGACGCCACGTCCGCGGTGGACGCCCGCGTCGAGCACGAGATCCACGAGGCGCTCAAGAGCGTCATGCGCGGCCGCACGACCCTGCTGATCGCCCACCGCCGCTCCACCCTCAACCTCGCCGACCGCATCGCCGTCCTCGAGAACGGCCGCCTCGCCGCCATCGGCACCCACGACGAGCTCCAGCGCCGCTCCCCGCTGTACCGGCGGCTGCTCACCGACCCCGACGAGCTGGGCGCCGTCTCCCCGGGCCACACCCCGCCCGCAGGGCCGCGCGAGGAGGACATCTCCGTCCGCGCCGAGCTGGACGCCGAGTTCGACGCCGAGCGGGGTGTCACCCCCCGCCTGTGGACCGGCGACCGCGAGCCCAGGGACACCGCGCTGGACGGCGCCCCGGCCACCCCGGAACTCCTCGAACAGGTCGCCGCGCTGCCCCCGGCAGACGACGTGCCCGACGTCGACGAGGCCCGCGCCGTCCGCCCCGAGGACTCCTACGGCCTGCGCCGCCTGCTGCAGGGCTTCCGCACGCCCCTGCTGATCAGCCTCGCCCTGGTCGCCGTGGACGCCGGCATGGGCCTGCTGCTGCCGATCCTGATCCGGCACGGCATCGACGAGGGCGTCACCCGCGCCGCCCAGACCGCGGTCTGGGCCGCCGCCCTGCTGGGCCTGCTCACCGTGCTCACCCAGTGGGCGGCGCAGACCGGTGAGATCCGCATGACCGGACGCACCGGCGAACGCGTCCTGTACACGCTGCGGCTGAAGATCTTCGCCCAGCTCCAGCGGCTCGGCCTCGACTTCTACGAGCGCGAGCTGACCGGCCGGATCATGACCCGGATGACCACGGACGTGGACGCGCTGTCCACGTTCCTACAGACCGGCCTGGTCACCGCGTTCGTCTCGGTGGTCACCTTCTTCGGCATCATGGTCGCCCTGCTGGCGCTCGACATCGGCCTCGCCCTCGTCGTCTTCGCCACCCTGCCGCTCCTGGTCGTCGCCACGTACTTCTTCCGCCGGGCCAGCGTGAAGGCGTACGAGCTGGCGCGGGAGCGGGTGTCGGTGGTCAACGCCGACCTCCAGGAGTCCGTCGCCGGGCTGCGGATCGTGCAGGCCTTCCGCCGCGAGGGGGACGGCGCCCGCCGGTTCGCCGAGCGCAGCGCCGACTACCGCAGTGCCCGCATCCGCGGCCAGTGGCTGATCTCGGTGTACTTCCCGTTCGTGCAGCTGCTGTCCTCGGTCGCCGCGGCGGCGGTGCTCGTGGTCGGCGGCGGCCGGGTCGACGACGGCACGCTGGCGATCGGCTCGCTGGTCGCGTACCTGCTCTACATCGACCTGTTCTTCGCGCCGGTGCAGCAGCTCTCCCAGGTCTTCGACGGCTACCAGCAGGCGTCGGTCTCCCTCGGCCGCATCCAGGAGCTGCTGCGCGAGCCGACCTCGACGAAGGCCCCCGAGAAGCCGCTCCCGGTGACCTCCCTGCGCGGCGAGATCGCCTTCGAGGACGTGCACTTCTCCTACGGCGACGGCGAGGAGGCCCTCACCGCCGTCGACCTGAGCATCCCCGCCGGGCAGACCGTCGCGTTCGTCGGCGAGACCGGTGCCGGCAAGTCCACCCTGGTCAAGCTGGTCGCCCGGTTCTACGACCCCACCGGCGGCCGGGTCACCGTCGACGGCACGGACCTGCGCGACCTGGACCTCACCGCGTACCGGCACCGGCTCGGCGTCGTGCCGCAGGAGGCGTACCTCTTCCCCGGCACCGTGCGCGACGCCATCGCCTACGGCCGCCCGGACGCCACCGACGCCGAGGTGGAGGCCGCGGCCCGCGCGGTCGGCGCGCACGAGATGATCGCCACCCTCGACGGCGGCTACCTCCACGAGGTCGCCGAGCGCGGCCGCAACCTGTCGGCGGGCCAGCGCCAGCTGATCGCCCTCGCCCGCGCCGAACTCGTCGACCCCGACGTGCTGCTGCTCGACGAGGCCACCGCCGCCCTCGACCTCGCCACCGAGGCGCAGGTCAACGCGGCCACCGACCGCATCGCCGGCCGCCGTACGACGCTGGTGGTCGCCCACCGGCTGACCACCGCGGCCCGCGCCGACCGGGTGATCGTCATGGACCACGGCCGCGTCGCCGAGGACGGCACCCACGAGGAACTGCTGCGCAAGGGCGGCCGTTACGCCGCGTTGTGGCGGACGTTCGTCGGCGAGGACGTCCCCGCACCGGCCTGATCCGGCCGACCTCCGCCGGCGCACCCCGGCTCGCGCAACCGTGCGACCCGCGCCCTGCGTCCGTACACGCGTACGCCGTCCTACGCGGCGGGCGCGGTACGGGAGGACGACTGTGCGCACAGGAGTGATACACCGGCGGCTCGCGCTGGGTCTTGCGGTGCTGACCACGTCCGGGCTGCTCGCCGTGGCGGCGCCGGCCCAGGAGGCGGAGGCGGCCGCGCTGTGCCCCGGACGCAAGGTGCGGACCCTGCCGTTCTCCACGGGGTCGGTGCTCGTCTACAAGCGCGGCGGATACGTGTGCGCCGTCACCGTTGCCAAGAAGCAGGGCGTGAAGCGGAAGATGGCGGTGAGCGTGCGGGCGCGCGGCGGACGGGCCGTGGTCGACGAGGGTCAGTTCGCGTACCACGCGGGCCCGGTGACCGTGCACGCCGGACGCCGCTGCGTCTGGGTCACCGGCCGGGTCGCGGCGGACTCCGTCAGTTCCGGCTGGATCCTCTGCTGACCCCTCCACTGTGCGGTCGCGCACAGGGTTTTCCCTACGTCCCCTGGTGCGGTGACGAGTTGGTCGAGTAGCTTCCGGCGCACATCTGTCTCACAGGGGAGTGCGCATGCGCAAGGCGCTCAGATGGCTGCTGGCGCTCACGGTGCTCATAGGCACACTGGGCACGGCCGGGGCGGCCACCGCCGCCGAGCCGGCCGCCACCGGCACCACTGACATCAAGGAGAGGCTGCTCGCGATCCCGGGCATGAGCCTCATCGAGGAGAAGCCGTACACCGGGTACCGCTTCTTCGTCCTGAACTACACGCAGCCGGTCGACCACCGCAGGCCCGCCAAGGGCACGTTCCAGCAGCGGATCACCGTGCTGCACAAGGACACCGCGCGGCCCACCGTCTTCTACACCGGCGGCTACAGCGTCTCCACGACGCCCCGCCGCGCCGAGCCGACCCAGATCGTGGACGGCAACCAGGTCTCCATGGAGTACCGCTTCTTCACCCCGTCCCGGCCCGAGCCGGCCGACTGGAGCAAGCTGGACATCTGGCAGGCCGCCAGCGACCAGCACCGCATCTTCACCGCGCTGAAGAAGATCTACAGCGAGAACTGGCTCTCCACGGGCGGCTCCAAGGGCGGCATGACCGCCACCTACTACGAGCGCTTCTACCCGAAGGACATGGACGGCGTCGTCGCCTACGTCGCCCCCAACGACGTGGTGAACAAGGAGGACTCGGCCTACGACCGCTTCTTCCGCACCGTCGGCACCAAGGAGTGCCGCGACCGGCTGAACGGCGTGCAGCGCGAGGCGCTGGTGCGCCGCGCCCCGCTGGAGAAGAAGTACTCCGCCTACGCCGCCGAGAACGGCTACACCTTCGACACCATCGGCAGCCTGGACCGCGCCTACGAGGCGGTCGTCCTGGACTACGTCTGGGGCTTCTGGCAGTACAGCACCGTCGCCGACTGCCAGGACATCCCGGCGGACGCCAAGAACGCGACGGACGACGAGATCTGGAACTCCGTCGACACGATCTCCGGCTTCTCGTTCTACACGGACCAGGGCCTGAGCCCGTACACGCCGTACTACTACCAGGCCGGCACCCAGCTGGGCGCGCCGACCATCCACTTCCCGCACATCGAGAAGAAGTACGTCCGCTACGGCTACCAGCCGCCGCGGAACTTCGTGCCGCGCTCCATCGACATGAAGTTCCAGCCGAACGCCATGCGCGACGTCGACACCTGGGTCCGCCACAACGCCCGGCAGATGCTGTTCGTGTACGGCGAGAACGACCCGTGGGGCGCCGAGCCGTTCCGCCTCGGCAAGGGCGCGCGCGACTCGTACGTCCTCACCGCGCCCGGCATGAACCACGGCGCGAACGTGGCCGGCCTGGTCGAGAAGGAGAAGGCGCTGGCCACGGCCCGCATCCTGGAGTGGGCGGGTGTCGCCCCGAACGCCGTCCAGGCGAACCCGGCGGCCGCCGAGCCGCTGGCGAAGTTCGACGCGAAGCTCGACAAGCGGGACGTCGAACCGCGGCACGCGCTGCGTCCGTGATGCCGGGGCGGGGTCACACCGGGACGGCGCAGCCCACCGGTGAGGCCCCGCCCAGCCGGACGTAGAGGGCCGTGGACGCCGGGCACTTCGACCGGGCGTCCACGGCCTTCGTCACCTTGAACTCCGGCCTCCCGGGCCCGCTTCCGTCGCAGGCCGTCTCCCTGACCTTGCCGCCGTCGAGGGCGTACACGCAGTCGCCGACGACGGTGCGTGGACCGCCCCCGCCGCCCGGGTCGCCCGGGTGCGGCGGCTGGAGGTTCCGCATGCAGGCGTGGCCGCGCGGCACCATCCCGTCGCCGTCCTCGTCGGCGGCGGGCCACCGCTCGCTGATGTGCAGCACGAAGTCGGTGGCGGGCGGGCACGGCGGGCCGTCGCGCGTGGCGCCGTCGTGCCGGGCCACCACCCGGGCCGCCGCGCGCTCGCTGCGGCAGGTCACCTCGGTGAAGCTGGTGCGCCCGAAGGAACTGCACTCGCCGACGTCGAGGAACACGGCCCCGTACCCGGTCGGCCGCACGGGCGACGCCACGGCCGCCGTCCCGCCCGCCGCGTCCGGCGGCGCCTCCCGGCACCCGACGAGCAGCACCGCCCCCGCCAGGGCCCCCACGGCCCCCGGCCCCCATACGCGCACCCGCATCGTCGTCCCCCCGGAAGATCCCCGCCCCAGCCTGACCGCCCGGCGGCCGGACACGCCAGACAAGTGGGGTCGTTTGCGCATATGGGGTGTGATGGGTCGGTCGGGTGGCGTAGGGGAGTTACGCCCGGCCGGGGAGACGCCGGGACCGCGGGTGACCAGGGTGCCTCGTCCGGACCGTCCAGAAGCCACAGATCCGGACGAGGCGAGCCGCGTGTCAGTACGTCAGCCCGTGCCCCACCGGGTACAGGACCGCCGTCGGGTCGTCCGCGCGCTGGACCGGGACGGGGAGCGTGCCGCGGGGGCGGACCTTGCCGGCGATCGCGCGTGCCGCCGCGCGCACCTCGACGTCGGTCCAGGAGTACGACGCGAGGAACGCCTTCACGCCGGGCAGGTGGGCCACGTCGTACGGGTTGCGGATCGCCACCGCGACGACCGGCTTCCCGGTCGCCAGCAGCCGCTCGACGAGCGTCTTCTGGCTGCTGGACGCGGTGACGTTGTACGTGCCCACGACCACCGCGTCCACGTCCCCGGCGGCGGCCACGGCCTTGTCGATCGTCGCCGCGGAGGGCGCCGTGCCCGTGGACAGGGCGGTCGCGGTGAAGCCCAGCTCCGTCAGGGCGTCCGCGAGCACGCCGGTGGGCGGGCCCGTGGTGCCGGACGGGGAGGCCGGGTCGGCGCCGACCACCAGCACCTTGGGCGTGCGGCGGCGGGACAGCGGCAGCAGTCCGCCCTCGTTGACCAGCAGGGTCGTGCCGTGCTCGGCGATCCGGTCGGCGGCGGCCAGGTGCGAACGGGTGCCCACGACCCGGTCCACGCCCGCCTGAGTGACGTACGGGTCGTCGAAGAGGCCCAGACGGGCCTTCAGGCGCAGCACGCGCAGGATCGATTCGTCGAGGCGTGCCTCCGTCAGCTCGCCGTCCCGCACCGCCTGGAGCACCGCGTTCCACGCCACGTCCAGGGACGGCGGGTTGAGCAGCTGGTCCACGCCCGCCTTCAGCGCCAGGACCGGCACCCGGTCGTCGCCGTACTTGGTGCGGACGCCCTCCATGCCGAGCGAGTCGGTCACCACGACGCCGTCGTAGCCGAGCTCCTCGCGCAGGATGCCGGTGAGGATCGGGTGGGACAGCGTGGCCGGGTCCTCGGCCGCGTCGAGCGCCGGGACGACGATGTGCGCGGTCATGATCGAGTCGATGCCCGCGGCGATCGCCGCGCGGAACGGCGGCGCGTCCAGCTCCTCCCACTGCTCGCGGGTGTGGTGGATCCACGGCAGGTCCTCATGGCTGTCCGTGATCGTGTCGCCGTGCCCGGGGAAGTGCTTGGCGGTGGCCGCGACACCGGACGACTCGTAGCCCTTCACCTCCGCCGCGACCAACCCGGCGACCGCGTCCGGGTCGGAGCCGAAGGAGCGCACGCCGATGACCGGGTTGGCCGGGTTGACGTTCACGTCGGCGACGGGGGAGTAGTTCTGACGGATGCCCAGGGCGCGCAGCTCACGGCCCGCGATCCGGCCCAGGTTGCGCGCGTCGGAGCGGGAGCCGCCCGCGCCGACGTTCATCGCGCCCGGCATGAGCGTCGCCGGCTCGCCCACGCGGGCCACGATGCCGTGCTCCTGGTCGGTGGAGATCAGCACCGGCAAACCGCGCGGCAGGCCGAGCGACGCCTTCTGGATGCCGTTGGACAGGTCGGCGATCTGGTGCGGGTCGCGGGTGTTGTGCGCCCAGGCGAAGTAGATGATGCCGCCGACCCGGTACTTGGCGACCAGCTCGGCCGCCGTGCGCACCCCGATCTCGGACAGGTTGGCGTCGACGTCGGCCTGGTCCGGGTCGGTGGCGGAGTGGCCGTAGACCCGCATCACGAAGAGCTGGCCGACCTTCTCCTCCAGCGTCATACGGGAGATGAGGGCGCGCAGCTTGCGGTCGTCGGGACGGTGCGCGCCGGTGGCCGCGTGGACCGTGCCGCCGGCCGCCAGGACGGAGGTGACGCCCGCCGTCGCGGCGAGGACGGTACGTCTGGACGGACGGGCGGTGCTTGCCGTGGATCCGGGGCTGCTGTCGGGCACGTGCGCTCCTTTGGAAGGTGATCCGCGGGGGACCGGGGATCCGCTGAAGGAAACTGCCAGGAGGCCACGAATATCCGGGAAGTTTCTGCCAGTCAAGGGCATGTGCAGCATCCGGAGGGGCCGTCGTCGGCGCGGCGGGAGGGGGCGGCGCCGACGACGGCGGGCTGCCGGCCGGGGCGGGGCGCCGAGGGGGGACGGCGGCCCTGGCCGGCGCGGGGTTCCGGCACGGCGTCGTGCGCCGGGCCGGACCGGCAGCTCGGCGGTGGGACGTACGGGGGCGGCGACGGGTTCCGCCCTCCCGAGGCGTTCTGTGTCTCCCGTGTGTCCGTGTCAGCGGGGCCCGTGCGCCGAGACCGCCGGCCAGTGCTCCACCAGCGTGCGGACCGTCTCCGCGATCGCCGGACGGCGCGCCGCGCCCGTGCGCCACAACGCGTACAGCCGCCGTACGGGCATCGGGTCGAGCGGCACCTCGACGACCCCGGCGGGCAGCGGGCCGCGTCCCAGCCGGGGGATCAGCGCGATGCCCAGACCGGCCGCGACCAGGGCGACCAGGGTCGGGTTCTCGTCGGCCATGTGCACGATCTCCGGCTCCTGCCCGGCCGCCCGCAGGGTCCGCACCAGCCACTCGTGGCAGACCCGCCCCGGCGGCTGGCAGATCCACCGCTCCCCGGCCAGTTCCTCCCTCCGTACGCCCGTCCGCCCCGCGAACCGGTGGTCCTCGGGCACCAGCAGGTCACACAGGTCGTCCCCGATCACCGTCTGCTCCACGTTCGCCGGGGCGGGCAGCGGCGCGATGTCCCAGTCGTGCGCCACCACCAGGTCGACGGCTCCCTTGGCGACGAGGTCCACCGACAGATGCGGGTCCACCTCGGTGAGCCGGGTGTCCAGCGAGGGATGCCGGCGGGCCAGGTCGGCCAGCACCGGCGGCATCAGCCCGCGCGCGGCGGAGGCGAACGCGGCGACGGTCAGCCGCCCGGACGGCACCCCGCGCCGCTCCTCCAGTTCCGTCTCCGCGCGCTCCACGATGGCAATCAGCTCCCGTGCGGCGCGCACCAGTTGATGCGCCTCGTCGGTGAGCCGCACACCCCGGCCCTCGCGCTCCAGCAGCACGGTCCGCGTCTCCCGCTCCAGCTTGGCGATCTGCTGCGACACGGCGGACGAGGTGTACCCGAGCGCCGAGGCGGCGGCGCCGACGGTGCCGTGCACGGAGACGGCGTGCAGGGCGCGCAGACGCTGGAGGTCGAGCATGACCGCTCCTGTGATCGGTTAGCGATGCTTCATCCAACCATGCAGGGATCGTCGCTGGTGCTGAAGTGTCGTCACCGGTGATGCTCGACGCATGCGACCAGCACATGTCTTGCTCGCCGTCCTCGTCGCCGCCGTGTGGGGTGTGAACTTCACGGTCATCGAGGTCGGCCTCGGCCACTTCCCGCCGCTGCTCTTCTCCGCGCTGCGGTTCCTCGTCGCGGCTCTGCCCGCGGTGTTCCTCGTCGGCCCGCCGAAGGTCGCCTGGAAGTGGATCGTCGGGGTCGGACTGGTGCTGGGCGTCGCCAAGTTCGGCCTTCTCTTCATCGGCATGGACGTCGGCATGCCGGGCGGCCTGTCCTCCCTGGTCCTCCAGATCCAGGCGGTGTTCACGGCCCTGTTCGCCGTCGTGCTCCTCGGTGAGCGTCCCACCCGCGTCCGCGTCGCGGGCATGGCGGTGGCGCTGGCCGGCATCGGCGTGGCGGCGGTCGACGAGGGCGCCTCGGGCCCGCTGACCGGCTTCGCCCTCGTCGTCGCGGCGGCGGCCTGCTGGGGCGTCTCCAACATCCTCACCCGCAAGGCGTCCCCGCCCGACGCCCTCAACTTCATGATCTGGGTCAGCACGGTCCCGGTGCTCCCGCTGCTCGCCCTCTCCCTGCTGCTCGAGGGCTGGTCGGCGGACCTGGCGGCCCTGCGCTCCCTCGACTGGTCGGGCGCCGGCACGGTCCTCTACGTCGCCTGGGGCGCGACGGTCTTCGGCTTCGGCGCCTGGGGCTGGCTCCTCCACCGCCACCCCGCGTCCACGGTGGCCCCGTTCTCCCTCCTGGTGCCGGTCTTCGGGATGACGTCGGCGGCACTGTTCCTGGGCGAGTCCATCACCCCCCTACGGTGGTGCGCGGCGGCGCTGCTGGTGGGCGGGGTGGCATTGACGTCCCTGGCCCCGCCATCGAGAACGCCGTCGGTGACGACCCCCTCGGGGGCGCGGGGAACTGCGCGCACAACCGCGACGCACGGTCACGAGTGAACGGCGCGTGACCACCCTCCGAGGGGCGCGGGGAACTGCGCGCCCAGCCACGACGCACCCGCACGGGCGACCGGCGCGTGACCACCCCGCAGGAGCGCGGGGGACTGCGCGCCCCGCCTCACTCCGCCCGCACCCAGCCGACGAGGGCAGCCACCCCATCCCCCGTGAGAGCTACCGCAGTTGTCCATCCGGGGGTGATCCGCCACCACCCCCGAATTCCTAGCGTGGTTCCCAGGTCGCCGAAGGCGCGACCACTACCGGGGAGGCCACCATGGAAGCGACGGAACAACCCACCACGCCCGGCCGCGCGGGCCGCATCACCCGCGCCCCGCTCGGCTGGATGCTCATAGGAATGGCCGCCGTAGGCCTGGTCTCCGCCCTCACGGCGACCGGCCCCGGCCCCGTGCCGCTCCTCGGTGCGGCCGCCGCGATCGCCGTGTACGCACTCGTCATGCGCCGCGTGGCGCACCGTCCCACCCCGGAGATCGCCCGCCCCGGCGCAGCCCGGGAGACCCTGCGCGGCGCCGCCGTCGGCCTGGGCTTCATCCTCTTCTCCGCCCTGTGCATCACGGCGCTCGGCGGCTACTCGTTCTCCTGGGCAGGCGACGGCGTCATATCGGTCGTATGGACCGCCGTCATGGTCCAGGCCGGCGCTGCGGTCACCGAGGAACTGCTGTTCCGCGGCCTCGCCCTGCAAGCGCTGGAGCAGCTGTGGGGCAGCCGGGCCGCCATCGCCGTCACCTCACTCTTCTTCGGCGTGGCCCACCTCGGCGCCGACGGCGCGACCTTGTGGAGCGGCGTCGCGATCGCCGTGGAGGCGGGCGTCCTGCTCGGTGCCGCGTTCCTGTGGCGGCGTAGCATCTGGTTCGTCGTGGGCCTGCACTTCGCCTGGAACACCACCGAGCAACTGCTCGGCATCCCGGTCTCCGGGCACACCCCCGAGGGCCTGTTCACCGTCGACGTCCACGGCTCCACCCTCCTGACCGGCGGCGCCTTCGGCTTGGAGGGGTCACTCCTGCCCGTCCTGGTCGGTACGGCCCTCGCCGTCCCCATGCTCGTCCTCGCCCGCCGAGGCGGCCGTATCAGGACCCGCCACGACGCACGCGCCGCCGACACGGGCCGACCGTAGGAGAGGACGGACATGACGTTCCCGCAGGCTCCATGGAGCCACCCCCGGCTCCGTTCCGCACTCGACCGCTGGCAGGAGCAGGAGGCCGTCCTCAAGGACGGCGTCCTCGCCCTGACGCTCACCGCGCTGGCCTTCGTGCCGACCCTGTCCGGCGTAGGCGCCCAGATCGGCGACCTGCCCGAGCGCCCGCCGGACGCGCTGGGCGTCGCGCTGGTTCTGGCGCAGACCCTGCCGCTCGCGGCGCGCCGCCGATGGCCCGCGGCCTGCCTCGTCGCCGTCGCGGGCGCGTTCGCCGCGCACCAGACGCTGGGCTACGCGACGACCTTCGCGAGCGTGGGTCTGTACGTGGCCCTGTTCTCCGCCGGCGCCCACCAGGTCCGCTTCCGCCGAGGTCTGGCCATCGCCGCGAGCGCGGGCTACGCCGCACTGGCCGCGGTCCTGGACCGCCTCGGCTCACCCAACGACGTACCGGACTACCTCGCGTTCGGTTTGATCCTGGCCGCGGTCCGGCTGGCGGGGAGCTCGATGCGCAGACGGCGTACGGAGGAGGCCGAGCGGCGGAGGCTGGAGGCGGAGGCGGCGTCGGCCGCGGAGCGCGCGCGGATCGCCCGCGAGCTGCACGACGTGGTCACCCACCATGTGACGGCCATGGTGGTCCAGGCCGACGCCGCGCAGTTCCTGCTGACGTCCGCGCCGGAACGCGCCGGCGAGGGGCTGACGGCCGTCAGCGACACCGGCCGCCGGGCGCTGACCGAACTGCGGTACCTGCTCGGCGTCCTGGAGGCGACCGGTGAGGCCGCGTCCGCCGACCTGGAACGCACGGGCGGCGAACGGGCGCCCGCCCTGGGACGGGTGGGCGATCTCGTCGAGCAGGCGCGCAGGTCGGGCCAGCCGGTCGAGTTCGCCGAGCACGGCGAGCGGCGGCCGCGCGGCGTGGACGTGGAGCTGGCCGCGTACCGGGTGGTGCAGGAGGCCCTCACGAACGCCCTGAAGTACGCGACGGGCGAACCGACCCGGGTCGTGCTCCGGCACGGCGGGGAGACCCTCGGCATCGAGGTGACCACCGACGGACCGGCCGGTGTACCGGCCCCCCGGAAGCCGGACCTGACGGGCGGGCGCGGACTGGCCGGACTGCGTGCACGGGTGCGGATGCTCGATGGTGAACTGGAGGCCGGTCCCCGGCCCGAGGGCGGGTTCGAGGTCCGCGCGACGATCCCGTCCCAGCCCGTTCAGGAGTGACCCATTGAGCGATGCGAAGCCACCGATCCGAGTGCTCGTCTGCGACGACCAGGCGCTGGTGCGGACCGGCTACGTCACCATCTTCTCCGCGCAGCCCGACATGGAGGTCGTCGGGGAGGCGGAGAACGGCCACGAGGCCGTCGAGGCCGCGCGGCGGCTGCGGCCCGACGTGGTCGTCATGGACGTACGGATGCCCCTGCTCGACGGCATCCGGGCGACGCGGGAACTTGCCGGACCGGACACGGAGGACGCGCCCAAGGTGCTGGTGGTCACGACGTTCAACGTCGACTCCTACGTCTACGACGCGCTGCGTGCCGGGGCGAGCGGCTTCCTCCTCAAGGACTCGCCCCCGGCGGAACTGGTCAACGGCATCCGCACCGTCGCCCGCGGCGAGGCCCTTCTGGCCCCCGCCGTCACCCGCCGCCTCATCGGCCGCTTCGCCCAGCAGGTACGCCCCGGCGACACGACGAGCCCGGCCCGCCAGAACGTGGTGGACACGCTGACGCCCCGCGAGCTGGAGGTGTTCCGGCTGATCGCCGAGGGCCTCTCCAACGCGGAGATAGCCACGGCGCTGACCATCACCCCGGAAACGGTCAAGACGTACGTCTCCCGCATCCTCGCGAAGCTCCACCTGCGCGACCGCGTCCAGGCGGTCGTCCTCGCCCACAGACTGGGCCTGGCCCCGGCCCCATAAGGGGCGCGGGGAACGGCGCGCTCAACACCCACGCACCCGCACGTGCGGACGGCGCGCAACCACCCCTCCAGGGGCGCGGGGAACGGCGCGCTCAGCGCCCACGCACCCGCACGTGCGGACGGCGCGCAACCACCCCTCCAGGGGCGCGGGGAACGGCGCGCTCAGCGCCCATGCACCCGCACGTGCGGACGGCGCGCAACCACCCCTCCAGGGGCGCGGGGAACTGCGCGACAAGCCACAACGCACCCGCACCCGATCCGCACCCCCCGCCCCTCAGGCGGACTCGTTCAGCAGCCGGGCCACATGCTCCCGCCCCGCCCCCAGCAACCCGGGCAGCGGCTCCGCCGCCGGGTACCACCGCGCCTCGTACTCCCAGCACAGCCACCCGTCCCAGCCGTTCCGCGACAACACCTCGACGACGTCGGTCAACGGCAGCACCCCCGCCCCCAGAGCGACAGGCGTCGTGTCCTCCGCCGAGGCGATGTCCTTCACCTGCACGTACCCCAGGTGCGGCGACAACGCCGCGAAACTGTCCACCGGCTGCTCGCCGCCGAGCCACGTGTGCATCACGTCCCACAGCGCGCCCACCTGCCGGTGCCCGACCAGCCCCAGCACCCGCATGGCGTCCGCACCGGTGCGGTGGGAGTCGTGCGTCTCCATGAGGATCCGTACGCCCCGGTCCGCCGCGTACTCCGCCGCTGCCCCCAGCCGCCGCGCGGCCGTCGCGTCGGCCTCCTCCGCGCTCTGCTCCTCACCGCCGCCGGGGAACACCCGTACGTACGGCGCGCCGATGTCCCGCGCGAGATCGACCAGCGCGCGGACCTCGGCGAAGACGGGTTCGTCGTCGCCGGGCGCGGCGACGCGGGCGTACCCGGCGACCCCCAGGATGTCGAGCCCTGCCGCCTTGAACGCGGCGGCCGCGTCGGCCCGCTGCTCGGCGGTGAGACCCGTGTGGACGGGCTCTTCGGGGTGGGCGCGCAGCTCCACGCCGTGGTAGCCGTGCGCGGTCGCCAGGGCCGTCACCTCGGAGAGGGGGAGGCCGGGGACACCGAGGGTGGAGAACGCCAGTTTCATGGATACGGGACTACCCCCGAGGCGCGGGGACGACTCCTTTCTGTCACTCCGGTGCCGCAGGTGTCTTCGGCGGTTCGCCTGATGCGGGCCGGTGGTGGCCGGTCGCGCAGTTCCCCGTGCCCCTTCAGGGGGGTGGTTGCGCGGCCTCCGGATGTGCGGGTTCGTAGGGGTTGAGCGCGCAGTTCCCCGCGCCCCTGCGGGGGTGGTTGTGCGCCGTCCGGACATGGGGGGCGCGCAGTTCCCTGTGCCCCTACAGCAGTGGTTGCGCCCCGTACGCACGTGCGGGCCGGTGGGGGCCGGTCGCGCAGTTCCCCGTGCCCCAGAGGGGCGTCATCCCCAGCCCCTCGCAAGGTCAGCCCCGCGGCCCCGCCGTGGACCCCCGCACCATCAACTCCCCCCGCACCGACGCGATCCCCCCGGGCGGCGCCTCCTCCCGCCCCATCGCGATCCGCCCCGCCCGTGCCCCCGCCTCCGCCAGCGGCAGGCGGACCGTCGTCAGCGCCGGCACCGCGTCGATGCTGAACGGCAGGTCGTCGAAGCCGGCCACCGACACGTCGTCCGGAATGCGCCGGCCCGACTCCCGCAGCGCCGCGCACGCGCCCAGCGCGACGGAGTCGTTCGCCGCGACCACGGCGGTCAACGAGGGGTCGCGGCGCAGGAGTTCCCGCGTGGCCTCGTAGCCCGACCGCCGGTCGTAGCGTCCGTGGACGGTCCAGCGCGGGTCCTCCTCGATGCCGTGCGCGGCCAGCGCGTCCCGGTGGCCCTCCAGGCGGTCCCGGGTCGTGGTGCGCTCCTCGGGGCCCGCGATGTAGCCGAGCCGCCGGTGCCCGAGCCCGATCAGGTGCTCGGTGAGTTCCCGCCCGCCGCCCCGGTTGTCGAAGGTGAGGGCGATCGCCCCGGTCTCCGGCGCCTGCGGACGCCCGCACAGCACCACCCGCGTCCCGGCGTCCGCCAGCTTCCTCAGCTTGGCGTCCATCGCAGCCTTGTGCTGCGCGTCCTCGATCGCCCCGCCGGTCAGCACCACCGCCGCGGCGCGCTGCCGTTGCAGCAGGGTGAGGTAGGTCAGTTCACGCTCGGGGGAGCCCCCGGTGTTGCACACCACCGCGAGTCTTTCGCCGCCGGCCCGCCCGCCCGGACCGCCGATCTCCGACTGGATGGCGCTCGCCATGATCCCGAAGAACGGGTCGGCGATGTCGTTGACGAGGATGCCGACCAGGTCGGAGGTGGCGGCGGCGAGGGCGCTGGCGGGACCGTTGAGGACATAGTCGAGTTCGTCCACGGCCTTCAGCACGCGTTCCCGCGTGGACGCGGCCACGGGATAGTTCCCGTTCAGCACGCGCGACACCGTCGCGGGGGAGACCTGCGCCCGCGCCGCCACGTCCGCCAGGGTCACCGTCATGTCGTCCTCCGCCTCGCCGCCGCGCCGTCCGCCCGTGCCGTACGCCGTCGTACACACCCGCGCCCACGCCGGTGGTTCCGGCCGAGCTGTCCGACCAGACCCTAAGGCCATCCGCGCCGTTGTTCGCCCCCTCGAACAAGCCCGGGCCGGCAGTGGTCTTGTCCACACGCGGTCCAGAGGCTAGCTTCTGACTACATAGAAAGCGCTTGCTGCCACGTCCACCAGTCCTCCCGCCTCCTCCCGGGGCGCGTGGGGCGGGTGCTGCGTACGCGGCGCGCGGACCGCGTACGAAGGGAACGACGTGACACGCAAGACGGTGCGTATCGCCATGAACGGTGTGACCGGGCGCATGGGCTACCGCCAGCACCTCGTCCGCTCCATCCTGGCCCTGCGCGAGCAGGGCGGCCTCGACCTGGGCGACGGCACCGTGCTGTGGCCCGAGCCGGTGCTGGTCGGCCGCCGCGAACACGCGCTGAAGGCGCTCGCCGAGCGCCACGGCCTCGAACACCTCTCCACCGACCTGGACGCGGTCCTCGCCGACGACGGCGTCGACATCTACTTCGACGCCCAGGTGACCTCCGCCCGCGAGGAGGCGATCCGCAAGGCGATCGCCGCCGGCAAGCACGTCTACACCGAGAAGCCCACCGCCACCGGCCTCGACGGCGCCCTCGAACTCGCCCGCCTGGCGAACGCGGCCGGCGTCAGGCACGGCGTCGTCCAGGACAAGCTCTTCCTCCCCGGCCTGCTCAAGCTGAAGCGCCTCGTCGACGGTGGCTTCTTCGGCCGCATCCTGTCCGTGCGCGGCGAGTTCGGCTACTGGGTCTTCGAGGGCGACTGGCAGGAGGCGCAGCGCCCGTCCTGGAACTACCGCGCGGAGGACGGCGGCGGCATCGTCGTCGACATGTTCCCGCACTGGGAGTACGTGCTGCACGAGCTGTTCGGCCGCGTGAAGTCCGTGCAGGCGCTCACCGCCACCCACATCCCGCAGCGCTGGGACGAGGACGGCAAACCCTACGACGCCACCGCCGACGACGCC
This sequence comes from Streptomyces sp. NPDC014764, assembly GCF_043082785.1. NCBI lineage: Bacteria > Bacillati > Actinomycetota > Actinomycetes > Kitasatosporales > Streptomycetaceae > Streptomyces > Streptomyces sp. NPDC014764. The sequence continues at coordinate 851,541 of NZ_JBIBXY010000001.1, read as the reverse complement.
GCCTACGGCGTCTTCGAGCTGGAGGGCGGCGCGATCGCCCAGATCAACTCCTCCTGGGCGGTCCGCGTCCACCGCGACGAACTGGTCGAGTTCCAGGTCGACGGCACCGAGGGCTCCGCCGTCGCCGGCCTGCGCACCTGCCGCGTCCAGCACCGCTCCGCCACCCCCAAGCCGGTGTGGAACCCGGACGTCCCCGCCACCGAGGTGTTCCGCGACCAGTGGCAGGAGGTGCCGGACAACGGCGAGTTCGACAACGGCTTCAAGGCCCAGTGGGAGCTGTTCCTCAAGCACGTCTACGCCGACGCCCCGTACCACTGGGACCTGCTGGCCGGCGCCCGAGGCGTCCAGCTCGCCGAACTCGGCCTCAGGTCCTCCGCCGAGGGCCGCCGCCTCGACGTACCGGAGATCGCCCTGTGACCCTCCACCTCCCCGACGCGCACGGCGCCCTGCGCGCCTACGAGCCCCGCACCGAGCCCCTCGCCCTCACCCCCGGCGCCCCGTTCACCTCCCGTACGGTCTTCTCCGCGGCGCACGTCGTCGCCGACCCGTACGCGGACACCACCCCCGACTCGCCCGCCGCCGTCGACTGGGACGCCACCCTCGCCTTCCGCCGCCACCTGTGGGCGCACGGGCTGGGGGTCGCCGAGGCGATGGACACCGCGCAGCGCGGCTTGGGCCTGGACTGGGCAGGCGCGGCCGAGCTGATCCGCCGCTCCGCCGCCGAGGCGAAGGCGGCCCGCGGCCGGATCGCCTGCGGCGTCGGCACCGACCAGCTCCCCGGCGGCCCCGCGACGCTCGCCGAGGTCCGCGCGGCCTACGAGGAACAGCTCACGGTCGTCGAGGAGTCGGGCGCGCAGGCCATCCTCATGGCGTCCCGCGCCCTCGCCGCCACCGCCCGGGGCCCCGAGGACTACCTGGACGTCTACGGCCACCTCCTCCGTCAGGCCGCGGAGCCGGTGATCCTGCACTGGCTGGGCCCGATGTTCGACCCCGCGCTGGAGGGCTACTGGGGCTCACCCGACCTCGACACGGCCACCGGCACCTTCCTCGACGTCATCGCCGCCCACTCCGACAAGGTCGACGGCATCAAGGTCTCCCTGCTGGACGCCCGGCGCGAGACCGACCTGCGCCGCCGCCTCCCGAAGGGCGTCCGCTGCTACACCGGCGACGACTTCCACTACCCCGAACTCATCGCGGGCGACGAGCAGGGCTTCAGCCACGCCCTGCTCGGCATCTTCGACCCGCTCGGCCCGCTCGCCGCCGAGGCGGTCCGCGTCCTCGACACCGGCGACACGGACGGCTTCCGTGCCCTCCTGGACCCGACCGTGGAGCTGTCCCGCCACCTCTTCCAGCCGCCCACCCGCTTCTACAAGACCGGCGTGGTGTTCCTGGCCTGGCTCGCGGGCCACCAGTCGCACTTCACGATGGTCGGCGGCCTCCAGTCCGCACGCTCCCTGCCCCACCTCGCCCGCGCCTACGAACTCGCCGACCGCCTCGGCCTGTTCCCCGACCCGAAGCTGGCCGAGGACCGGATGAGGACCCTGCTGCACCTGTACGGGGTGACCCCGTGAGCGACCTGGCCCGCTTCAGCATCAACCAGATGACCGTCAGACAGCTCACGCTCCCCGAACTGGCCGCCGCCTGCCGCGACCTGGGGGTCCCGGCGGTCGGCCTGTGGCGCGCACCCGTCCAGGAGTACGGCGTGGAGGCGGCGGCCGAGCTCGTACGGGATGCGGGCCTGGCGGTCACCACGCTGTGCCGAGGCGGCTTCCTCACGGCGATCGACGCGGAGGAGCGGGCGGCGGCCCTCGCCGACAACCGCCGCGCCGTCGACGAGGCGGCCACGCTCGGCACGGACACCCTCGTCCTGGTCTCGGGCGGCCTCCCGCCAGGCTCGAAGGACCTGCGGGCGGCCCGCGAACGCATCGCGGACGCCCTGACGGAACTCGCCCCCTACGCCGAGGACCACGGGGTGAAGCTCGCGATCGAGCCGCTGCACCCCATGTTCGCGTCCGACCGCTGCGTGGTCTCCACGCTCACGCAGGCCCTCGACCTGGCCGAACGCTTCCCGGCCCACCAGGTCGGCGTCACCGTGGACACGTACCACGTCTGGTGGGACGACACGGCCCCCGAGGCGATCGCCCGCGCCGGCGCCCAGCACCGCATCCACACCTTCCAGCTCGCCGACTGGATCACCCCGCTCCCCGAGGGCGTCCTCAACGGCCGCGGCCAGATCGGCGACGGATCGATCGACATGCGCGAGTGGCAGGGGTACGTGGAAGCGGCCGGCTACAGCGGCTCCATCGAGGTCGAACTCTTCAACGAGGAGCTGTGGGCGAGGGACGGCCGCGAACTCCTGGCGGAGACGGCACGGCGGTGGGAGGAGAACGTCGACGTCTGAGCCCCCGCCCCGCCGAGCCCCTCCGGGCCGTCCGAAAAAATCTCGCCGGACCGTACAACCCTCCCCCCACCCCGCCTGTCTACGTAGCGTCAGGATTTCCGGGTGGGGACCCGGGGGGGGCTTCAGGGAGGTCCTGGCGGGGGAGGGAAGCGAGGGGCCCGGTCGACGGACCGGGCCCCTCGAAGTTCGTGCGCATGCGTCCCGGAGGCGGACGCGTCCCGGAGGGCGGGGCGGGTCAGAAGAAGACCCCGCACCGCAGCAGCACGTTCGCGTACGGACTCGCCTCGCCCGTGCGGACCACCAGCCGCGCCCCGGACGTCAGTTCCTTCAGCCGCTCGTGCGGGACGTACGCCAGGTCGGGGAAGTGGCCGGCCAGCAGCGACGCCGCCGCCGGGTTCGCGTCCCGTACCTCCTCCGCCGCCGTCGCGCCCTCGACGGCCAGCTCGCCGAGCAGTCCCTCCAGCACCTCCGCGAACGACGGCACCCCCGCCCGGAACGCCAGGTCCACCACGCGCGGCCCCGCGGGGATCGGCATCCCCGCGTCACACACCAGCACCCCGTCGGTGTGGCCCAGTTCACCGAGGGCGCCGGAGAGGTGCCGGTTGAGGATCCCGTGCTTCTTCACAGCTCCGCGACCTCCGCCGCCGTCGGGAAGGACACCTGCGCGCCCCTCTTGGTGACCGTCGCCGCACCCACCCGGGCCGCGTACGCGGCGGCCTCGGCGAGGGACTCGCCCGTGCCCAGCCGCCAGGCCAGAGCCGCCGTGAACGCGTCGCCCGCGCCGGTGGTGTCCACGGCCTCCACCTTCACCGACGCCACGCGGACGACACCCGCCGAGGAGGCGACCAGCGCGCCCTCGCCGCCCAGCGTCACGACCACCGACCGCGGGCCCTTCGCCAGCAACAGCCGCGCCCAGTCCTCCGGTTCGTCGCTCACGGCGGCGCTGTCGCCGAGGATCACCTTCGCCTCGTGCTCGTTGACGATCAGCGGGTCGCAGGCCGCCAGCACCTCCGACGGCAGCGGCCGCGGCGGCGAAGGGTTGAGGACGAAGCGGCTGTCCGGCGCCAGGCTCCGCACCACCTCCTGCACCGTCTCCAGCGGGATCTCCAGCTGCGTCGACACCACCCGCGAGGCGTGGAAGAGGCTCGCCGCGGCCCGTACGTCCGACGGGGTCAGCCGGCCGTTGGCGCCCGGCGAGACGACGATGCTGTTGTCGCCCGACGGGTCCACCGTGATCAGCGCGACGCCGGTCGGCGCGCCGCCCACCAGCACGCCCACCGTGTCCGCCCCGGCCTCGCGCAGCGAGTGCAGCAGCAGCCGGCCGTGCTCGTCGTCCCCGACCCGCGCCAGCAGGGCGGTGCGCGCGCCGAGCCGGGCGGCGGCGACCGCCTGGTTCGCGCCCTTGCCGCCCGGGTGCACGGCCAGGTCGGAGCCGAGCACCGTCTCGCCGGCGCCCGGCCGCCGCTCCACCCCGATCACCAGGTCGGCGTTGGCCGAGCCGACGACCAGGAGGTCGTAGTCGTTCATGAATCGCTCCCCGATCCGCTGAGGAGGGCGGGCGGCCGTGGTGGCCGCCCGCCCGTGTGCCCCTGAGACTCCGGTGCCGGTGCGGCTCCCGCGCCTCCGTGCCGACGTCAGCCTTCGAAGCCGGCCACGTTCTCCTTCGTGACCACCTTCACCGGTACCTTCACCATCTTCTCCACCTTTTCGCCCTCGGCGGCCCGCAACGCGTTCCGCACGGCGATCCTGCCGAGTTCGCTGGGCTGCTGGGCGACGGAGGCGTACAGCGTGCCCGCCTCGACCGCCTTCAGCCCGTCCGGCGTGCCGTCGAAGCCGACGACCTGCACCGACTTCCCGGCCTTGGAGCCGAGCGCCTTGATCGCGCCGAGCGCCATCTCGTCGTTCTCGGCGAAGACGCCGTTGATGTCGGGATGCGCCTGGAGCAGGTTCGTCATCACGTCCAGGCCCTTGGTGCGGTCGAAGTCCGCGGGCTGCTTGGCGACGACCTTGATGCCCGGGTAGTCCTTCAGGCCCGCGGCGAAGCCCGCCCCGCGCTCACGGCTGGCGGAGGTGCCGGCCTGGCCCTGGAGGATGACGATGGTGCCCTTGCCGCCGAGCTTCTCGGCGAGCGCCTTGGCGCCGAGCGCGCCGCCCTCGACGTTGTCGGAGGCGACCAGCGCGGAGGTGTCCGCCTTGTTGACGCCGCGGTCCACGGCGACCACCGGGATGTCCGCCTTGTTCGCGCCGCGCACCGAGGGGCCGGCCGCGTCGGAGTCCACCGGGTTGACGACGACGGCGTCCAGCGAGCCGCTGGTGAAGTTCTGCAGCTGGTTGGCCTGCTGGGAGGCGTCGTTCTGGGCGTCGGTGACGGTGAGGTCGACGCCCAGCTTCTTCGCCTCCTCCTCGGCGCCGTCCCGGATCTGCACGAAGAACGGGTTGTTGAGCGTCGACAGGGACAGCCCGACCTTCGGCTTGGCGGCCTGGGAGGACCCGCCGTGCAGCAGCGAGGTGGCGCCGACGACCGCGACGGCGACGACGGCCGCGATCACGTACGTCAGTGCCTGCTTGCCCCGGTTCCCCCCGCCGGACGCGCCGGCCGCCGGGGTGGTCGCGCCCGCCTTGCGGCGCAGCGTGTCGAACAGCACCGCCAGCGCGATGACCACACCGATGACCACCTGCTGCCAGAACGCGGAGACGGACAGCAGGTTGAGGCCGTTGCGCAGCACCGCGAGGATCAGCGCGCCGATCAGGGTGCCGGACGCCTTGCCGGTGCCGCCCGCGAGGGAGGCGCCGCCGATGACGACGGCGGCGATCGCGTCCAGCTCGTAGCCCTGCGCGGCCTGCGGCTGGGCGGACGCCAGCCGGGAGGCGAGCACGATGCCCGCGGCGGCGGCGAACAGGCCGGAGAAGGCGTAGATCGCGAGCTTCTGCTTCTTGACCCGCAGGCCGGACAGGCGCGCGGCCTCCTCGTTGCCGCCGATGGCGTACATGGACCGGCCGATGTACGTCCGCCCCAGGACGAACGCGGTCAGCAGCCCCATGACGATCATCACGAGCACCGGCACCGGCAGCCAGCCGCCGAGCGTGTCGCCGAGGTGGGAGACGGAGTCGGGGAAGGCGATGGGCGAGCCCTGCGAGATCACCAGCGACAGACCGCGCGCCACCGACAGCATCGCCAAGGTCGCGATGAACGGCGGGAGTTTGCCGTACGAGACGAGGAAGCCGTTGACCAGGCCGCAGGCGATGCCGGTGACGACGGCGAGGACGACCGCGAGGGCCACCGGGATCCCGGCTTCCGTCGCGCTCCACGCCAGCACGGTCGCGGACAGCGCGGCGACCGAGCCGACCGACAGGTCGATGCCCGCCGAGACGATCACGAAGGTGACGCCGAAGGCGAGGATCGCGGTCACGGCGGCCTGCACGCCGACGTTGAGCAGGTTGTCGGCGGTCAGGAAGTCCCCGGACAGCGCCGACATGGCGACCACGAGGACGATCAGCGCGGTGAGTGCGCCGTTGTCGAGGAGCAGCCGGCGCAGGCCGCCGGTGGCGCCGCCCTGCGCGCCCGGCTTGCTCTTGAGCGTGTCAGTGGCCACCGGGGGCCTCCGTTCCGTTGCTGGGGGAAGTGGTGCCGACGGCGAGGGCCATCACGGCATCCTGGGTGGCGTCGGCGGCGTCGAGTTCGCCCGCGAGCCGGCCCTGCGCCATGACCAGGACCCGGTCGCTCATGCCGAGCACCTCGGGCAGGTCGCTGGAGATCATGAGGACCGCGGCTCCGGCCGCCGTCAGCTCGTTGATCAGCTGGTAGATCTCGACCTTCGCGCCTACGTCGATACCGCGCGTCGGCTCGTCGAGGATGAGCACCTTGGTGTTCGCCAGCAGCCACTTGCCGATGACGACCTTCTGCTGGTTGCCGCCGGACAGGGTGCGCACGTGCTGGCCGAGACCGGCCATCCGCACCCCGAGCTGCCCGGCGATGCGGGCCGCGGCCTCGTGCTGCCCCTTGAGGTCGACGAGGCCCGCGCGGGAGGAGGAGCGGAGGGTGACCAGGCCGAGGTTCTCCTCGACGGAGGCGTCGAGGACGAGTCCCTGGCCCTTGCGGTCCTCGGGCACGAGCCCGATCCCGGCCGCCATGGCGGCGTTCACGTCGTGGCGGCGCAGCGGGGCCCCCGCGACGTGCACGGTCCCGGCGTCGTACGGGTCGGCCCCGAACACCGCGCGGGCCACCTCGGTCCGCCCGGCGCCGACCAGCCCGGCGATGCCGACGACCTCACCGGCCCGCACCTCGAAGCTGACGTCGTGGAACACGCCGTCGCGCGTCAGCCCCTCGACCTTGAGCAGGGCGTCGCCGTCGCCGGCGTCGGCGCGCTCGCGCGGGTACTGCTGGTCGATGGACCGCCCCACCATGAGCCGTACGAGCTCGTCCTCGGGCGTGGAGGCGGGCACCTGCCCGACGCTCCTGCCGTCCCGGATGACCGTGACCCTGTCTCCCAGGGCGGCGATCTCCTCCAGGTGGTGGGTGATGAAGACGATCCCGACCCCGTCCTCACGCAGCCGCCGCACGATCGAGAACAGCTTCTCGACCTCGTCGGAGGTCAGCACGGCGGTCGGCTCGTCCATGATCAGGACGCGCGCATTCAGGCTGAGCGCCTTGGCGATCTCGACCATCTGGAGCCGGGCGATGCCCAGTTCCCGCACCCGCGCACGCGGTGACACGTCGACCCCGACGCGCTTCAGCAGCACCTCGGCGTCCGCGTCCATCCGCTTCCGGTCGATCATCCCGAGCCGGCGCGGCTGCCGCCCGAGGAAGATGTTCTCCGCGACCGTCAGGTCGGGGACCAGGTTGAACTCCTGGTAGATCGTGGCGATCCCGAGCCGCTCGGAGTCCTGCGCACCGTTGATGCGCACCTCCTCGCCGCCGACGGTGATCCGTCCGGCGTCGGGCGTGTAGGCGCCGGAGAGCATCTTGATCAGCGTGCTCTTGCCGGCGCCGTTCTCGCCCAGCAGCACGTGCACCTCGCCACGGCGCAGATCGAAGTCCACGCCGTCGAGCGCGACCACGCCGGGGAAGGTCTTACGGATGCCCTCGATGCGCAGCAACTCGTCAGGACTGCGGCTGCTCACGGCGTACTCCTTCGTACGGGGGAGGGGGAAGGCTCGATCCCGGGTTCGCTCTCGCCGCAGGAGCGGCGTACGACGAGCCGGGCGGGGAGGGTGACGGAGGCCCCGGGTCTGCCCTCGATCCGGTCGACCAGGGCGCGCACGGCGGCCCGCCCCAGCTCACGGGTCGGCTGGGCGATCGCGGTCACCGGCGGGTCCGTGTGCACGAACCAGGGAATGTCGTCGAACGCGGCGAGTCCGATGTCGTCCGGCACCCGCAGCCCGCGTGCGCGGATCGCGTCCAGCGCGCCGAGCGCCATCAGGTTGTCGGCGGCGAAGACGACCTCGGGGGGTTCGGCCAGGTCGAGGAACCCCTCGGTGACCCGGCGCCCGCTGCCGGCCTGGAAGTCGCCCTGTCCGATGTAGGCGTCGGGCAGCTCAAGGCTGTGGGCCGCGAGGGCCTCACGGAAGGCGTCCACGCGCTCCCGGCCGGTCGTGGTGGCGGCGGGCCCGGCGATGATCGCGAGCCGCCGGTGCCCGAGCGCGTGCAGGTGCGCGACGAGGTCGCGTACGGCGGCCCGCCCGTCCGACCTGACCACGGGCACGTCGACGCCCGGGATCCACCGGTCGACGAACACCATCGGCGTCCCCGCCCGCGCGGCCCCGAGCATGCCCGGCGACCCGCCGTCGGTGGGGGAGACCAGCAGCCCGTCGATACGGCGGTCCAGCAGGGTGGTGACGTGGTGGTCCTGGAGGTCGGGCCGCTCGTCGGCGTTGCCGATGATCACGCTGTACCCGAGCGCGCGGGCCTCCTCCTCCACGGAGCGGGCCAGCTCGGTGAAGTAGGGGTTCATCACGTCGCTGATGACCAGCCCGAGGGTGCGGGTCTGGTCGGTGCGCAGGGACCGGGCGACGGCGTTCGGCCGGTACCCGAGCCGCTCGACGGCGTCGGTCACCCGACGCCGCGCGTCCTCGCTGACCGACGGATGCCCGTTGAGCACCCGCGACACCGTGGCCACGGACAGCCCCGCCTCGGCGGCGACGTCCTTGATACCCGCCATGCCCGACCCACCTCCTCGTGGAATCGATTACACGGAGGATTGGAAACGATTACATCGGGCGGGGGCAAGGGGGCGGAGGGGTACGCAACCGAATCGTGACCGGGTGCCGGTCGGGCTGCGCCGGGGGTGCGGGCAGCGGGTGCGCCACGCCGTGGCGTGCCGGATGCGCCCCTACGCGGCGCCCACCTCGCACCACACGAACTTCCCCCGGTTGCCGTCCCTGACCAGTGGCTGCCAGCCCCATACGTCGGCGCATGCCCGCACCAGCGCGAGCCCTCGCCCGTCCTCCCGCTCCAGCGCCGCCGCGAACGACTCCGGGGGCTCCGGGGGAGAGGGGTCGGCGTCCCGCGCCCCGATCCGCAGCGTCCCCGGCGGCGACCATCGCACGCGCAGGGCGGCGGCCCCCTTGGTGTGCCTTACGGCGTTGGCGACGAGCTCGGCCGCGAGCAACTCGGCGACGTCGACGAGGGTGATCAGCCCGTGCACGGTGAGGATCAGCCGCAGGGTGCGGCGACTGACGGTGACGGCGCGGACGTCGTTGGGGATGTGTCGGGAGTACTCCCACGAGTCGCTTTCGGGCATGCGGAAGTCCGATCTGGCTGGGGGGTGTTGGATCGCGGGGCCGGTGTCGTTGCCGCTGCCGTTGTGGCAGGACGGAGCGGTGCGCTTCCGGCGGTCCGGTGTCGCACGGTGTGCGTCGCGTCACCGAACGTAGATCTAAATCTAGGGACGCGGCAAGTGGATCGCGTAATCTGACCCCGAACGAGGTGCATCAACCCAGCAGTGGGAAAGGCCGGTCGATGGTGAAGAGGCGCGACCCCACGGCACGTCAGATGAGACTGGCCACAGAGCTGCGCAGACTCCGCGAGGCGGCCGGCCTCACCTCACGGCAGGCTGCCGCACTGCTCGGGGTGGCGCCCGCCCAGATCACGCACATCGAGTCGGCGCTCGCCGGTGTGAGCGAGCAGCGGGTGCGCCGAATGGCTTCCCACTACGCCTGTGAAGACGCGGAGTTCGTCGACGCCCTGGTGGCCATGGCCACCGACCGGACCCAGGGCTGGTGGGAGGAGTACCGAGGGCTGCTCCCGACGTCGTTCCTCGACTTGTCAGAGCTGGAGCACCACGCGCGGTTCCTGCGGCACGTGGCGATTCTCTACGTGCCGGGCCTGCTCCAGACCGAGGACTACTCGCGTGCCGTCTTCTCGGCAAGGCTTCCGGAACTGACCGGTGAGGAACTGGAGTTGCGTATCCGGCACCGTAAGGAGAGGCAACGCTTCACTGCCCCGTACGAAGCCCTGATCCATGAGGCCGCCCTACGGATCAGGGTCGCAGACCGCACCACCTCGCGGGCTCAGATGGCGCGACTGCTGGAACTGTCCGAAGCAGAGCGCATTACTCTGCGCGTGATCCCTCTCGAACTCGACGACTTCCCTCATGCCTCCAGCACGATGACATACGTGGGCGGCCCTCTGGCCAGGTTGGACACGGTGGTCCGCGACGCGTTGCACGGCACGGTGTTCATCGATTCGGCAGCGCAACTCACCACCTATCGAACCGGTTTCCGTAAGGTGGAGGCGGCGTCGCTCGACCCGCGACAGTCGCGTGACTTCATCCACGGCCTGGCTAAGGAGCTGTAGGGAAACCATGCACAACTGGCGAAAGTCGTCCTACTCGGGCCCTGGTGACGGCAACGAGTGCGTGGAGGTCGCGCCCTCCCCCACTCAGATAGCCGTCCGCGACTCCAAGACCCCTTCCCAGGGCACTCTCACCTTCCCCGCCGGGGCCTTCGCCCTCTTCGTCAGCGCACTGAAGAAGTCCGAGGACAGGCCCGCCTGAGCGGGACACCGCTGTTCAGCGGCCGGGAACGGGCCACGCCCCCGCAGGAGGTGCTCGTCCGGGAAGCGGACGCTGCCCTGCGCATCGTCCGCTGTCCCGTCGTCGCCGTAGAACGCCCGCTCGGGTGCGCCGTCTTCCGTGTCGAAGAGGCAGCACACCGCGTCCGCCCCGGCCGCGAGGTCGGTGAACACTTCCCTGACCGCGGCCGAGGGCCGCGAACAGCCTGCTCATCCTGGACGTCGCGGCCCAGAAGCTCATGCACACGAAGCGCGGGTCCATGAGGGACGGGAAGAAGGTGGTCAGTTACACGTAGCCGATCCGAACCCGCCCGTCCTCGACGGGAAGACCGGCCTCCTCCGCGTACGCGCGCACCGCGTCATCCGCCGCAGAACGGCACCTTCTCACGCCGCCCGAGCCGGACGCCCACGCATGACGACCGAGCCGGACGTCGCCGGCCCGCGTCGCTCCCTCCCGCTTCGAGGTGCACGGCTGCGGCCAGAACCAGGCGGGCACGGAGTACGCACATGGTGCTATCGTCATTAGCACCATGCTGCTGAGACTGAACGTCGCCGATCACCGCCCCCTGCACGAGCAGGTGGCCGGTGCGATCCGGCGGGCCATCGCCGAAGGGGAGTGCGCGCCGGGCGACCGGCTGCCCCCGGCGCGGGACCTGTCGCAGGCGCTGGGCGTGAACGTCAACACGGTGCTCCGCGGGCTGCGCGCACTGCGCGACGAAGGAGTGCTGGAGTTCCGCAGAGGGCGCGGGGTGACCGTGGCTCAGGGGGCTGACGACCGCTCGGCGCTGTTGGACCGCATCCGTGAGGTTCTGGCCGACGCGGAGCGTCTCGGGTACGGCAAGGACGACGTCATCGACATGATCAGGGGGGTCACGTGACCGAGCGGACGGAACGCGGGAACGGAACGTTGTGGGGGGCCGGCGCCTGGGGCGCAGGAGTCCTGGCGCTCCTGGTGGCCTTTCCTCTGGCCGCCAGGGACCGGCTGCCGGACCGGTTGGCGACCCACTGGGGGACGAGTGGTGATCCGGACTCCTCGATGCCGTTCTGGGCCGCGGCCTTCTTCCCGGCGCTGCTCTGGCTGGCCCTGGCGGTCGCCGTCCTGCTGATGCTGTGGCGCGCCCGCCGAACCCCTGGCGGGGTGGCGGCACCCTCGTGGGCTGGTGTGACCCTCGGTTTCACCGGCGTGACGCTCCTCGGCGCTCAGGCTTCCATCGTGCGGGCGAATCTGGACCGTACGGACTGGCGCGACGCCGGATCGGTGACGGTCTGGGTGGTCGTGACCCTGGCCGGCGCGGTCGCCGTGGGCGTGGTGGCCCTGCTGATCGGCCGCCGGGCGCGGGTGACGGTGCCGCCGGTGGCCGGGCCGGCGCTGGAGATACCCGAGGGGCAGCGGTTCGTGTGGCTGTCGCGGGCCTCCAACCGCTGGCTCCACCTCATGGCGGCCGCGTGCGGGATCGTCACGGCCGCGGCGACGGTGGCGGCGATGGGCGGCCTGGCCGGGCTGCACGCCGTGTGGTCGGCCGCGGCCTTCGCCCTCGCCACCGTCGCACTGCTCGCCTGCGCCTCCGTCCAGGCGCGGGTGACCGAGAAGGGGCTCGAGGTCGCCCTCGGTCCTCTGGGCTGGCCGACCCGGCGCTGGACCGCCGACGCCATCGCCTCCGCCTGGGCCGAGAACCGCACCGCCATGCAGGTCGGCGGCTGGGGCTACCGCCTGAGCGGCCTCGGCACCACCGTCATGCTGCGCGGCGGCGAATGCCTCGTGATCCGCACGGTCAAGGGCAAGGACTTCGCGGTCAGCGTCGACGACGCCGAACGGGGAGCGGCCCTTCTCAACTCCCTGATCGGGCAGCGCGCGAAGTGACGGATTCGTCCGCCCCGACACCCGACCCCAGGAAAAGCGTCCGTACGTCCTCCGCGAACACCTCCGGCACCTCCATCGCCGCGAAGTGGCCGCCCCGGTCGAACTCCGACCAGTGGCGGATGTCGTACAGCCGTTCCGCCAGGGGCCGTACCGGCCGGGTGATGTCGTGGGCGAACACCGCCACACCCACCGGGACCGGGCACCGCTCGCTCCGTCGCGCCGACTCGCGGTGCAGGCGGGCCGAGGACGCCGCGGTGGCGGTCAGCCAGTACAGGGAGACGTCCGTCAGGATCCTTTCGTCGTCCACCGGCGAGCGGGGGTCCGTCCACTGCGCGAACCGTTCCGCGATCCACGCCAGCTGGCCCACCGGCGAGTCGGTCAGCGCGTAGCCCAGCGTCTGCGGGGTCGTGGCCTGCAGGGCCTGGTACGGCGGGCGGCTCGCCATCAGCTGCCGCACCTTGTCCAGCCGGGCCTCGTCCGAAGGGCTCAGGGCGACATCGGCGTCCGGGTCGGGCCGGGTGGGCAGGTAGTTGACGTGTACCCCGACGACCCGCTCGGGTTCCACCGCACCCAGCGCCAGGGAGATGCCCGAGCCGAAGTCGCCGCCCTGCGCGCCGTACCGCTCGTAGCCGAGGCGCCGCATCAGCTCCGCCCAGGCGCGGGCCACGCGGACGACATCCCAGCCGCGCTCCCGGGTCGGCCCCGAGAAGCCGTATCCGGGGATGGACGGGATGACGAGATGGAAGTCCCGGGACAGTGGTTCGATCACCTCGAGGAACTCCAGGAACGAGCCCGGCCAGCCATGGGTGAGGATCAGCGCGAGCGCGTCCGGCCGGGCACACCGTACATGGATGAAGTGCACGTTCTGGCCGTCGATCTCCGTGACGTGGTGCGGCAGTTCGTTGAGCCGGGCCTCGTGCGCCCGCCAGTCGTAGCGGGTGCGCCAGTGCTCGGCGAGCTGCTTCAGCCGGGCCAGCGGGAAGCCGTAGTCCCACCCGGCCCCGGGTATCTCGTCGGGCCAGCGGGTGCGTGCGAGACGGTCGGCGAGATCGTCGAGGTCGGCCTGCGGGATGTCGATGCGGAACGGCGTGATCATGGTCGCCTCCGAAAATCGTTAGTGACACCAATGTTTGTCTTGCCAACGAAAGTAGACTGTTGGTCCCACCAACACAAGACGCGGAGGACCGCTCATGAGCCCCAGTGCGACCCCGGCACCGGAGGAACCCGCGCCCGCCCGTCTGCGCGCCGTCCCCAGCCGCCTGCTGGCCGGGTCCGCACTGGTGGCCGACCGGCTCGTCGGTGAGCGTCTGGCCGCCGAGGGTGCCCACAAGTGGCACTTCGCGGTGCTGCTGACACTCGCCGAGGCCGGCCCCGCCAGCCAGGCCGAGCTCAGCCGCCGCACCGGCATCCACCGCAGCGACATGGTCGCGGTCCTCAACGAACTGGCCGACGCGGACTGCGTCCGCCGCGACCCCGACCCCGCCGACCGCCGCCGCAACGTCATCACCCTCACCCCCGCGGGCGGCCGCCGCCTCGAACGGCTCGACGCGCTCATCCGCGAGGCGCAGGACGAACTCCTCGCCCCCCTGGCCCCCGGCGAGCGCGACGAACTCACCCGCCTGCTCACCGTCCTCGCCGCACACCACCGCCCCGTCCACCCCCACCGGGACGAGGAGTCCTGAACCCCGAGACCCCTGTCACAGCCCCCCGGTACGGTCGAGCCATGCCCACCCAGCCCTCCGCCCCGCCCGCCGGCGAACGCCGGTTCGCCACGCTCGAAGGCGTGTTGGAGCGCATCACCTACGCCAACGAGGAGAACGGCTACACCGTCGCCCGCGTCGACACCGGCCGCGGTGGGAACGACCTGCTCACCGTCGTCGGCGCGCTGCTCGGCGCGCAGGTGGGGGAGTCGCTGCGGATGGAGGGGCGGTGGGGCTCGCACCCCCAGTACGGCAAGCAGTTCCACGTCGAGAACTACACGACCGTGCTGCCGGCCACCGTGCAGGGCATCCGCCGCTACCTCGGCTCGGGGCTGGTCAAGGGCATCGGCCCGGTCTTCGCCGACCGCATCACCCAGCACTTCGGCACGGACACCCTCCGCGTCATCGAGGAGGAGCCCAAGCGGCTCATCGAGGTCCCCGGGCTCGGGCCCAAGCGGACCAGGAAGATCGCCGACGCCTGGGAGGAGCAGAAGGCGATCAAGGAGGTCATGCTCTTCCTCCAGACCGTGGAGGTCTCCACCTCCATCGCCGTGCGCATCTACAAGAAGTACGGCGACGCCTCCATCTCCGTGGTGAAGAACCAGCCCTACCGGCTCGCCTCCGACGTCTGGGGCATCGGCTTCCTCACCGCCGACAGGATCGCCCGGTCCGTCGGCATCCCGCACGACAGCCCGGACCGGGTCAAGGCGGGCCTGCAGTACGCGCTGTCGCAGGCCACCGACCAGGGCCACTGCTACCTCCCCGAGGAGAAGCTGATCGCCGACGCGGTGAAACTGCTCCAGGTGGACACCGGCCTGGTCATCGAGTGCCTCGCCGAACTCGCCGCCGAGCCGGAGGACCCCGGCGAGGACCCCGGTGTCGTGAGGGAGAAGGTGCCCGACCCGGACGGCGGCGACCCCGTCACCGCCGTCTACCTGGTGCCGTTCCACCGCGCCGAAGTCGCCCTCGCCTCCCAGCTGATGCGGCTGCTCCGCACCGACCAGGACCGGATGCCCGCGTTCAAGGACGTGGCCTGGGACAAGGCGCTCGGCTGGCTGCGCGGCCGTACGGGCACGGACCTGGCGCCCGAACAGGAGGCCGCGGTCAAGCTGGCGTTGACCGAGAAGGTGGCCGTGCTGACCGGTGGACCCGGCTGCGGCAAGTCCTTCACCGTACGGTCGATCGTGGAGCTGGCCCGCGCCAAGAAGGCCAAGGTGGTGCTCGCCGCGCCGACCGGCCGCGCCGCCAAGCGGCTCGCCGAGCTGACCGGCGCGGAGGCGTCCACCGTGCACCGGCTGCTGGAGCTCAAGCCCGGCGGGGACGCGGCGTACGACCGGGACCGGCCGCTGGACGCGGACCTCGTGGTGGTCGACGAGGCGTCCATGCTGGACCTGCTGCTGGCGAACAAGCTGGTCAAGGCCGTGCCGCCGGGCGCCCACCTGCTGTTCGTCGGGGACGTCGACCAGCTGCCCAGCGTCGGCGCGGGCGAGGTGCTCAGGGACCTCCTCGCCGACGGCAGCCCGGTCCCCGCCGTCCGGCTCACCCGGGTGTTCCGTCAGGCCCAGCAGTCCGGCGTGGTCACCAACGCCCACCGGATCAACGCGGGCAAGCACCCCGTCACCGACGGCATGAAGGACTTCTTCCTCTTCGTCGAGGAGGACACCGAGGAGGCCGGGCGGCTCACCGTCGACGTGGCGGCCCGGCGGATCCCCGCCAAGTTCGGCCTCGACCCGCGCCGTGACGTGCAGGTCCTCGCGCCCATGCACCGCGGCCCGGCCGGCGCGGGCACCCTCAACGGCCTGCTGCAGCAGGCCGTCACCCCCGCCCGCCCCGACCTGCCGGAGAGGCGGTTCGGCGGGCGGGTGTTCCGCGTCGGCGACAAGGTCACCCAGATCCGCAACAACTACGAGAAGGGCGCCAACGGCGTCTTCAACGGCACCGTCGGCGTCGTCACCTCGCTCGACCCGGTCGACCAGCGCCTGACCGTGCTGACCGACGAGGACGAGGAGGTGCCGTACGACTTCGACGAGCTGGACGAACTGGCGCACGCCTACGCCGTGACGATCCACCGGTCCCAGGGCAGCGAGTACCCGGCTGTCGTCATCCCCGTCACCACGGGCGCGTGGATGATGCTCCAGCGCAACCTGCTCTACACGGCGGTGACCCGGGCCCGGAAACTGGTCGTCCTGGTCGGTTCCCGCAAGGCCATCGGCCAGGCGGTGCGCACGCTGTCCGCCGGACGCCGGTGCACGGCCCTCGACATGCGGCTCGCCGGTGGGGGAGCGGCCGGGGCGGGCCCCCGTTCCGCCGGTTCCGCATCGTCGCGCGGGGGACCCGGAGAACACCGCCTCCCGGCGAGGGCCGAGGCCGCTGTGAGCGCCCCGTCATCAAAAAATGATCGATCAAATGAGTCGTGAAGGTCACAGAGGGCTTCCGGATGGGGAACACAGGGGGCAGGATGGGCAAGTTGGCGGCACTCAGTGCCGCCAATAGGCCCGATGGTCGACCCCGAGTGCACTCTCCTGAGCCGAGTGGGGGATGGTAGAGACAGTCAGGGCACCTCGAAGATGAGGCACAACGTCGGTGAGGGAAGACGTGAGCGACAACTCTGTAGTACTGCGGTACGACGGCAGCGAGTACACCTACCCGGTGATCGACAGCACCGTCGGTGACAAGGGCTTCGACATCGGGAAGCTCCGCGCCCAGACCGGTCTGGTGACGCTGGACAGCGGCTACGGCAACACCGCCGCCTACAAATCCGCGATCACCTATCTCGACGGCGAGGCCGGCATCCTCCGGTACCGCGGCTACCCGATCGAGCAGCTGGCCGAGCGCTCCACCTTCCTGGAGGTCGCCTACCTGCTGATCAACGGTGAGCTGCCGACCGTCGACCAGCTGGCGGGGTTCAAGGACGACATCACGCAGCACACCCTGCTGCACGAGGACGTCAAGAACTTCTACCGGGGCTTCCCGCGCGACGCCCACCCGATGGCCATGCTGTCCTCGGTGGTGTCCGCGCTGTCCACGTTCTACCAGGACAGCCACAACCCGTTCGACGAGCAGCAGCGGAACCTCTCCACGATCCGTCTGCTCGCCAAGCTTCCGACGATCGCGGCCTACGCGTACAAGAAGTCGGTCGGCCACCCGTTCGTCTATCCGCGCAACGACCTCGGCTACGTCGAGAACTTCCTGCGCATGACGTTCTCGGTCCCCGCCCAGGACTACGAGCTCGACCCCGTCGTCGTGGCGGCCCTGGACAAGCTGCTCATCCTGCACGCGGACCACGAGCAGAACTGCTCGACCTCCACCGTGCGTCTGGTCGGCTCCTCGCAGGCGAACATGTTCGCCTCGATCTCCGCCGGCATCTCCGCCCTGTGGGGCCCGCTGCACGGTGGCGCCAACCAGTCGGTGCTGGAGATGCTCGAGGGCATCAAGGCCGACGGCGGCGATGTCGACTCCTTCATCCGCAAGGTGAAGAACAAGGAGGACGGCGTCCGCCTGATGGGCTTCGGCCACCGGGTCTACAAGAACTTCGACCCCCGCGCCAAGATCATCAAGGCCGCCGCGCACGACGTGCTGTCCGCCCTCGGCAAGTCCGACGAGCTGCTGGACATCGCGCTCAAGCTGGAGGAGCACGCGCTCTCCGACGACTACTTCGTCTCGCGCAGCCTCTACCCGAACGTGGACTTCTACACCGGTCTGATCTACCGGGCCATGGGCTTCCCGACCGAGATGTTCACGGTCCTGTTCGCCCTCGGCCGCCTGCCGGGCTGGATCGCCCAGTGGCACGAGATGATCAAGGAGCCGGGCTCGCGGATCGGGCGTCCGCGCCAGATCTACACGGGTGTCGTCGAGCGGGACTTCGTTCCCGTCGAGGAGCGCTGACACCTGCCGGTGCGGGTGTCGGGCGCGTAAGCGTTCGTGTCCTGAGGGGCGTGGGCGACTGCAGGCCGGCTGTGGCTGGTCGCGCAGTTCCCCGCGCCCCTTCGGCGTGTTCCCCCCGCCCCTTCGGCGTGCTGCACGCGCCTCTTCGGGGGCTTGCCGCAACCGCAACCGCAAAGGAAAAGGCGCCCCGGCCGCCGGTCCCCCCACGGGCCGACGTACCAGGGCGCCTTCCCATGTCCCGGTGCGGATTCCCCCCACGGGATCCGGCCGGGCGCTTGTGAGGACAGCGCCTGAATCGCTGTGTGAGCACGGACGGACCTGAACCCGCCCGCACTCGTCGGTGTGCGGTCTGCCGGGACAACGCACGTCGGGAGGGCCGCTCAAAGCTTCCCTGGGCACGTGCCCCGGCAACGCAATCTCTGGAGAAGTCCCCCAAGACATCTCCAGATGCCAGGTAGCGCCCCCCAAGACGCTGCCCGACATCGCCAACTTAGACCTTCGAACCCCTTCGATGGTTACGTTCAGATCACTGTGATCTGCGTCTCTTGCACATGTCCCCACACTGCGCAGGAGGCCGCAAACCTCTCACGAGACCCAAGCGTAAGGAAGATGCGCGAGGCTTGTGAAGAGCTTATGTGAGGGTCTTACCGGACTCCAGGGGTACTGCCCACTTGAGACCTCAATGAAATGACCGGAGCCGCAGACTGTTGGTCACCACGAAGACCGACGAGAAGGCCATGGCCGCCCCGGCGATCATCGGGTTCAGCAGTCCGGCGGCGGCCAGCGGCAGCGCGGCCACGTTGTAGCCGAAGGCCCACACGAGGTTGCCCTTGATCGTGGACAGGGTGCGACGCGACAGCCGTATCGCGTCCGCGGCCACCCTCAGATCGCCGCGGACCAGGGTCAGGTCGCCCGCCTCGATCGCCGCGTCCGTCCCGGTGCCCAGGGCCAGACCCAGATCGGCGACGGCCAGCGCGGCCGCGTCGTTGACGCCGTCGCCGACCATGGCGACGCTTCGCCCCTCCTTCTGGAGACGTCTCACCACGTCGGCCTTGTCCGCGGGCAGCACCTCGGCGATCACCCGGTCCTCGTCGATGCCGACGGTGCGTGCGACCGCCTCGGCCACCGCCCGGTTGTCGCCGGTCAGCAGCACCGGCGTGAGGCCCAGCGCCCGCAGTTCGCGGACCGCCTCGGCGCTGGTCTCCTTCACCGTGTCGGCGACGGCGAGGACGCCGCGTGCCACCCCGTCCCAGCCGGCCACCACCGCGGTGTGCCCGGCGCGCTCGGCGTCCTCCTTGGCCCGCGCCAGCTCCGGCGGCAGCTCCCCGAACACCTCGGTCAGCCGCCCCACGGCCACCTCGCGGCCGTCCACACGCCCGCGCACGCCCCGGCCGGGGACGTTCTCGAACCGCTCCACCTCGGGCAGCGTGCCCACGCGCTCCTCCGCGCCCGCGGCGACCGCGCGGGCCACGGGGTGCTCGGAGGCGTGCTCCAGGGCGCCCGCGAGCCGCAGCAGCTCCCGCTCGTCGGTGCCCTCGGCGGCGTGCACCGTGCGCAGGGACATCCGGCCGGTGGTGACGGTGCCCGTCTTGTCCAGGACGACCGTGTCCACGCGCCGGGTGGACTCCAGCACCTCGGGGCCCTTGATGAGGATGCCGAGCTGGGCGCCCCGCCCGGTGCCGACCATCAGCGCGGTCGGCGTGGCGAGGCCGAGGGCGCAGGGGCAGGCGATGATCAGTACGGCGACGGCCGCGGTGAACGCGGCGACCGTGTCTCCGGTGTTGCCCAGCCAGAGCCCGAAGGTGCCGGCCGCGATCAGCAGCACCACCGGCACGAAAACCCCGGCGATCCGGTCGGCGAGCCGCTGCACCTGCGCCTTGCCGGTCTGCGCGTCCTCCACCAGCTTCGCCATCCGCGCGAGCTGGGTGTCCGCGCCGATCCGGGTGGCCTCGACCACCAGCCGGCCGCCCGCGTTGACGGTCGCGCCGGTGACGGTGTCGCCCACGGTCACGTCCACCGGCACGGACTCGCCGGTGAGCATGGACGCGTCCACGGCGGAGGAGCCCTCCACGACCGTGCCGTCGGTGGCGATCTTCTCCCCGGGGCGCACCACGAAGCGGTCGCCCACGGACAGCCTCTCGGCCGGCACCCGCACTTCGCGTACGCCAGCCCGTCTCCCGGCGCCGCCCTCGGCCGAGGGCGCTCGGCGCTCGCCGTCCTCGTGTCGCAGGACGGTGACGTCCTTGGCGCCCAGCTCCATCAGCGCCCGCAGCGCGGCGCCCGCCTGCCGCTTGGAGCGGGCCTCCAGATAGCGGCCGAGCAGGAGGAACGCGGTGACCCCGGCGGCGACCTCCAGGTAGATCATGGAGGCGCCGTCGGTGCGGGACACGGTCAGCTCGAAGGGGTGCCGCATGCCCGGCTCGCCCGCGTCGCCCAGGAACAGCGCCCACAGCGACCAGCCGAACGCGGCCAGCGTGCCCACCGACACCAGGGTGTCCATGGTGGCCGCTCCGTGCCGCAGATTGGTCCAGGCGGCCCGGTGGAAGGGCGCGGCGCCCCACACCACGACCGGCGCGGCGAGGGTCAGGGAGAGCCACTGCCAGTTGTCGAACTGGAGCGGGGAGATCATGGCGAGCAGGACGACCGGCAGCGCGAGCAGCGCGGAGACGATCAGCCGGGTACGCAGGGCGGCCGTCTCCGGGTCGGTCCCCGGGGCGGTGCCCTCCTTGTCGTCCCGCCGTGGGGGCGCCGGCTCCTCCGCGGTGTAGCCGGTCTTCACCACCGTGGTGATCAGATCGGCGACCTCGACGCCCGGCGGACAGGTGATCCGGGCCTTCTCGGTCGCGTAGTTCACCGTGGCGGTGACGCCGTCCATGCGGTTGAGCTTCTTCTCGACGCGGGCCGCGCAGGAGGCGCAGGTCATCCCGCCGATGAGCAGCTCGACCTCCGAGAAGGCCGGCTGCCCGGCGGCGGCCGGAGCCTCGGGGGCGGTGGTGCTGGTCATGTCCGTGCTCCTGGGACGTCCGGGATGCGGGCGGCGGCGCGCCGGGCCGGAAGGGCCGTTGGGGCCAGGGCGGCCGGGGGTGCCGGTTGCCGGGTGGCCGGTGCGGCCCGGTTCACGCCGCGCGGGGTGCTGTCGAAGGCGTACGGCTCCGGATCAGACCGTTCCGGCCAGCTCGAAGCCCGCCTCGTCTACGGCGGCGCGCACGGCCTCCTCGTCGAGCGGTGCCGCGGAGACCACGGTCACCTCGCCGGAGGAGGCGACGGCCGTCACCGAGCTGACGCCGGGGAGCTGGGAGATCTCGCCGGAGACGGCGCCCTCGCAGTGCCCGCAGCTCATCCCGGTCACCTTGTAGACGGTGGTGACGGAACCCTGGGTGTCGGTCTGGGAGGTCATGTCGTTCTCCTCGTCGGGGCTTGTGGGGTGTGCAGGGGGGCGGAGGGGTCCATGAGGACCCTCCATGTCAACACTATACCCCTAGGGGGTATGAATCCAGGACGGGCGAACGCGGGTACCGGACGGCCCGGGGACCGGTGCGCGCCGGCCCGGGGATACCGTTCCGCCGACAGCGGCGATCACCGGAAGGCGGGACCTGGCATGCGAGCGGTGGTGTTCGAGCGGTACGGGGAACCGGCCGAGGTACGCGAGGTCGCGGACCCGGAGCCGGCGGAGCACGGGGTGGTGGTCCGCGTGGAGGCGACCGGCCTGTGCCGCAGTGACTGGCACGCATGGCAGGGCCACGACCCGGACGTCGCCCTCCCGCACGTTCCCGGCCACGAACTCGCCGGGGTCGTCGAGGCGGCGGGCCCCCGGGTCACCCGCTGGCGCGCCGGGGACCGGGTCACCGTGCCGTTCGTCTGCGCCTGCGGCTCCTGCCCCGCCTGCGCGGCCGGCGACCAGCAGGTGTGCGAGCGCCAGACCCAGCCCGGCTTCACCCACTGGGGCTCCTTCGCCCAGTACGTGGCCCTCGACCACGCCGACGTGAACCTGGTCGCCGTCCCCGACGGCATGGCGTACGCCACCGCCGCCTCCCTCGGCTGCCGCTTCGCCACCGCCTACCGGGCCGTGGTCCAGCAGGGCCGGGTCGCGGCGGGGGAGTGGGTGGCGGTGCACGGCTGCGGGGGCGTCGGCCTGTCCGCGGTGATGATCGCGGCGGCGGCCGGCGCACGCGTCGTCGCGGTCGACGTGTCACCGGGCGCCCTCGAGCTGGCCCGGCGGTTCGGCGCGGCGGAGTGCGTGGACGCCTCCGCCGTGGACGACCCCGCAGCCGCGGTCCGTGAGCTGGCCGGCGGCGGCGCCCACCTCTCCCTGGACGCCCTGGGCGCTCCCGTCACCTGCGCCGCCTCGGTGAACGGCCTGCGCAGGCGGGGCAGGCACGTCCAGGTGGGCCTGCTCCCCTCGGAGACGGGCACCACGCCCGTGCCCATGGCCCGCGCAGTCGCCCTGGAGCTGGAGATCCTCGGCAGCCACGGCATGGCCGCCCACGCCTACCCGCCGATGCTGGACCTGGTGCGCGCCGGGGTGCTCCGCCCCGACCTGCTGGTGACCTCGGTGATCGGCCTGGACGCGGTGCCCGCGGCGCTGGCGGCGATGGGCGCCGCCCCGGCGGCCGGGGTGACGGTGGTCGAGCCTTGGCGCTGAGGGCGTGCGGACGCTGTGTCCGGGTGTGGTCGGGGGGCTGGGCGCCGCCCCGGCGGCCGGGGTGACGGTGGTCGAGCCCTGGCGCTGAGCGCGTGCACGGACGCCGTGCCCCCGTGTGGTCGGGGGGCACGGCGTCGTGGTGCGGAGGTCAGCCCCGGCGGTTGCCGGGACGGGCGGCGACCCAGCGGCGGACCGTGTCGGGGTACCAGTAGGGCTTCCCGTGCTCCACCCGGTCCGGCGGCGGCAGCAGGCCGTGCTTGCGGTAGGAACGGACAGTGTCCGGCCGCACCTTGATGTGGGCCGCGATGTCCTTGTACGACCACAGCTCGGTCATGTGTGCACCTCCCCGCGCCCGCCACGGCGGCGGCCGGGGGTGGCCGTCAGGGGGAGCCGGGCGTGCGCTGGCGATCGACAAGCGTCGTGCGGGAGAACGAGCCGTTCCGCTCACGGAGAGGGCTCGTGCGCGGGTGTGACGGAAGGGCCGCCCGCGTGTGACATCCGTGACGCGACGGGAGCGTTTGTGACAGGAGTGACGCACAGGCGCACACCGGCACACCGGCGGGGCGCATTGACTCCGGGACGTTCCGACCCGTACCGGCGCTCCCTTCCGTACCCCCACTTACGCGTTCTCGTCCGAATGTCCGGACAAAACATTGACAGGGCTTCATGGACGGGGCTAGAACCGGGGAGAGCCCTCGGACCCCGCAGGGCGGACGAGACGTCCGAAGGGAGCGTCATGGCGAGCCTCCACCGTCGCCGGGCGCTTCCCGGCCGTCGGGGCGTCCACGGCGTCGCCCCGTCACAGATCGCCTCCGGCGCGGGAGGCCGCCTCGCTTTGGCAGGAGCGAGGTGCGAGCGACGACTCCCCGCCCGCCGCGGCCCCGCGCCGGAGGTACGACCGTCCCGGACGCCCGCCCCCGGGACCCATGTGTCCACTCGGGGACCCGAACGGCCGACACAGTGTCGGGCCCGCCCGGCACCCCGGCCCTGGTGGGATGGACCCGTGGCCGCCGCCGCGGCGCGCCCGCCCGCGGCACCACCGCACGAGCTGTACGAACGGCACGTCTCCACCCGACGCCGCCATCTGCGAAGGAGTTCTCGGTCATGACGAAGATCGTCAACCACTGGATCGGCGGCAAGACCGCCGAAGGCGCCTCGGGAACCTACGGCCCGGTGACGAACCCGGCGACCGGCGAGGTCACCACCAAGGTCGCCTTCGCCTCCGTCGAGGAGGTCGACGCCGCGGTCGCCGCCGCCAAGGAGGCGTTCCGCACCTGGGGCCAGTCCTCCCTCGCGCAGCGCACCTCGATCCTCTTCAAGTTCCGCGCCCTGCTCGACGCCCACCGCGACGAGATCGCCGAGCTGATCACCGCCGAGCACGGCAAGGTGCACTCCGACGCCCTCGGCGAGGTCGCACGCGGCCTGGAGATCGTCGACCTGGCCTGCGGCATCAACGTCCAGCTCAAGGGCGAGCTGTCCACCCAGGTCGCCAGCCGCGTGGACGTGGCGTCCATCCGCCAGCCGCTCGGCGTGGTCGCCGGCATCACCCCGTTCAACTTCCCGGCGATGGTGCCGATGTGGATGTTCCCCGTCGCCATCGCCTGCGGCAACACCTTCGTGCTGAAGCCCAGTGAGAAGGACCCGTCCGCCTCCGTCCGCCTCGCCGAGCTGCTCGCCGAGGCCGGACTGCCCGAGGGCGTGTTCAACGTCGTGCACGGCGACAAGGTGGCCGTCGACCGCCTCCTCGAGCACCCGGACGTCAAGGCCGTGTCCTTCGTCGGCTCCACGCCCATCGCCCGCTACATCCACACCACCGCCTCCGCCAACGGCAAGCGCGTCCAGGCCCTCGGCGGCGCCAAGAACCACATGCTGGTGCTGCCCGACGCCGACCTCGACGCGGCCGCCGACGCGGCCGTGTCCGCCGCCTACGGCTCGGCCGGCGAGCGCTGCATGGCGATCTCCGCGGTCGTCGCCGTCGGCGCGATCGGCGACGAGCTGGTGGAGAAGATCCGCGAGCGCGCCGAGAAGATCAAGATCGGCCCCGGCGACGACCCCGCCTCCGAGATGGGCCCGCTGATCACCGCGACCCACCGCGACAAGGTCGCCTCCTACGTCGCCGGCGCGGCCGACGAGGGCGCCGAGGTCGTCCTCGACGGCACCGGCTACACCGTCGACGGCCACGAGAACGGCCACTGGATCGGCATCTCCCTGCTCGACAAGGTGCCGACCACCGCCAAGGCCTACCAGGACGAGATCTTCGGCCCCGTCCTGTGCGTGCTGCGCGCCGACACGTACGAGGAGGCCCTGGACCTCATCAACGCCTCGCCGTTCGGCAACGGCACGGCCATCTTCACCCGCGACGGCGGCGCCGCCCGCCGCTTCCAGCTCGAGGTCGAGGCCGGCATGGTCGGCGTCAACGTCCCGATCCCGGTCCCCGTGGGCTACCACTCCTTCGGCGGCTGGAAGGACTCCCTCTTCGGCGACCACCACATCTACGGCAACGACGGCACGCACTTCTACACCCGCGGAAAGGTCGTCACGACCCGCTGGCCCGACCCGGCGGACGCCCCCTCCGGCGTCGACCTGGGCTTCCCGCGCAACCACTGACCGTCCGTCCGGACCGGCACCCGCGGGCCGGAGCCGTGCTCACCGCACACGGCTCCGGCCCGCGGGGCGTTCCGTGCGCCTCCTCCGCGCGGCCATGGCGCGTCCATTCGCGTGTTGATCGGACCGAATGGGCGAAACAAGGGGCCTGACGGCGCGCCTTCACCGTTTCTTCACGTGGACGCTGTAGCGGGCGGCGACCCGACCGGATGCCGGGACCCCGCCGGACCGCGACCGGGCGAGCGCCCGGTCGTCAGCCACAGGCAAGGAGTGAGCGTGAAGATGCGCTTTGCGAAGACGCGGGGCGGGACGCTGGTGGCCGCGGCCGTCGCCGCGGTCGCCGCAGCGGCCCTGCTGGGAACGGCCCCCGCTTCGGCGGACGGCAGCCCGAAGGGCGACGGCGACGGGCACGGCAACGGGAGCGGCGCGGACCACTGGGGGGTGATCACCCGCAACACGATCGGCTCGCCCGTCGCCGCGCTCAGGAACGGCCCGTTCGGCTCGTTCGGCGTGCCGGTAGCGGAAGCCGGACCGCCCTACGGGCAGGGCAGCCTGGGCATCGAGGTGGCGGACAACTCCACCACGCTGACCCCGCCCAGCGAGAAGGCCGACTTCGGCAACGAGGTCGACTTCTTCGGCGACCGGGTCCGCGACCTGCGGGAGCTGGGCTTCCATGTCTTCCAGACCGGTGAGAACGTCACCTACGGCGGCCCGAGGAACCTGCCGAACATCAGGTTCGAGATCGATCCGAACCTGAGTGACCTCCAGGACGACTACTCGACCATGGTGTGGGTCCCGGACGCGGTCACCCAGACCAACCGCTGGAGCCCGTTCCTGAACGCCACGACCACCGGACACTGGTACCTGACGGGCAACGAGACGGAGTGCACCCAGGCGACCCCGTGCACCTTCGCCGCCTTGAAGGAGTCGCTCGACGACGGGGGCGAGGAGGCGACCGTCCTCACCGCCGCCGTCGGCAAGGGACGTGACCACATGTGGATCGGGGCCGTCGACGGCCTGCGCATCAACGACCGGATCTACGACTTCGAGGCGGACGGGGTCCGGGAGCGCCGCGTCGGCTGACGGAACCCTCGGGCCCGTGTACCGCGACCGCGGTACACGGCCGCAGCCGCGTACACCCCCGGGAGGTCCCCAGGTTCGGTCTCCGGTCGACAACGGACCGACAGGTGGACCCCGTACGGTTGACGCATGGATCTTCGACTGCCCCGCCTCCGGCGGCCGTGGCCCCGGCGTGCCCTCGCCGCCGCGGCCGCCGTCGTCGTGCTCGCCGGGGCCGGCACCTGGACCGCCGTCGCCTCCGACGACGAGCCCCGGGTGCGCCGGGCCGACCGCGTCATGGCAACGGACGACGGGGTGCGCATCGACACCTCCTACTTCACCGCGGGCCCCGAGGGCGGCCGTCCCGCCGTGCTGCTCGGGCACGGCTTCGGCGGCAGCAAGGAGGACGTCCGCGCACAGGCCGAGGACCTCGCCCGCGACGGGTACGCCGTCCTCACCTGGTCCGCGCGCGGCTTCGGCAGGTCCACCGGGAAGATCGGGCTGAACGACCCCCGGGGCGAGGTCGCCGACGTCTCCCGGCTGCTCGACTGGCTGGCCGAACAGCCCGAGATCCAGCTCGACAAGGACGGCGACCCCCGCGTCGGCATGGCCGGCAACTCCTACGGCGGGGCGATCGCCCTCCTCGGCGCCGGGTACGACGACCGCGTCGACGCCGTGGCCCCCGCCATCACCTACTTCGACCTCGCCGAAGCCCTCTTCCCCGACGGCGTGTTCAAGAAGCTGTGGGCCGGGGCCTTCGTCACGTCCGGCGGCGGCTGTGCCCGCTTCGAGCCCGAGCTGTGCGCCATGTACGAGCGGGTCGCCGAGTCCGGCGTCCCCGACGCACAGGCCCGCGCGCTCCTCGAGGCGCGTTCCCCGGCCGCCGTCGCCGACCGCATCGACGTGCCCACGCTGCTGATGCAGGGGCAGACCGACTCCCTGTTCCCGCTCGGCCACGCCGACGCCGCAGCCCGTGCGATCCGCGCCAACGGCGCCCCCGTCAAGGTCGACTGGCTGGCGGGCGGCCACGACGGCGGCGACCCCGAGACCGACCGCCTGCAGGCACGCGTCCGCGCCTGGTTCGACCGCTACCTCAAGGGCGAGAAGGGCGCCGACACGGGTCCCGCCTTCCGCGTCACCCGCACCGGAGGCGTCGACTCCACCGACGGACGGGCCCAGTTGCGCGGCGCGAGCGCCGACGCCTACCCGGGCCTGCACAGCGGCGAGCGGGCCGTGCGGCTGACGGGCCGTGAGCAGCGCTTCGCCAACCCGGCCGGCGCCAACCCGCCCGCCGTGTCCGCCCTGCCCGGCATCGGCGGCTCCGGCGGCCTCTCCCAGCTCTCCTCCCTCGGCATCGGCGTCTCCCTCGACTTCCCGGGCCAGCACGCCCGCTTCGAGTCCGCCCCCGTCACCCGCGACCTGCACGTCACCGGCTCCCCGACCGTCACCGCGCGGGTCAGGTCCACCAGCGACGACGCCGTCCTCTTCGCCAAGCTCTACGACGTCGGCCCGGACGGCCGGCAGCAGGTACTGCCCTCCCAGCTCGTCACCCCCGTCCGCGTCGAGGGCGCCCGCTCCGGCAAGGACGTGGAGCTCACCCTCCCGGCCGTCGACCACGAGGTCCGCAAGGGCCACCGGCTGCGGCTCGTCCTCGCCTCCACCGACCTCGCCTACGCCTCCCCGGCCGCCCCGGCCACGTACACCGTGGCGCTGAGGAGCGACCTCACCGTGCCCACCGCACCCGGCGTCACCACCGCCGCGGCCCCGCTGCCCGCCTGGGTGGTGTGGCTGCCCGTCGCCGGCGCCGTGACCGCCCTCGCGCTGCTCCTCACCGCCCGCCGCCGTACCACGGCCCCGGCCCCGGACCCCGATCTGGCCGACGTCCCCCTCCAGATCACCGGCCTGAGCAAGCGGTACGCACGCTCCGCCGACCGGTACGCCGTACGGGACCTGTCGTTCCGGGTGGAGAAGGGCCAGGTGCTCGGCCTGCTCGGACCCAACGGGGCCGGCAAGACCACCACCCTGCGCATGCTGATGGGCCTCATCAAGCCCGACGACGGCGAGATCCGCGTGTTCGGCCACGCGGTGCGCCCCGGCTCGCCCGTGCTGTCCCGGGTCGGCGCCTTCGTCGAGGGCGCCGGCTTCCTGCCGCACCTGTCCGGCCGGGAGAACCTCGAGCTGTACTGGGCCGCCACCGGCCGCCCGCCCGAGGACGCCCACCTCGACGAGGCCCTGGAGATCGCCGGCCTCGGCGACGCCCTCGCCCGCGCCGTGCGCACCTACTCGCAGGGCATGCGCCAGCGCCTCGCCATCGCCCAGGCCATGCTCGGCCTGCCCGACCTGCTGATCCTCGACGAACCGACCAACGGCCTCGACCCGCCGCAGATCCGCGAGATGCGCGAGGTGATGATCCGGTACGCGGCCGCCGGACGCACGGTGATCGTCTCCAGCCATCTGCTGGCGGAGGTCGAGCAGTCCTGCACCCACCTCGTCGTCATGGACCGCGGCCGGCTGGTCCAGGCCGGACCGGTCCACGACATCGTCGGCTCCGGCGACACCCTCCTCGTCGGCACCGTCACGCCCGTCGAGGAGCCACTCGCCGAGAAGGTCGCCGCGCTGCCCGGAGTGGAGTCCGCCGTCCGCACCGACGAAGGGCTGCTGGTGCGGCTCGGCGCCGACGGCAGCGCCCCCGCGCTGATCGCGGAACTGGTCCGGCTGGAGGTGCCCGTGACGTCCGTGGGCCCCCACCGCCGCCTCGAGGACGCCTTCCTCACCCTGATCGGAGGATCCGCATGAGCGCGCTCACCGAGCGGGCCGAGGAGTCCACGGCTCCCGGGCCGGCCGCCCCCGCGGAGACCGCCGTCGGCTACCGCGCCGGCCGCACCCTGCCGCTGCGGGTCGAGCTGATCCGCCAGCTCAAGCGGCGGCGCACCCTCGTCATGGGCGCGGTCCTCGCCGCGCTGCCCTTCGTGCTGGTGATCGCCTTCGCGGTCGGCGGCGAACCGGAGGGCCGCAACAGCCGGATCAACCTGATGGACACGGCCACCGCGTCCGGCGCCAACTTCGCCGCCGTCAGCCTGTTCGTGTCGGCGGGATTCCTGCTGGTCATCCCGGTCGCCCTGTTCTGCGGGGACACCGTCGCCTCGGAGGCCGGCTGGTCCTCCCTGCGCTACCTGCTCGCCGCGCCCGTGCCCCGGATGCGGCTGCTGTGGTCCAAGCTGATCGTCGGACTGGGCCTGAGCCTCGCCGCGATGATCCTGCTGCCGGTGGTGGCGCTCGCCGTCGGCACCGTCGCCTACGGCTGGGGCCCGCTGCACATCCCCACCGGCGGCACGCTCGACCCGGGCACCGCGGCCGGGCGGCTCGTGGTGATCGTCGCGTACCTGTTCGTGTCGCAACTGGTCACCGCCGCACTGGCGTTCTGGCTGTCCACCCGCACCGACGCCCCGCTGGGCGCGGTCGGCGGAGCCGTCGGCCTGACCATCGTCGGCAACGTCCTGGACGCCGTCACCGCCCTCGGTGACTGGCGGCACTTCCTGCCCGCCCACTGGCAGTTCGCCTGGGCGGACGCCGTCCAGCCCACCCCGGAATGGTCGGGCATGATCCAGGGCGCGTCGGTGTCCGTGACGTACGCGCTCGTGCTGTTCGCGCTGGCCTTCCGCGGGTTCGCGCGCAAGGACGTGGTGTCCTGACGCCCCGGGCCGCGTGACGGGCACGCGGCCGACCGGGTGAACCTGCGCAACCGATCCCGCGCAGCAGGGTTGGAGAGGGAGACAGGCCACAGGACAGCCGGGGCCGTGACGCGCGGCCTCGGCCGCCTCTCTCCATGCCGGGGCCGGCCTCCCATCTTCAAGCAGGAAGACAACCACATTGCGACAGACCCTGAGCAGGGGAGTGTTCACGGCGGCCGCTGCCGCCACGGGCATTCTGTCCCTGTACGGAACCCCCGCCCTCGCCGACTCGTTCGCGGGGGGCGGTGCCGAGGATTCTCCCGGTGTGCTGTCCGGGAACAACGTGCAGGCGCCGGTCCACGTGCCGGTGAACGCGTGCGGCAACACCGTCACCGCCGTGGGCGCCTTCAACAGCGCGTCCGACAACACCTGCGTCAACGAGTCCGGCGGCCACGGTGAGAAGGCCGGCGGCGCCACCGCGGCCGGCGGCGCCGAGGGCT
This sequence comes from Streptomyces sp. NPDC014764, assembly GCF_043082785.1. NCBI lineage: Bacteria > Bacillati > Actinomycetota > Actinomycetes > Kitasatosporales > Streptomycetaceae > Streptomyces > Streptomyces sp. NPDC014764. Next base: position 821,207 of record NZ_JBIBXY010000001.1, on the reverse strand, counting down.
CGCCCGGCGTGCTCTCCGGGAACAACGTGCAGGCGCCCGTCCACGCCCCCGTGAACGCGTGCGGCAACGACGTCACCGTCGGCGGCGTGGGCAACAGCGCCTCCGGCAACACCTGCGCCAACGTCTCCGAGGGCTCGCACGGCGAGAAGAAGTCCTCGGACCGCTCGGCGCACTCCCACCACGAGGCCTCCTCGGGCGTCTCGCACTCCGAGAGCGGCGGGGCCCACGCGGTCGGCGCCGCCAAGGGCTCGCCCGGCCTGCTGTCCGGCAACCTCATCCAGGCGCCGATCCACGTGCCGGTGAACGCCTGCGGCAACAGCGTCAACGTCGTGGGGCTGTTCAACGCGGCGAGCGACAACACCTGCGTCAACGAGTCCGGCCACGAGGAGAAGGAGCCGGAGAAGACGCCCGAGAAGGACAAGCCCGAGCCGCCCACGGTCAAGACGCCGCCGACCCCGGTCGAGCCGCCGGCCGTCCACACCCCGGACGGCCCGCCGCACCTCGCCGAGACCGGCACCGACGGCCTGATGGCCGCGTCCGCCGCCGGCGCCGTGCTGCTCACCGGCGGGGCCATGCTGTACCGCCGCGGCCGCGTCGGCGCCCGCCGCTGACGGTCCCGCGGACACCGGGCCGACCCCACCCGGAGCCCGCGCCCCCGGCACGAAGCGTCCCCCGGACCACCGGTCCGGGGGACACTTCGTCGTGGGCCGCCGTCAGCCGCGCACCGGGGCCGGCGTGCCGCCGCGGCCCGCGCCCGCCGGCACCGGCACGCTCCCGCGGACCGGGGCCGCGCGCAGCCGCCTGCGAACCCCCTGCACCAGCGTCGACGCCGTGAACGTCGCACCGTGCACGAACCGCATCGCCGGACCGAACCCGGACGCCGACACCAGACCCGCGAGGAACAGCCCGGGGTAGGACGACTCGAAGCCCCGGTCCAGCACCGGCGACCCGTCGGGCAGTGCCGTCATCGCACCGCGCAGCTCCGCCGACAGCAGCCCCAGCCGGTCACGGTGAGCCTTGAACCCGGTGGCGGCGATCACGTGCTCCGTCTCCATCGTGCGCCGCGCGCCCGACAGATCGGCCAGCTCCAGCCGCAGCCCGCCCGGCACCGCGGCTGCCGCCGTCACCTCGTGCCCCGGCAGCAGGTCCACCGCGCGCTCCACCCGCTCCCGCACCCACCAGGCGCCCGCCGGACCCAGCGCCGTCGCCGCGATCCGCGTCCGGGTCGCCTCCGGCAGCCGCCGGAACAGCCCCGGCCGCTCCGAGTAGAACCAGTTCCGCCAGCCCGGACCCAGACCGCTGTGCGGGGAGCGCGCCGACTGCCACCACGGCCGCTCCCACGGCGGCGGAACGTCGTTCCAGCGCAGTCGCTCCGCCCGCGCCAGCACCCGCACCCGCGTGCCCTGCTCGGCGAGCAGCGCCGCCGTCTCCAGCGCCGCCTGGCCCCCGCCGATGACGGTGACGTCCTTGCCCTGGAAGGGGCCCAGGTCGCTGTGGTGGCTGCTGTGCGTCACCAGCGCCGGGTGCAGCCCGCGCAGCGCCGACGGCACCTCGATGAACGGCATCACGCCGACCGCGAGCGCCACCGTCCGCGCGTGCAGCACCTCCCCGTCCTCGGCGACCGCGCTGAAGCCCTCCGGTCCCGACGACACCCGCGCGATCGTCCGCTCGTCCACCTCGGGCACGGCGTTGCGCGCGAACCACAGCCCGTACGAGGCGAAGTCCTCCACCGGGATCGGGTGCGCGTGACGGGCGGTCAGGCCCTGCTCGGTGCAGTACGCGTCGAGCCGCCAGCGTCCTGACGGGTCGGACAGGTTGGACGCCCACGGCTCCGACTTCAGGAACATCCCGGCCGGCATGTTGTCCCGCCAGGACGCCATGGGCCGGCCGAAGACACGCAGGTTCAGTCCGGCGGCCGCCGCGTGCGACGCGATCGACAGACCGTACGGACCCGCGCCCACCACCAGGAGGTCGTACATCATCAGCTGCTCGCTTTCTCGTTGTCGGTCGTCAGGGAGGGCGTGACCGCCCGGGGCGCCGGGCGCTGCGCCGGCACCTCGGTCGCGGCGCCCAGCCGCCGGCGCAGCCGGCCGGACACATGACGGGCCCACAGGGCCCACATCGCGAGGCCCGGGGCGCGGTCGTCGCCCGCCCACCAGGCCAGTTCGCGTCCGCCGGGCCCGGGACGCAGCGCGGCGAAGGGCGCGTAGTTCTCCACCACGAACGCCCTGCCGGTCACCGGATCCCCGTCCGGCAGCGGACGCCCCGTCAGGTCCGCGTGCAGCGCCCGTACGACGTCCAGGCCGGCGCTGTCGGTGAACAGCCGGAACTGGGCGCCGGGGCGCGGGTTGAAGTCGAGGAGGTGGTAGCGGCCGGTGGCGCCGCAGCGGCGGAAGTCCAGGTCGAAGATCCCGCGGTAGCCCAGCTCGCCGGTGATGCGCTCGGCCAGCGCGATCACCTCCGAGTTGGGCGTCCAGCGGCCCACCGCGGTCAGTCCCGCGCCGCGCGGCCAGGACAGGTGCTTGCGGCCCGGCCCGCCGGCCCGCACCGTGCCCGTGCGGTCGGCGTAGCCGTGGAAGAACCAGTCCCGGTCCGTGCCGGGCGGAAGAAACGCCTGGAGCAGCAGCGGGCTGCCCGCCTCCGCGGTGCGCGCGTGCAGCTCCCGCGCCTCGCGGGCGGTGTGCAGCACCTGGGTGCTGCGCAGCCCGGAGCCCGCCGGTAGCAGCCAGGGGCGGCTCCACTTGGCGACCACCGGCAGCCCGAGCCGCAGCGCGTCCTCGGCGGCCCGCGCCGGGGTGTCCGGGACCTCCGTGCGCGGATGCGGCACGCCCACGGAGGCGCACACGGACGCCAGTTCGGCCTTGTCCGCGACGCGTTCGGGCAGCGCGGACGGCATCACCGGCAGCAGGTAGGAGCCGGTGAGCTCCTCGCGCAGCCGCGCCGTGGTGATCGCGGTGGCGTCGTCCATCGGCACCAGCACCGCCGGACGCCCCACCTGGGCGGCGACCCGGCGCAGCACGGCGAGGACCTCGTCCGCGGACGCGTCCGGGGGCGGCGGGGCGTGCAGCCGGCGCACAAAGCGCGAACGGGCCACGGGACTTCCCGCGCAGTCGGCGACGACATGGACGTCCACCCCCGCCCGGCCGAGCGACCGGACCGCGCCCAGGGTGCCGTGGTGAAAGGGATTCCGGTCGATCCGCAGCACGACCGCGGGAACCCGGGTGTCAAGCAAGGACACGCATTCTCACTTTCTTCTGGCGTCGTCTCACCCACACGGGCGAGAACGGCACTCGAAAGCCGCAGTGGCAGTGGCACTGTCGTATTTCGTATGGCTGACTTCATATGACTGTTCGTCAACAGCGAGGCATCAGGCAGCAGGCGGACGCGAGCGAGAAGAGGAGCAGCCAATGGCCCCACACCACAGGCGGGTCCGGGCCCGGGCCCTGGCCGTGGGCGCGGCGGCGGTCGCCGTGTCGGCCGCCCTGGCGGCGGGCCCCGTGGCCGGCGCGGCGCCCATGGACGACGCGGGGGCCGCGCTGCCGGGCCCCACCGAGCGCCCCACACCCGCCGCGGGCGCCCGGCCCGCGCCGGGCGCCGAGCCCGCCGCGTCGGCCTTCCCCACACCCGACGTCGACGTTCCCGCCGTGTCCGTGCCCGAGCTTCCGCCCGTCCCGGAGGTGCGGCCGCCCTCCGTGCCCACCCCGGCGAAGGGCGTGCCGCCGTTCGGCGCCTTCCTCGCGTCCGACGCGCGCGGCGTGCAGCGGATGGAGCAGCTCAGCCGCTGGCTCGGCGGCGCCGAACTGCGCGTCGGCCACACCTACCTGCCCGGCAACCACTGGAAGGACATCGAGGGCGACGTCGGCTTCCTCGAGGACTGGGCGCGCTGGCGCAACGCCGACGACAAACGGATGCTCGTCCTCAACGTCCCGCTCCAGGAACGCAACGAGGCGGGCGTGCCCGACAGCGAGGTCCGCGAACTGCTGCGACGCGGCGCGGCCGGCGAGTTCGACCACCACTTCCGCACCCTCGCCGAGCGGCTCGTCGAGCTGAAGATCCCCGACACGGTCCTGGTCCTCGGCTGGGAGATGAACGGCATCACCTACACCCACCGCTGCGGGCCCGACCCGGCGAACTGGAAGAAGTACTGGAACCGCATCGTCACCACGATGCGTTCCGTCCCCGGCCAGAAATTCCGGTTCGAGTTCACGCCCAACCGGGGCCGTGACGCCGTGCCGTGGACCGAGTGCTATCCCGGCGACGACACCGTCGACATCATCGGAATGGACTCCTACGACCAGCCGCGCGGAATGTCCTTCGACGAACAGGTGAAAGAACCGTACGGCCTTCAGGCGCACGTCGATTTCGCCAAGGCGCACGGAAAGCCCATCGCCTATCCGGAGTGGGGGCTTTTCCGCAACGGCGACAATCCCGAGTACATGCGCCGCATGCTCGCCTGGATGCAGCAGCACCGGCCGCTCTACCACACGGTGACCGACTACTGCCCGCACGGCGTCTGGCAGTGCGACGACAACCCGGACGCCTCCCGCGTCTTCCGCAACGCCCTCTTCGGCCGCACGCCCGAGGACCCGCAGACCCCGTCGCCCACCGAGCCGCCCGCGGGACCGGAGCTGCCGGACCACTGCGCGCCGCTGGACCTCGGACGCTGGGTGGAGCACTGGCTCGGCGGCAAGCTGTGCCTGCGCCTCGACTGGTGGTCGCGCTCCGGGTGACGCCGGGGCCGTCCCGGCCCGGCCCGCCGCCGTCACCGCGGCACGTCGGCGGCGGAGGCCGGACCGGGCACGGAGGCGCTGGGCGCCGGTTCCCCGTCGCGGCCGCCGCGGCGGGGCCGGGCCAGCAGCGCCAGACCGCCCAGCAGCCCGCCCGCGCTCGCACCGACCAGGGCGGTCACCACGGGCGACGCGGAGGCGGGCGCGGACGGCTTCACCGCGCGGGAGAACTGCACCAGCCGCACCCGGGTGCTGTCCTTGGTGTCCTCCGCGTGCCGGGTCAGCGCCCGCGCCACCGCGTTCGCCATGTCGACCGCCGTACCGGGACGCTCGGAGACGGCCGTGACGGACACCATCGGCGCGTCCGGCGAGGTCGCCGTGCGCACGCCGTCCCGCAGGGTGCGCACCGGCACACCGGCCCACACCTGCGCGTCCCCGAGCACCGCGAGCTGGGTGGCCACCCGCCCGTACGCCTGCGCGAAACCGCGCGCGGACTCCGGGCCGGCCTGGTCGGTGGGGACGGCCACGACGTAACTGGTGGCCGTGTACTCGGCCGGGGTGAGCAGGCCGTACGCGCCGCCGGACAGGCCGCCGAGGAGCGTGCCCGCCACCAGCGCGGACCAGGCGGGCAGTCTTCGGACACGGTCCAGGGACGGAACACGCAGACGGGTCGGGGTGTCGGTCATGACGACGGTGCTTCCTTGACGTTGAGGGACGGGGACGGGCCGGCCGCGGTGGCCGCGTACACGTCCATCAGGCGGGCCGAGCTGCGGGTGATGCTGTAGTGGCGGGCGGCCTCGGCTGCCGTGCGCGGCGCCGGGCCCGCCGCGCGGACCTCGGCGATCGCGCGGGCGTACTCCTCCGGGCCGCCGCGCACCCGCCGCGCACCGGCCGAGGCGTCCGGCGGCAGGTCCTCGATCGCCGGGCACGACCCGTGCAGCACGGGCAGCCCGGCGGCCAGGGCCTCCACCGCCGCCAGACCGAACGCCTCCTCCGTGGACGGGGAGGCGAACAGGTCCATCGCCGAGGTGAGCGAGGGGAGGTCGGGCCCGGGGGAGCCGTCGGGCACGGCGGGCCGCTCCCCCGTGAACAGCACCCGCCCGGACACACCGGCCTCGTGGGCGGTGCGGCGCAGCAGGTGCTCCTCGGGGCCGCCGCCCACCAGCAGCAGCCAGCAGTCCTCCGGAAGCCGCGCCAACGCCCGCACCAGCACGTCGAACCTCTTGCCGCGGGCGAGCCGGCCCACCCCGCCGACGACGAACGCGCCGTCCGGCAGCCCGAGCCGCCTGCGGGTGCGTTCCCGACGCTCCGGGTCGAAGCGGAACCGGTCCAGTTCGATGCCGTTCGGCACGACCTCGATCCGGGGAGCGGGCACGCCCCACCGCTTCAGCCGGTCCGCCACCGTCGGGGAGACGGCGACCGTCGCCGAGCCGAGCCGTTCGCTCGCCAGGTACAGCGCCCGCACGCCCTGCGTGAGCGCGCGGCCCTCCATCTGGGAGTCGCCCAGCGAGTGCTCGGTCGCCACGACCGCCCGCACCCCCGCCACGCGCGCGGCGAGTCGGCCGTACACGCAGGCCCGGTAGAGGTGGGTGTGGACCAGGTCGTAGCCGCCGGAGCGGATCACCCGGACCAGGCGCGGCAGTACGCCCACGTCCCGGTTGCCCGCCATGCCCAGGTGCAGCACCCGCACCCCGTCGGCGCGCAGGCCCTCGGCGACCGGCCCCGGGTTGGTGAGCGTCACCACGTCGCAGTCGACGGGCAGATGACGCAGCAGCAGCCGCAGCTGCTGTTCGGCGCCGCCCACGCCGAGACCGGTGATGATGTGCAGCGCCCTCATCTCACACGCCCTCCACCGGACGGCGGCGCCAGCGGTGCAGCCGCAGCTTCAGGTGCAGCCGCCACGCCGTGTCGTTCTGCCCGACGTGCGCCCTCGGCAGGGCGTGCGGGCCGGTCAGCGGGCCCGGGTCGATGGCGCAGGCGTACCGGTAACCGGCCTTCCGCACGGCCTCGACGGCCCGCGCGTCGACCGTGCCGTACGGGTAGCAGAAGCCCGCCGCCTCGACGCCGGTCAGCGCGGCGATCCGGGCGCGGCTCTCCGTCACCTCGGCCGTGAGCACCGTGTCGTCGGCGCGGGTGAGGTCGACGTGCGTCAGCCCGTGCGAGCCGATCTCCACGCCCTCCCCGGCGGCGCGCCGGATGCCCTCCGCGTCCAGCAGCGGCTTGCGCGGGCCCAGCGGGTCCCAGGCGTTGTGGCCGCCGAGCCGCCCCGGCAGCACGAACAGGGTCGCGTTGCACCGGAAGCGCCGCAGCAGCGGCAGGGCGCCGGTGAGGAAGTCGGCGTAGCCGTCGTCGAAGGTCAGGCCGACCAGGCCCCCGCCCTCACCGCGGGCACGCGCGTCGAGCAGTTCCGCCACGGACACCCCCCGCAGCCCGCGCCGGCGCAGCCAGGTCAGCTGGTGCTCCAGCCGGTCGGGCGTGACGGTGACGCGGTACGGGTCGTCGGAGCAGTCGCCCACCGAGTGGTACATCGCCACCCAGGGGACGGGCGCCGGGCGGCGCGCCGCCGGGTGCCGGTCGGCGAGCGGGGATTCAACGGGTGCGGCCATGTGTGAGCCTTCGTGTGACGGTACGGACGCGGTGCCGCACGGTGGCGGCGCCCACGCCCAGGGCGGACAGGGCGATCGGGACGAAGACGGCGGTGACGGCGAGGCAGCCGGCCGCGAGCGCCGCCACGGGCGCGTCGAAGCGGCCGGCGGCGAACACCCCGGCGGTGACGGCCAGGACGGAGGCGAGGACCGGCCGGCCCAGGTCGGCGAGGACCCGGCGGACACCGACGGTGACGCCCGGCGCGCTGTCGGAGGGGGTTGCGCGCAGACCGGTCAGCAGCAGGGCGGCGGTGACGGTGATGCCGGCGGCGTTGGCCGCGGCGATCCCCGCGACCCCCCAGCGGCCCACGGCGAGCGCGCCGATCAGGGACGTGGCGACGATGCCCACACCCATCACGCCCAGCGGGTACCAGCGGGCGCGGCCCGCCGAGAAGTAGCAGCGGACCAGCGCGCCCACCAGGGTCTGGCCGAGCAGCCCGAGCGCGTACACCCGCATCACGTCCGCCGTCGCGGCGGTGTCGGCTGCGGTGAACGCCCCCTGCTGGAAAAGCAGTTCGATCATCTGCGGGGCGCAGGCGACCACGGCGCACATGCCCAGCAGCACCACGCAGGACGCCAGGACCAGGTCCCGCTGGACCCGGGCCCGTGCCCGCGCGGTGTCCCCGTCGGCGAGCGCCCGCGCCACCACCGGGAAGGTCACCGTGCACACCATCAGCGACAGCGTCATCGGGATCTGCGCGACCTTCTGCGCGTAGTTGAGGTGCGAGATCGCGCCCGCGGGCAGCGACGACGCCAGGAACCGCTCGACCAGCACCTGCGACTGGCGGCACAGCGCGAACAGCAGCACGGCGGCGATCAGCGCCAGCCGCACCGGCCGCTCCTCGTCCGCGGGACCGTCGACGGCGGATTCCCGCGCGGGCGTACGGGAGGTGATCTGCCGCCACAGCGACGGCAGTTGCACCGCCACCATCAGACAGCCGCCCACCGCGACCCCGGCCGCTGCCGCCCGCACCCCCCACTCGCCGCCGAAGGCGAACATCGTCGCGATGATCCCCGCGTTGTAGGCGACGTAGATCGCCGCCGGGGCGAGGAAGCGGCGGTGCGCCCGCAGCGCGGCGCTGCAGTACCCGGCGAGCCCGAAGGCCAGCAGGCTCAGCGCGGTGAGCCGGGTGCAGTCCACGGCGAGCTGCGGGTCCGGCAGCCCGGGCGCGAGCACGGCCACCAGGTACGGCGCCCCCGCGGCGACCAGCGCGGCCACCGCGGTGAAGGCCAGGCTCAGCCGCGGCAGCGTGGCCCGCACCAGATCGCGCACCGGGTCACCGGGGACGCCCCGCGCGCGCCGGGCCAGCGCCATGCTGAACGCCGGGATCAGCGCGATCGCCAGCCCGTCCTCGATCAGCAGCGTCGCCGCCATCTCCGGCACGGTCCACGCCACGAGGAACGCGTCGGTGTCGCTCCCGGCCCCGAACAGCCGCGCCAGCGACTGGTCCCGGACCAGCCCGAGCAGCGACCCGGCGATGGACAGGGCGGCGGTGACCAGCGCGGCACGGGCGAGGAAACGCCGGGAGGGGTTCGGCTCGCCCTGGCCTTGCGCACCGGGGGAGGGCCGGTCGCCCTGGGGGCGGGCCGGTCCGGCCGTGCGGGCCTTCGCGCGGGACGGCACGCTCTCCGTGCGAGGACCGGGCGCGGTTCCCGTGGCCTGGGAGGGGAAGGACGTCATCGGGCCACCGCCTCTTCCACCCGGCCGGGGAGAGTGTCCCGGCGGGCCGCGTCCGTGGCGGTCCGTTCCGTCAGCCCCCACCACGCCGTCAGGCCGAGGGCGACGCCGGTCAGGACGGTCGACGGACCGCCGATGTCGCCGTACACGTAGTCGACGAGCTGCCACAGCAGCAGGCCGCAGGCGATCAGCGCGCAGTCGAGGCCGGACCCGTCCCGCCGGGCCCGCCCGAGCGCGCGCACCGCGCACACCAGCAGCGCCAGCCAGCTCCCCACGAGCGCGCAGAAGCCGAGCAGCCCCTGCTCGCTGAGCACCAGCAGGTACATGCTGTGCGGGGAGAGCAGCGCCTGCTTGTGGTAGGTCTCCCCGGCGCCCTCGATGTCGCTGCCCGAGGACAGCGCGAGCGTGGCGTGCCCGTCGCGGTACTCGGGGAAGTTCTTCAGCCCCACCCCGGTCAGCGGCTGTTCGCGCCACATGCCGAGGGCGGACGCCCACAGCGTGTACCGGTCGACCACGGACTGGTCGGGCGCGTCGGCGACCTGCGTGATGCTGTCGATCCGCTCCTGCAGCATCGCCGTACCCACCCCGAAGCCGCCCACGAGGACCACCCCCGCCGCCACCACGGCCGCCCCCGCCTTCAGCGCCCGCCGCAGCCCTGCCAGTGCGAGCTGCACCGCGCAGGTCAGGACGGTCGCGATCCAGGCGCCCCGGCTGAAGGACACCGCCAGCGGCACCAGCAGCGCCACCGCGCACCCGGCCGCCGCCGCCCGCTGCCACGACGGGGTGCGGCCCAGTGCCAGCCCGGTCGCGCAGACCACGCCGAGCGCCACCGCCGTGGCCATGCCCATCACGTCCTGCGCCCCGAAGGTGCCGACCGCCCGGACCGTCTCGCCCTGGTAGGAGGCGCCGGTCCCGGTGACGTACTGGTGCACGCCGACGGCCCCCTGCCACAGCGCCAGGCCCACGAACGACCAGGCCAGCACTCGGAAGTCGGCCCGCCCCCGCAGCAGCACCAGCACGGCCGCCGGGACCAGCACGAACACCTGCAGGTAGCGGGCCATCCCGCCGAGCCCCGCCGCCGGCGAGGCCGCGCCCATGGCGGCGACCGCGAGTCCCGCCACGGGCAGTCCCAGCACCACCGCCGCGCGCGGCGACAGCGGACGCCGCCGCTCCCGCAGCAGCAGGATCACGCAGTACCCCACCACCAGCGCGGACACCGCGTCGGCGGGCTGCGCGCGGCCGTCCGCGACCGGCAGGCCCAGCAGCGCGACCACCGCCACCAGGGGCAGCACGGGCGCGAACCAGGCCGCCCGGCGCGGCAGGGGCAGCAGGGGGACGTGGCTCACCTGACGTCAGCTCCCCGTCGGACGGACCAGCGTGGCCGCCGTGCGCAGCAGGATGCAGACGTCCTGCCACAGCGACCAGTCGTCGATGTACGCGTTGTCGAAGCGGGCGCGGTCCTCGATCGAGGTGTCCCCGCGCAGCCCGTGGATCTGCGCGAGCCCGGTGATGCCGGTCCTCATCCGGTGCCGGGCCGCGTAACCCGGGTACGTCTCGCTGAACTGAGCCACGAAGAAGGGACGTTCGGGGCGGGGCCCGACCAGGCTCATGTCGCCGCGCAGCACGTTCCACAGCTGGAGCAGCTCGTCCAGCGAGGTGCGGCGCAGCATCCGGCAGAAGCGGCGCATCTCGTGCTCGTTGGCCACGCTCCACCGGGTCGCCGACTCGTGCTCGTCGACCGGCCGGTGCGTGCGGAACTTCAGCAGCGTGAACGGCCTGCCGTCCCGCCCGATGCGCTCCTGACGGAACACCACCCCGGGCCCGTCGGTGAGCCGCAGCGTCACCGCGCACACCAGCAGCAGCGGGCTGACCAGCAGCAACAGCGCCCCCGAGACCAGGATGTCGAGCAGCCGCTTGCCCGCGCCGCCGGCCCGCACCGGCGCGAAATCCAGCCGTCGGCAGGCGAACCCGGCCACCCGCTCACGCGCCGGGTACGGAGCCACGTCGGCGTCGACCTCCCACACCACGCACCCCGACGAGGCCAACGACCGCAGCCGCGCCGCCTGTTCGGTCCGCACCGACGGTCCGACGGCGAGCACCGCCCGCACCCCGTTCTGGATGACCGCCCGCTCGACCTCCTGGTCGGTCCGCAGCACGGGAACGCCCCCCTCGGCACCGTCCCCCTGTGTGGCGACCACCCCCACCGGCCGCACCCCGCTGCGCGGATGGCGCAGCACGGCGGCGGCCACGCGCTGCGCGGTCGCCGCCGGACCGATGACGAGCGCCGCGCGGGGGTGGCGCAGCAGCGCGGCGCGCCGCCGCCCGTGCACCAGCGCGCGCAGTGCGCCGGCCGCCGTCACCTGCACGGCGAACCCGGTCAGCACGGCGGCCACGGACAGCACGTCCCGCGGATGCAGCGCCGCCCACAGTGCGGCGGCGGCCAGCCAGGCCACAGCCACCCGCCCGCACAGGGAGGGCAGTTCCTCCAGCAGCGCCGGCACCGGCGACCGCCCGTCGCGCGGACGCAGCAGCAGTGACGCCCCGGCCAGCAGGGCGAGGAGCAACGAGGAGTGCCCGGCTGCCGCCCACCAGGCGAGCAGGGCCGCCGCACCGTCGGCGAGGAGCAGGGGGACAGGGGAGGCGGGACGGTCGGGTGGCCGGGCTGCGGGCAGCCGGGAAGCGGTGCCGGAGCCGCGCGGGGGCATGACGGACACGGGGGAGGATCCGTGCTCCCGCGGTGCGACACCGGGGGAGGTCACGGTACGTTCTGCGGTCACGAGTGGATGGACTCCCTGTGCTCTGAGTGCTCGACGCGCTGTGTCGTCCGGGCGGCCTCGGCGCCGTCGGCGGCGGGCGGGAGCGCGTGCGCCCCGGCTCCGGCCGGCCGGGCGCCGAGCAGATCGCGGTAGACGCCGGCGACCGCCTTCGCGGTGTGCCGCACGTCGTGGAGGGACAGCACATGGCGGCGGGCCCGGTCGCCGAGGGAGGCGCGCAACGGCGGGTCGAGCAGCAGCGCGGTCACGGTCCGGGCGAGCGCCCGCGGGTCCTCCGGCGGCACCAGGCACTGGCCGGCCAGCGACGGCGGCAGGCTCTCGCGGGCCCCGTCGACGTCCGTGACCACCACGGGCCGCGCACAGGCCATCGCCTCCAGCGGCGCCAGCGCCATTCCCTCCCAACGGGACGGCAGCACGACGAGATCGGCGGCCTGGTACCAGGCCGCCGCGTCCGCCACGGGTCCGGCGAACACCACGGAGCGCGGCGCGGCGGCCCGCAGCCGTTCGCCGTCGGGGCCGTCGCCGACCAGCACGAGCCGCGCCCCGGGCACCCGACGCCGTACGGCGTCCCAGGCGCGCAGCAGGACGTCCTGCCCCTTCTGCCGGCACAGCCGCCCCACGCACACGACGAGCGGCGCGTCCGCGTCCATGCCGTGCCGGGCGGCCAGTTGGGCCCTGACCGGGCCCGTGTCCTCCGCGGGCCGGAAGCGCTCGGGGTCGATGCCGTTGGGCACGACGGTCCACCGGCCGCGGATCCCGGCGTCCACCCCGGTGTCCCGCTCCGCCTCGCTCACGCAGATCACCCGGGAGGCCCAGCGCGCCGCCCACCGCTCCCAGCGCAGCGCGAGCGCGGCCGTGCTCCCGCCGACGGCCTCGAAGGACCAGGCGTGCGGCTGGAACACCGTCGGGGTGCGCCCGCGTACGGCGAGCCGCCCGGCCAGCCCCGCCTTCGCGCTGTGCGCATGCACCAGGTCTGGACGCAAGTCGTCCAGGACGTCGGTGAGTTGCCGCACCTCCCGCACCAGCGAGGGTCCCGGCGAGCGGGTCGCCTCCCAGGTGTGGACGTGCGCGCCGAGGGAGCGCAGCCCGGCGGCGAGCGGGCTGTCCGGGCAGACGGCGGCGACGTCCATGCCGTCCGCCAGCTGAGCCCGCACCAGGTCGGTCACGACCCGGGCGACGCCTCCGTCCACGGGCTGGGTGAGGTGCACGACCCGCGGCCGGCGGCCGGGCGGTGTCGGATCCGTGGACACGGCTTCCTCACTGACGCAGGTGGTCGGAAGGTGGGGCGGCGGAGTCACGGCCGGGCGTCGACTGCGGCGAAGAGCACGCCGGCCCACGCGGCGTCCCGCTGGGAGGTGAGGCGGAAGGACGCCTGGTCGCCTGCGCGCGTGAGGAGACCGCCGAGGTCGAACACGTCCGAGTCGTAGCCGAGGGTGTTGGCGTACGCGGGCACGCGCGAGGAGGGCGCGCTCGCCGGGTTGGAGACGGTGGAGTTCAGCACGTCGTCGGCCGGGTTGGCGCCGTTGCCGAGCGCGGTCGCGGTGTCCCCCGCGCTCAGGACGAGGGAGTCGCCGGCGGTGCCGCGGTCGCCGTTGTAGGCCACCATGCCCACCCGGCCCCCGGCGTCGGCCGGGTACGGCAGGTTCCGCAGCGCGAACGTCGCGCCGGAGTCACCGCTCAGCGGGGCGAAGCCGTCCCACACGGACAGGTGCCGCAGCGGCTCGGCGGCGTTCTCGTACGCCACCACCAGCGTCCAGCCGCCCCAGGCGCCGGCCGTCGAGCGTCCGCCGGCCACGTTGATCTGCGCGATCGTGTAGAGCCCGGACCCGCTGTCCCGCACCAGCCGCGTCACGTCGGCGGAGGCCTGGAAGGCGTCCATACCGCCGGCCACGCGATGCCCGACGACGGTGTCGGCCAGCAACTCCTTGTAGTTGCCGCCGGGCTCGGCGATCAGTACGCGCTCGTTGTCCTCGGTGGGCTTCTGCTCGCCGACGAGCAGGTTGCCGCCCCAGTACAACCTCGCGTACGTCACCCGCGACCCCTTGGGCAGCCGCACCTCTCCCTGCGAGGAGTTGTACGTGTTGGGGTCGTCGTCGATGTCGATGTAATGCATGTCGAAGTCGCCGTTCACCCCCGGCCGTGTGCCGCTCTGCACCGAGCGGCAGGAGGACGCCGAGGCTCGGCAGGTGGCGGAGGAGTTGGCCGCGCGCACGATGCCGCCGTGCTGAAGGGCCCGGTAGCGCTCGCCGAAGGGGAGTGCCTCCGCCTCCGGAGCCGGCGCTGAGGGCGCGGCGGTCGCGGCGACGGCGGTGGGGCCGCAGGGCGCCCAGAGCGCGGTCAGGGCGAGGACGCCCACCGTCGCACGGCGAAGCAGCTGACCCAGGGTTTGGCGCATGACCGTTCGGAGCCTTTCGCAAAAGGGTGGCGGCGGCAGGGCAGCGGGGACGAGTGCGATGCGGCCGCCCAAGGAAGGTGCGTCGGAGCACCGCAACTCTAGTCACGAAACGGACAAACACGGTGAAAATCGCCTAAGGGTGGCAAGTGTGTTGGAATCGTGAAGCCGGGTTTGCCGTGTCCTGGTCCCCGCACCCCGGCTCATCTGCCGGAACGCGCAGCAGGGTGACGGCGGCCCGGACCGAAAGGCGTACGCCCGGTTGCGGGGCGTCGCGGGCGCTTCGACGGTGGGTCCAAGATCCGAAGCCCCGCGAAAGGACTCTCCATGCGCGCTCTGCCGGCCCGGCGCATCGCACTCGGCGCCCTCTGCGCCGCCCTCCTGGTCACCACCACCGGCCCGGCCGCCCTCGCGGCCGGCTCCCACCCAGGACAGGACCCGGCGGCATCGCTCGTCGAACGGCTGCCGCAGTCCGACACGGCCCGGACCGACCTGACCCCGGTCACCGACCTGCTCCACGCGGTCCTGTCCGCCCCCGGCGGCCAACTCCCCATGGCGGAGGCCCAGCGGCTCGCGGCGGCGGCACGCGAGGCGGTCGCCCGGGCGGCGGCCGACGACCCGTCGGCCACGTCGGTCACCGACACCTCCGTGACTCCCGCCGCGCCGGCCCTCCCCGGCACCACGACACCGACGACGGGCGTCCTGCTGCCCACGGCCGAGGAGGCCGACGGCACCACGGCCGACGGCCTCGGCGCGGTACGGGAAGCCCTGGACGCACTCCTGGACCTGCTGCTGCCGAAGTCCGACCCGGCCGCAGCGGACAGCGCGTCGACCGCGACCACCGAGCCCAGCGGCACGTCGACGACGGAGACGGACGACACGAGCACCGCCACGGACACCACGGACACCACGGACACCACAGGGACCACGGACACCGCGGAGTCGGTGGACGGCGTCACCGTCGACGAGCCGGTCGATGTGGCACTGACGTCGGTCGACGCGCTGCTGACGCGGGTGGACGAACTCCTCGCCGCGCTGGCCGGCACCGACACGCCGACCGCCACGACGCTGCCCGCTCCCGCGGCCCCGGCGGCCCCCTCGGATGCGGCGACCCCCGCCGAGCCCGCCGCGGCACCGGGCATGCTGCCCGCGCTCACCTCACTCCTGACGCCGAATTCCTGACATACGACCGGAGCGTCGGACACTCCATCAGTTCATAGAATTCATATGAGGACTCGGCAATCTTCGATTTCACGGTTTCCGCTCCGGCCGGGGATCGTTGTGCACGGCGACAGAATCACTCCGGCGACTTGCGTTGCCGAAGAAAGGAACACGATGAAGTCCCTGAAGGCTGCCGCCGTCCTTGCCGGGTCCCTGATCGCCGCCGGTGTCGCCGCGCCCGCGTACGCCGGCTCCACCGACCTGGCGTCCACCGGCCTCGACACGGGCCTGCGCACCGCGGTTCCCTTCGAGCTGATGCCGCTGCAGGACTCGAAGACGCTCGAGACCGACCAGGAATCGGTGATGGGCACGGCGAAGGAGGCGGCCGGCCTCGTGGACGAGGTCAAGCCGGTCCGCGGCGACGTGGGACTGCACGCCTGACGCCACGGCGAAGAAATGCGGGCCCCGGTGCTAGGCACCGGGGGCCGCATTTCTTTTGCGCACCCGTGGTCGACAGTTCAGCTCGCGTACACCGGAACGAAAACGTGCAGGAGCCCCGGGGCTCGAGGCCTCCGGGGCTCCTGGGTGCTCCGACGGGCGTCCGTGTACTCGTGGACCGCCGCGACGTTACTTGTTGACGCAGTAGTTGCCGAAGGCGGGGTTCAGGGCGCCGATGACGTTCACGGTGTTACCGCAGACGTTCACGGGGATGTGGATCGGAGCCTGAATCACGTTGCCCGACACGACGCCGGGCGAGTGGACCGCCGCACCCTCGGCGCCCGAGTGGGCCGAGGCCAGACCGGCGCTGCCCAGAACCACGGCACCGGTGCCGAGAGCGATTGCGCCGACCTTCGCGATGTGAGACATCACGTTCTCCTTACTGACTGGTTAAGCGCGGCAGCACGACTAGCGCCGCACGCACCGCTCAACGCGGGACGGCGGCCCGGGTCACGGTGAATGTCCAGAGATCACTCTTTGATGCGCGTTTGTTCCTGATGGCACGTCAGGCACGCCGTGTCGTTCGCCCGTCTGATGTCATTAGACACCCCTCTGACCTGCGTGTTTGCGGAAAAGATGCGCATCTGGGCGTTTCAGCTATCAAAAGTCGCAAACGTCGCTTACGTTAACAGCGTTCCGTGACTGGTCCGCTACGGACTGTGTCCACTCGAGAAACGGAGAGGTAATGCGTAAGTTCCAGAAGGCTGCGGTCGTCGTGGCCATGCTCGGCACCGTTGGGTTCGCCGGTTCCGGCGTCAGCTACGCCGGTGAGGGCCCGGAGTTCGAGTTCAACAACGAGCAGACCACGGTCTGCCCCCAGGACAACTCGACCCTGGGCCTGGTCGCGATCGACGACGTCAACGCCGGCGTCGGCGCCCTCCTCGGCCTCGGCCTCGCGGAGAACACCGAGACCAACTCGATCGCGTGTGCCTCCAGCGTGGCTCTGGGCGGTCGCTGACCACCGTCGGGTGGCTGAGGGCAGGTCCCGAGTCTCGCCCTTTCGTGGTTCGAGACCCGGGCCTGCCCGGCCCGGCCGTTGTTCCAGGACCGTCGAAGAAAAGGTGCATGGTGAAGTCGAAGAAGATCGCGGCGGCGATGGGTGTTCTGGGCGGCGTCGCGCTGTTCGCATTCGGCGCGGTGCAGGCCGTGGGTGCTGAAAACCCCGGCACGTGCACGGAGGACGAGAACGGGCAAGTTCGTTGCGTCCAGGTGAGTGAATACCGCGTCACGGAGACGGACGGCCGCGTCCGTATTGTCAACAAGACGTCGCAGAGCTGTTCCGGCAAGGGTGAGCTCACCTGTGCCAGCGACCTTGCCGTGAGCTGAACGCCCGACGCAGCACGCTGTGCCGGTGATCTCGTGGCCGCTCATGAATTCGGTGTTCGGATCCATTGAGCGGGCGGCAGCGGTACAGAGTGAATTTTCCATTTTCCAACACCGTTCGGTGTTTTGCTATCAATTTCCGCAAGGGTCGTGCCAGATGTGGCGACCGTCACTGGCCGGTCCGTTCGGGCCGTGTCAATCGAAGAATGGAGAGGCAATGCGCAAGTTCCAGAAGGCTGCGGTCGTTGTGGCCATGCTCGGCAGCGTCGGCTTCCTCGGTGCGGGCGTCAGCCACGCCGGCGACGACCCGGCCGTGGAGCTGAACAACAAGCAGTCGACCGCCTGCCCCCAGGACAACTCGGCCAAGGGGCTCATCGTGATCGATGACATCAACCTGGCCGTCGGCATCCTGGGTCTGGGCCTCGCCGAGAACAGCGAGACGAACTCCATCGAGTGCGCCAGCAGCTTCGCCGTCGGCGGCGAGTGATCACTGCGAGGTGATCCGGGCAGGCTCCGGGGTCCTGTCGTCCATCGGGCGACGCGGACTCCGGAGCCTGCCCGGTTCGTTGGGCGAGCCGGATATCCCATGTCGAGTCAGGCGTTCAAGGTGTCGACAAGCGGCGTCGCCGTCGGTCCAGGCGGCGCCGAGTTGAGGAACAGGTAGATGTTCAAGTCCAAGAAGATGTCAGCGGTGGCCGCGGTGCTCGGAGGCGTCGTCCTCCTCGGCCTCGGCGGCGGCCAGGCCGTCGCCGCAGAGAGCCCGGTGGCGTGCTCCGACGACGGCCAGGGCAACGTCCTGTGCAGGGACACCGGTGAGCGCGAGTTCACCAGCGAGACGTACGGGAAGGTCCGCATGGTCAACGACGTGCGGCAGAGCTGCTCCGGTGAGCACGCCGACGTCTCCTGCGGGACCAGCCTCACCGTCGACGGGCAGAAGCTCTGACGTTCGTCTCCAGGCACGGGGATGGGCCGGGACCCTACGGGGGGTCCCGGCCCATCCCCGTGCCTGCAGCGTGAGGAGCCTCGGGGGTCACACCTGGGCAAGGGAGTGGTCGGGGCAGGGAACCTCGACCTCGGTGCAGTACGGCAGCCTCTCGACGGAACGGTCCGTGCAGAAGCGGGCGATCAGGTCCGCCGACTCCTCCCGGCGCTCGACCGTGACGAGGTGGTCCGCCTCCTTCACCGTGGTGAACAGCGCCCCCGGCATCGTCGCTGCGAACTCCCGCCCCATGTCCGGCGTGCACAGCGTGTCGTACTCCCCGGTGAACACCAGCGTCGGCACCCTCGGCACCGGCAGCGGCTCGTAGCAGCCGTGCGTCACCAACCGGATGTTGTGCTCGACGGCCTTCCTGATCTCGTCCTGCGTCTGGTTCACGAACTGCCGCTGGAGCAACCGTGCCACGGCCGCGTGCCGGCGAACCTTCCCGGCCTCCGGGTTCGACATGAACAGGCGCACCAGCCCTTCCGCGGCCCCCTCGATGTCACCCCGCTCCAGCGTCTGCGTCAGCCGCGGCACGGCCTCGCTGTAGAGCTCGGGGAGCCGGTTCGCCGCGGCGCCGAAGACGATGCGCCGGACCGAATCCGGATGGCGCTGCGCGAACCGCAGACCCACGACCTCGCCGAAGCAGCCGCCGAAGAGATTCACCTCGGGCACGCCGATCTCCGTCAGCGTGTGCTGCACGGCGTCCCCGAGGAAGTCGATGTCGTAGGAGGCCGGGAGGAAGTCCGAACTGCCGTAGCCGGGAAGGTCCACCGTGATCAGCGTGCACAGCGGCGCCAGCCACTTCTCGTGACTCTGCCAGGAGTACCGGTCCTGCGACGAGCCGCCCAGCAGCAGCAACGGCGCCGTCCGCGGCGTGCCCTGCCGGACGATCCGGCAGGTGTACCGGAACCCCCCGAACGTCAGCTCGCGCTCCTCCGCTTGCTCGGGCGCTGAGGGGACGGGCCGGGGTCCCTCCGCACGGGGTGGGGCCTGGGCGGCGACGACGGCAGTGCGCATGAGCGGCTCCGGGAAGGGCGGAACGGAACGGTGGTGAACCGTTCCATCCTTACCAGTGAACTCACTATTCAGGCTTAACCACCCAATTGTGGGCGATCCCGGCTAAAACGCCAGCTCGGTACAGGTGTTCGCCCGCCGGGGCAGGGTGGTAGGAGCCCGCGTGGGGGAGCGCATCCGCGCGCGAGCGCCCCCCTGCGGCGACCGGGCCGAAGGCCGTGGTCTAACGGACGACCACGTGGTCTCCGGCCGACGCCTTCGCGCCGGAGGTGGAGTTGCCGTAGTACACCCAGCGCCAGGTGCCGGACCTGGTGGCCTTCACCGTGGTCCTGAGCACGCCGGTCTTGTTGGACTTCACCTTCCTGACGGTGGTGTACGCCTTGGCGCCCGCTGCCTTGAACTGAAGGCTCACGGTGCGGCCCGCGTAGGCCTGGTACTTGTGCGTGTCCCAGTTGGCCCGGGTGACCTTCCCGGTCACGGTGAGCGTCCTGCCCTTCCGGACCGGCTCCGGCGAGGCGTTGACGGTGACACGGGTGGCCCGCTTGACCTGCAGCGGGACCTTCACGTCGTCGATGTCGTGCTTGTCACCGGCGAGCCAGACGCGGCCGGCGGTCTTCCACGCGCCCGCGTCCTCGTTGCCGAAGTCGTAATGGCGCGGGTCGATGTACAGCAACTCCTCGTAGTCGCAGATCCCCTTCGCCCGGTTCACCACCTTGCAGTCGGAGTTCTCGATCGTGTTCCACAGCTGGTCGCCGGACTCGAGCCCGCCGCGGTAGGGGAACACGACCACCCCCGGGTCGTGCTTGAGCTTGGTCGTCATCCGGAAGGTCGCGCGCACCACGACCTCCTCCTTGACCCCGATCACGATCGGCTTCCCGCCGTTCACCTTGACGTGGCTGAAGGAGACCCCTCCCTCGGCCGCGCCCGCCGGCACCGCGGAGACCGCCGTGAAGGCGATCGCGGCCCCGCCGGCCACCAACGCGCTCCCCATGGCCCTTCTCGTCCTCAAGTGCCCTCCCTTTCCCCTGTGGCCCGCTGGTGTTCAGCGGCTGATTAGGGGACAGAGGGGCGCGGTGCGGGGTTGTGCGCGCGGCGGCAACGATTCGATCAACGGGCACCCTTCCGGCAGGGCCGCAGTCGGGCTACTCGCCCAGTCCCACGACGCACCACCCTCGCCGGCCCGCTTCGGCCAGGACGTCTCCCCACTGCGTCAGCAGGTCCACGAACGCGTCGAAGTCGGGGACCCAGCCGTCCGGGACGGCGGCACGCTCGGCGAAGGGGCGGCGCACCCGGGCGAGGTGAGGTCGTGCGAGGTCCCAGGCCGCGGCCAGTTCCCGCACGCTCTCCGGCGACCGTGCGAGCAGCACGCCGTGGCCGTCATCGCCGAAGAGGGCGGTGTCGGTGTGCTCGGCGTCACCGCCCGGACCGTCCCAGAAGAGGCCGCTGAGCAACGCGTCCAGGGCGGCGCGCAGCGGGGGGTCCACGTGGCCTCGGACGCGTTCCCACCGCTGACCGGTCCAGAAGTGCGGCTTGAAGGAGCCGGAGGTGCGCAGGAACTCGTACACGGCGAAGACGGAGCCGTTCGGCTCCTGCGGCCACGCCCACCCCTCGTCGCCCGTCGGAGCGTCGTGCTCCCACAACCCCGTCTCGTCGGCGTACCAGGCGCTTCTCAGCCGTGGCAGCCGCTCCCGGGGCGGGACCCGCACCAGCCATGCGCGGTCGGCGATCAACACGGTGATGTCGAGCCCCATGCGGGGGAGGGTACCGACCCGGGCCGACCCGCGGATCCGCGGATCCGCATGGCCTGATCGTTGCTTGTGCGGGCCGACAACGTCCTGGGCGGGCCGGACGAGGGCGACCCTGCACGGCGTGTGGCAGGCGTGCTGGCCGGTGTGAGCAAGGCGCGCGGCAACAGTGACCGGCGCTACCCGTTCCACTGGTGGGAGGCTCCCGAGGGGGCTGGGGGGGCGACGTACGCGGTCCGCCCCTCGGTGGCCGCGGTGTTCCTGGCGGCGCAGCTCGATCAGTGACCGCGCCGCCGGCCGCCCGTCGCGACGGTGCCGTTGCCGTCGGAACCACGAAGCGCCCTGGAGGGGAGATCCCCTCTGGGGCGTTCTGGCTGGTGGCGGGTTGCGCCCCCGGCAGGACTCGAACCTGCGGCCAAGCGCTTAGAAGGCGCCTGCTCTATCCACTGAGCTACGGGGGCCGGGTGTGGTGGCCTGTCGTCGTGGTGCCCTGGTGGGGGCCTGTCCGTGACGTTGCCGGAGACAAGGATAGGGCTCCCGCATCCTTGTCCCTGTCGCCTCGCCTCCGTGGCTCGATGTGGAGGTTCGGTGAAGCGGTCCTGATGATCGCAGGCAGGTACGAATCGTGCACTCGTTTTGGCCTCTGGCGCATCGGGTGTTGTGCACTCGTTATGCCTTGGCTGTGCACGCGCCGCAGACGTCCCTTCCATCCGCTTGTGTCCTGTCGGCGCGCAGGCGTGCTCATATGCTTCAGAATTACCCCGAAATTGGGCATTCTTCGCATGTGGTGACCTTGGACGTACGGCCTCAGCTGCTCGACGCACTCTCCGCCCTGCGCGACCGTGTCGCCGCCGCACGCTTCCCGCTGCCCCTCGCCGGGGCCGCCCGCGCGCGTGCCAACCGCGACGAACTGCTCGCCCAGCTGGACGACTACCTGGTGCCGCGGCTGAGAGACCCCGGGGCGCCGCTGCTGGCCGTCGTCGGGGGATCCACCGGAGCGGGGAAGTCCACGCTGGTGAACTCGCTCGTGGGCCGGCGCGTCAGCGAGGCCGGGGTGCTGCGGCCGACGACACGGACGCCGGTGCTCGTCTGCCATCCGGAGGACCACCACTGGTTCAGCGGAATGCGCGTACTGCCCGACCTCACCCGCGTCTGGGTGCCCCACCACCAGGACCCCGCCGACGACCTGCTGCTGCCCGGCGAGGACCCCGCGCGCGTCCTGCGCGTCGAGACCGCCGACACCCTGCCGCCCGGCCTCGCCCTCCTCGACGCGCCCGACATCGACTCCCTGGTCTCCGACAACCGGATCCTCGCCGCCGAGCTGATCAACGCCGCCGACATCTGGATCATGGTCACCACCGCCGCCCGCTACGCCGACGCCGTCCCCTGGCACATGCTGCGCACCGCCAAGGAGTACGACGTCAGCCTGGTCACGGTGCTCGACCGGGTGCCGCACCAGGTGGTCTCCGAGGTGTCACGGCAGTACGGCGCCCTCCTCACCAAGGCCGGGCTCGGCGACGTACCCCGGTTCACCGTGCCCGAGCTGCCCGAGTCCGCCTGGGGCGGCGGGCTGCTGCCCGGCACCGCCGTCGCCGCGCTGCGCACCTGGCTCGTCCATCAGACGCTCGACCCGGCCGCCCGCCAGCACGTCATGGCCCGCACCGCCTACGGCATCCTCGACTCGCTCAACTCCCGGCTCCCCGAGCTGGCCGGCGCCGCCGCCGCCCAGTACGCCGCCGCACTGCGCCTCACCTCCGCGGTGGAGACCGCGTACGACAGCGAGCACTCGCGGGTGCGGGGGCGGCTGCAGGCCGGGGCCGTGCTCGCCGGGGACGCCCTCAAGAGGTGGCGCGCCTTCCCCCTCGACTGCACCCCCGGCGAACTGCTCGACACGCTCGTGGAGAGCCTCAGCGCGCTCCTGCTGTGCGCCGTCGCCGCCGCCGACGAACGCGTCGACGAGGCGTGGCGGCGCGAGCCCGCCGCCGAGGCGCCCGAGCTCGCCGCCCGCGACAGCGCCCCCGAGAGCGTCGAACACCGCATCGGCCTCGCCGTGCGGCGCTGGCGGCGCGAGCTGGAGGAACTCGCCGAGGAGGAGGTGGGCGAGCTGGAACGCGGCGTCGCGCCCGAGCCGGAGACGGTCACCGCCCTCGTCGCCACGGTCCTGCTCGGCGGCCGCCGCGCCCGGACCGCCGGTGAGACCCTCGCCGAGCGGATCGGCGCCCATGGCGCGCTGCGTCTGCGTGACCGCGGCGGGCGGCTCCTCGTCGCCCACGTGGACCGGATCATGCACGCCGAACGCGAACGCCGGCTCGCCCCGATCGACACGCTCGAGGTGCACGCGGAACCCCAGCCGGAACTCATCGCCGCGTTGTCCGTACTGCAGAAGGAGAGGTGACCGGTGACCGCCGTCACTGACCAGGACCACACCGAGCACCCCGAGCACAGTGAAGCTTCCGAGCACACCGAGCACCCCGAGCGCCCCTCCCGCGCGGACGGCGCCGGCGCCTGGGACGACGGGCTGATCGCCCGCCGGGTGAACGGCACCACGGGCGGCGCCGCCGGGACCTCTCCGGCGGAACGGCCCGCCGTGGCGGAACCCCGCGCCTCCACACCGCAGAAGGTGATCCCCCTGTCGTACGACCCGCAGCTCGCCTCCCGTCTGGACGCGCTGCGCGAGCTGGTGGGGCTGAGCCGCGCACGCCTCGACAACCACACGCTCTCCCAGGCGGGACGCGTGCTCGACGAGGCCGCCGCGCGGCGCCGCCTCTCCGGGCAGCACACCGTCGTCGCCATCGCGGGCGCCACCGGCAGCGGCAAGTCGCAGCTGTTCAACACGTTGGCCGGGGTGCCGATCTCCGAGACCGGCGTACGGCGCCCCACCACCGCCGCCCCCATCGCGTGCAGCTGGAGCGACGGCGCGGCGAGCCTCATCGAACGCCTCGGCATCCCGCCCCGGCTGCGCCGCCGCCCCCTCCAGGCCATGACCGACGCCGACGAACGGCTGCGCGGACTCGTCCTCGTCGACCTGCCCGACCACGACTCGGCGGCCGTGGAGCACCGTGAGCAGGTGGACCGGGTGCTGGGGCTGGTCGACGCGGTGATCTGGGTCGTCGACCCGGAGAAGTACGCCGACGCCATGCTGCACGAGCGCTACCTGCGGCCCATGGCGGCGCACGCCGAGGTCATGTTCGTCGTCCTCAACCAGGTCGACCGGCTGCCCGGCGAGGCCGCCGAACAGGTCCTCGACGACCTGCGGCGGCTCCTGGACGAGGACGGCATCGTGCTGGGGGAGTACGGCGAGCCCGGCACGACCGTGCTCGCCCTGTCGGCGCTCACCGGGGACGGGGTGGGCGATCTGCGGGAGGCCCTCGCCCGGTTCGTGGCCGAGCGCGGGGCGCCCGCCCGCCGGATCTCCGCCGACGTCGACATCACCGCCGCCCGTCTGTGGCCCGCGTACGCGACGCGCCGCCGCACCGGGCTGAGCGAGGAGGCGCGGGAGGAGTTCTCCGACCGGCTCGCGGACGCCGTGGGCGCCACCGCGGCGGGCGAGGCGGCCGAACGGGCCTGGCTGCGCAACGCCAACCGCGCCTGCGGCACCCCCTGGCTGCGGCTGTGGCGGTGGTGTCAGGCGCGGCGCGAGCCGACCACCGGCAGGGTCCCGCTGGGCGGCCGGCCCGACGAGGAGGTCACGGCACGGCAGCGCGTGGAACAGGCGGTCCGCACGGTCGCCGACCGTGCCTCCACCGGACTGCCCACGGCCTGGGCACAGGCGGTGCGGGAGGCGGCGGTGCGCGGGTCGCAGGGGCTGCCGGAAGCCCTGGACGAACTGGCCGTGCGGGCCGGGCTGCCGCCGGGGAGGCCGCCGCGGCCGGGATGGTGGCCGGTGGCCGTGCTCGCCCAGGCGTCCATGACGATCCTCCAGTTCGTGGGCGGGCTGTGGCTGCTCGGGCAGATCATCGGCGTCATGGCGCCGAACCTGGGCGTGCCGGTGCTGCTGATGGTCATCGGGATCGTGGGCGGGCCGCTCGTCGAGTGGAGCTGCCGGATGGCCGCACGGGGGCCGGCCCGGCGGTACGGGCTGGAGGCGGAGAGACGGCTGCGGGAGGCGGCGGCGGGGTGCGGGCGCGCCCGCGTGCTGGATCCGGTGGCGGCGGAGCTGCTGCGGTACCGGGAAGTGCGGGAGCAGTACGGGCGTGTAACGGGAGTGGGGACGGGGGGAGGGGGACGCTGAGGCGGTCTCGTCCTCGCGGTGTGTTCGTCGCGTCGCCCGGCCGCTGCGAGGACGTCACGCCACTCTTCCGGGTGGCGGAGTTTTCCACAGGGTGGGAGCGGTCCACACGGCTCGGCGGGTCCGGCCCGGCGGAGGCAGTCTGACTGCGAGGTGACCACGGAGCGCGAGGTGCTCCGAGGCCACCGCGCCAGACGGCAGCCGTACGGGACGGACCCGTACGCGTATCCGCCCGGCGCCGGTGAGGGAGCCGGCGGGGTCCGGGCCAGGGAGGGAAACGCGATGAACGAGACGATGGTGTGCGTGGTGGGCAACGTGGCGACGCGGCCCGTGTACCGGGAGACGGTCTCCGGACCCTCCGCGAGGTTCCGGATCGCGGTCACCGCGCGCTACTGGGACCGGGAGAAGAACAACTGGGCCGACGGACACACCAACTTCTTCACGGTGTGGGCCAACCGCCAGCTGGCCACCAACGCGGCGGCATCCCTGTCGGTGGGTGAACCGGTCATCGTGCAGGGACGGCTGAAGGTGCGTACGGAGACGCGGGAGGGCCAGCCCGACTGGATGTCGGCGGACATCGACGCGGTCTCCGTCGGGCACGACCTCACCCGCGGCACGACCGCCTTCCGCCGCGCCCCGCGCCCGGAGTCGAACCCGTCGTCGGACCGCCCGGAACCCGCCTGGGAGACGGATCCGGCACCGTCACCGCCGGCCGACGGGTCGGCGACGGGCAGGGCGCCGGACGCCGACAACGATGAGGCGACAGGTGAACTCCGGCCGAAAGAAGCCATGGTGACGTGAAATCAGCGGTGACGGGAGCCGTCACGGTGGCCGTCCGAACCGAGGCTTATCGGCTGATCGATGCCGAACCGTCCTGCGGGGATTTGTCGATAAGCCCTGTTCAGCCGTGTCCCGGCGATAACGATTCCGATTCGGATCATCGCTCCGACGCGATCACCGGCAAGCGCTGTCCGAGGGCTCCTTAGGATGCCGGGCATGGCTCCGGGGGTTCTCGGGGCCGGAGATTCTGCTGGTGGGACCGCCCCCCACGTCACGGGTCCTGCTCGGAAGGGAAATCGGTGTCTGTTTCGTTCTCCGCGCGGCGTCTGCGCGGACGTGGGTCGGCCCGCCTCATGGCGGGGACGCTGGTGTCGGGGATCGTCGCCGCCACCGTGCTCGCCGGCGCCGGTACGGCCTCCGCGGGCGACCCCGGGACGATGCCCCGGCACAACGGAGCAGCCGCGACGATCGACGGACTCAAGACGTACGGCGGGGCCGTCATCCACGGGGCCGCCGGTGACACGCAGGTGTCGGCGGGTCTGTTCGAGATGTCCGTCGAGGGCGGCGGCATGCTGCACACCTACTGCGTCGACATCCACACCCCCACCCAGCAGGACGCCAAGTACCACGAGACCGCCTGGAGCGGCACCTCGCTCGGCACCAACAAGGACGCCGGCCGCATCCTCTGGATCCTCGAGCACTCCTACCCGCAGGTGAACGACCTGGCGGCGCTCGCGAAGAAGGCGGGCGTCCGGGGCCAGCTCACCGAGCAGGACGCCGCGGCCGGCACCCAGGTGGCGATATGGCGCTACTCCGACGGCGTGGACGTCGACGCGCTCGACCCGCAGGCCGAGCAGCTCGCCGACTACCTGGAGAAGAAGGCGCGGAAGGTGGCGGAGCCGCGGGCGTCGCTGACCCTGGACCCGCCGGTCGTCGCCGGCCGTCCGGGCGAGCGGCTCGGACCGGTCACCGTCCGCACCGACGCGCGCAGCGTCACGGTCTCCCCGCCCGCGGACGCGGCCACCTCCGGCATACGCGTCGTGGACGCCAAGGGCGAGCCCGTCACCACCGCCGGCAACGGCAGCAAGCTGTACGTCGAGGTCCCGGAGGGCGCGGAGACGGGCACCGCCCAGCTGACCGTGCAGGCGGCGACGAGCGTGCCGGTCGGCCGTGCCCTCGTCTCCGAGAGCCGGAGCCAGACGCAGATCCTGGCCGGGTCCAGCGAGTCGACCGTCTCCGCGACGGCGAGCGCCAGCTGGGCCGCGGAGGGCGCGATACCCGCCGTGTCGGCCCGCGAGAACTGCGCCGCGGGCGCGGTGGACGTCACGGTCGCCAACCAGGGCGACGCCGCGTTCCCCTTCAAGCTGGCGGGCGCCGAGTACACGGTGGAGGCCGGCAGCTCCCACACGGTGACGGTCCCGCTGAACGAGGACCAGCCGTACGACTTCACCGTCGAGGGGCCGGACGGCTTCCAGCAGCGCTTCACCGGGATGCTCGACTGCCGTACGCGGGCCGCCGAGGTGGGGACGACGACACAGACCCTCTCGGGTCCGACGCCGACCCCGGTCGCCGCCCCGGACACGGACACCAACCTCGCCGAGACCGGCGCGTCCAGCGTCACTCCGTGGATCACCGGCACCGCCATCGCGCTGGTCGTCCTCGGCGGTGCGGGCCTCGTCCTCACCCGCCAACGGCAGGGCGCCTCCGGCGACAACGGCTGACGGAGGACGGACACGGGGCACGCGCCCCGCGGTGCCTCACGACGGGCGGCCGAGGGCGGCGAGCCAGTCGCCGAGGGCGCGGAAGTCGGAGTCCTGGAGACCCCGGGCCGGGTCGACGCGGTGCAGGAGCGCCGGCCCGGGGTGGGCGGCGGCGACCCACTGACGGTCGACGGCGCCGATCTCGTCGTCGACCCAGACGAACGGCCGGCCGCCGGCCCACTCGACGAGGGGGCGGGTCTTCCAGTGCAGGCCGCGAAGGCCCGGTTCGTCGGCCTCCGGCAGGTCCAGCACGGGCAGCCGCGGCAGCCCGAGGCGCGGGGCGACGACCTCGTTCGCCTCCTCCATCCACGTCGTGGCCCAGACGAGCGAGCAGCCCAGGGCGAGCAGGCGGGCGCCGACGCCGGGGTCCAGCCGGGCGAGCAGGGGGTTGCCGTGGCCGGGCGCCGCTTCCGTGAGGGAGGGCTGCACCGATCCGAACGGGATCAGGGGACCGTCGATGTCGAGGAAGAGGAAGGGGCGCTCCGCCGCGGCACTCATGCGGGCACTCGTGCGGGGGTGCAGGCTATGCGGACACCGGGGGCAGCGCGGCCCGTTCGGCTTCCGCGAGGAGGATGCAGAACTCGTTGCCCTCGGGATCGGCGAGCACGACCCACCCCCATCCGTCGGCCCGCCGGTGATCGGCGACCGGGGAGGCGCCCAGCGCCAGCAGCCGTTCGACCTCCGCGTCCCGTGAGGTGTCGGGGCGCAGACACAGGTGGAGCCGGTTCTTGGTGGTCTTCGGCTCCGGCACCTGGTTGAAGAACAGGGCCGTGCCGTTGGGCAGCGTGATCCCGGTTTCGGCGTCAGCCGGCCCGTCCTCCGGATCGACCGGCTGCCCGGTCACCTCGCTCCAGAAGAGGGCGAGTTGGTACGCGTCCGCGCAGTCGATCGCCGTGTTCGCCACCGTCGAAACCATGGGGGTGATCCTCTCGTGGCGAGGGGGAGGGCGCTACCGGAAATGCCGAAGAGACGGTCAGGGTGATCGTGGCACGCGTGGTCGCCGCATCCGTGCCGCGCGATCGGTCCGAGGAGTGGGCGGGTGTCGGGGATCCTCGGCACGGCCGTAGCCGTAGGTGTGGCGGCGGTCGGCCGCGCGCCGGCCGAGGAGAGAGAGGCCATGCCCAGCGGGACGGCGGTCAGGGCGTCGGCGGCGTTGTGGACGGTGTCCGAGCGCGCAGCCGCCGTCGCCCCGCCCACGTCACCACCTCAGTACGCGTTCGAGCGCCGCCCGGCCCGCAGGTCCCCACGCCGGCTTGCCTCCGGGAAGACCCAGGTCCCCGTTCCTGCCCATCAGCATGAGGAACAGGCTCTTCATCGCGGCCAGCCCACGGGCGCGCCGGATCGTTCCCGCGTCCGCTCGCTCGTACGCGTCGAAGAAGCGGGAGGCGGCGCCCGCGGGAAGGACGACCCAGGCGGCCGCGAGGTCCCACGCCGGATCGCCGGCGGAGACGTCGCCGAAGTCGACCACGCCCGTGAGCGTCCCGTCCGAGACGACCACGTTGGCCGGATGGAGGTCGCCGTGCACCCACAGGGGCGGCCCCTCCCACTCGGGCGCCACGACGGCGTCGTCCCAGACGGCGCGGACGTCGTCGGCGAGGTCGTCGGGGACGACGGCGTGGAAGAACCGGTCGAAGCCGTCCGTGCACTCCTTGGGATGGCCACCGCGGTCACCGCTGACGGGTGCGTCGGCGGGAGCCTGCACGTGGAGTGCCCTGAGGAAACCCGCCAGGGCGTCGGCCGCGTGGTCGCCGCGGCTGATCGAGGAGCGGTCGAGCGGAGTGCCGGGCACCCACGTCATCACGGTCCAGTGCTTGGGGAAGCGCGCGGACGGTTCGCCGGACCGCACCGGGGTGGGCACCGGGAGCGGCAGGCGCGGGGCCAGCACGGGCAGCCACCGCCGCTCGTTGAGCTGGAGCTCCGGGGTGGGGTCCATGCGCTGCATGCGCACCGCCAGTTCGTCCCCGAGGCGCCACATCTGGTTGCCCCAGCCGCCCGCCACCTCGCGGATGCCGAGGTCCGCCAGGTCCGGATGCTGTTCCCGCAACAGGTCGCGGACGAGGTCCGCGGTGATCTCGATCTCGGTGTCGGTCATGCGCACGCACGGTACGGGAGCTGTCGGGTGCCGTGACCGACGCGACCGGTGTGTGTCCCGCCAGGCGGCCGTGACGTCCCGGCGGCAGACGTCACCACACTTCAGGGGCGCTCCCCGGGCCGACCGCTGATGACCGACAGTGACAGGCGAGCCGCGCCCGGCAGCCGCGAACCCGCAGGTCAGGGGCGTCCGGCGGAACGGGTTTCCCCCCAGGGGTAGCGGTCGGGCAAGATGGGGTGTATCTGCCCACTGCCAGATTTCAAGTTGCCGGACGGTTTCTCTTGGCTGAGTTCATTTACACCATGCGCAAGGCGCGCAAAGCGCACGGCGACAAGGTGATCCTCGACGACGTCACCCTGAGCTTCCTGCCAGGGGCGAAGATCGGTGTCGTCGGCCCGAACGGCGCCGGTAAGTCGACCGTTCTGAAGATCATGGCGGGCCTCGAGCAGCCGTCCAACGGTGACGCCTTCCTCACGCCCGGGTACACCGTGGGCATCCTGCTCCAGGAGCCGCCGCTGGACGAGTCGAAGACGGTCCTGGAGAACGTGCAGGACGGTGTCGCCGAGGTCAAGGGCAAGCTCGACCGGTTCAACGAGATCGCCGAGCAGATGGCGACCGACTACTCCGACGCGCTGCTCGAAGAGATGGGCAAGCTGCAGGAGGAGCTGGACCACGCCAACGCCTGGGACCTCGACGCGCAGCTCGAGCAGGCCATGGACGCCCTGGGCTGCCCGCCCGGCGACTGGCCGGTCGTCAACCTCTCCGGTGGTGAGAAGCGCCGCGTCGCGCTGTGCAAGCTGCTGCTCGAGGCGCCCGACCTGCTGCTGCTCGACGAGCCCACCAACCACCTCGACGCCGAGTCGGTGAACTGGCTGGAGCAGCACCTTGCCAAGTACGAGGGCACCGTCGTGGCCGTCACCCACGACCGGTACTTCCTGGACAACGTCGCCGGCTGGATCTGCGAGGTCGACCGCGGCCGCCTGCACGGCTACGAGGGCAACTACTCCAAGTACCTCGAGACCAAGGCCGCCCGCCTCAAGGTCGAGGGGCAGAAGGACGCCAAGCGGCAGAAGCGCCTCAAGGAAGAGCTGGAGTGGGTGCGCTCCAACGCCAAGGGGCGTCAGGCCAAGTCCAAGGCGCGTCTGGCCCGTTACGAGGAGATGGCCGCCGAGGCCGACAAGATGCGGAAGCTGGACTTCGAGGAGATCCAGATCCCGCCGGGCCCGCGCCTGGGCAACGTCGTGGTCGAGGTCAGCAACCTCACCAAGGGCTTCGGCGACAAGCTGCTCATCGACGACCTCAGCTTCACCCTCCCGCGCAACGGCATCGTGGGCATCATCGGCCCGAACGGCGCCGGCAAGACCACGCTGTTCAAGATGATCCAGGGCATCGAGCAGCCCGACTCCGGCACGATCAAGGTCGGCGACACGGTCAAGATCTCCTACGTCGACCAGAGCCGCGAGAACATCGAGGCCAAGAAGACGCTGTGGGAGGTCGTCTCCGACGGCCTGGACTACATCAACGTCGGCCAGGTCGAGATGCCGAGCCGCGCCTACGTGTCCGCGTTCGGTTTCAAGGGCCCCGACCAGCAGAAGCCCGCGGGTGTCCTGTCCGGCGGTGAGCGCAACCGCCTCAACCTCGCGCTCACGCTCAAGCAGGGCGGCAACCTGCTGCTCCTCGACGAGCCGACCAACGACCTCGACGTCGAGACCCTCTCCTCCCTGGAGAACGCGCTGCTGGAGTTCCCCGGCTGTGCCGTGGTCGTCTCCCACGACCGGTGGTTCCTCGACCGCGTGGCCACGCACATCCTGGCCTACGAGGGCGACTCCAAGTGGTTCTGGTTCGAGGGCAACTTCGAGTCGTACGAGAAGAACAAGATCGAGCGGCTCGGCCCGGACGCCGCCCGTCCGCACCGTGCCACCTACAAGAAGCTGACCCGGGGCTGATCTCTTGCGGCACATCTACCGCTGCCCGCTGCGCTGGGCGGACATGGACGCGTACGGCCACGTCAACAACGTGGTGTTCCTCCGCTACCTGGAGGAGGCCCGTATCGACTTCCTGTTCCGCCCGGAGAAGGACTTCAAGCAGGGGTCCGTGGTGGCGCGCCACGAGATCGACTACAAGCGGCAGCTCGTGCACCGGCACCACCCGGTCGACATCGAGCTGTGGGTCACGGAGATCAGGGCGGCGTCCTTCACCCTCACCTACGAGGTGAAGGACGACGATTTGGTCTACGTCCGCGCGTCGACGGTGATCGTGCCGTTCGACTTCGAGGCACAGCGTCCCCGGCGGCTCACCGCGGAGGAGCGCGAGTTCCTCCGGGAGTACACGGACGACGCCGTCGCCGGTGACAAGGAGGAGGCCGTCGCCGCATGACGGTCCTCCACCTCGCCGACGAGGGGGAGGCCGCGGATCTCGCGGCCTTCCTGTCCCGGCTGCTGCACTACGACCGCGGCGCCGCCGTCCGCCTCCAGGCGGCCGGCACGGCGCTCGCGGTCTTCGGCCGTCCCCCCTCGTTCGAGGTGCTGGCGATCCGCGCCGTGCGGCTGGCCAAGCCGTACGAGAACGGGCTCGACGTCACCCTGGACGTGACCGTGTCCGCCGGTGAGCTGCTGGAGTCGGTGGACGAGTCCGCCGCCACCGCGGCCGTGCCGGCGGCGGTCACCGGGCCGCCGTGGGCCGGGGTGCTCCCGCCGCGTGGCGGCTGGAAGCCGGAACCCGGCCTTCCCGAGCCCGAGCGGCTGCGTCGGCTCGTCGCCGCCTCGGTCGCGGAATTCCGCTCCCGCACCGAGCAGCTGGCGCCGGAGCAGCGCACGCGCGCCGAACTCGACCGCATCGGGCGGGAGATATGGTCCCGCACGGTCGCGGACACCGGCCTGCCGGTGCGCGCCGTGCACGCCGCCCAGTCGCTCCGCTTCCTGCGGGGCGACGACCAGGCCCTGTTCTCGTCCGGGTCGTGGCTGCGGCTGCGGACGCCCTACGGGTCCGTCGCGGTGCGGCGGGCGGGCGTGGGCGCCCTCGGACTCAGCGTTCGCTGACGCCCGGCGTCCGCCTCACCGCTCCTCCCGCCCGCTGTCGTCCGGGCGGACCGCGATGTGGTCCGGTTCCAGTTCCAGGGCCACACGGTCGCGCATGCCGAGTGCGCCGGTGTACTCGGCAGGGAGCTGGAGGCGGCCCGCGCGGTCCAGCATCGCGTACTCGCGGGCGACCACCCTCTCGTCACCGGTGGCCTCGTCCACCTCGCTGCGGCGCAGCACCTCCGTCGAGGTGCGGCCGTCGCGGATGGCGACCGTGCGGCTGACCTCGTTCGCCACCGCCTGGTCGTGGGTGACGATCACGACGGTCGTGCCGAGCCGCTCGTTGGCCGTGCGGAACGCGGCGAAGATCTGCTCGCCGGTGTGGGAGTCCAGCTCGCCGGTCGGTTCGTCCGCGAGCAGCACCGCCGGGTCGCCCGCCAGGGCCACCGCGATGGCGACCCGCTGCTGCTGGCCGCCGGACATCTCGTGCGGGCGCCGGTCCCGGCAGTCCGCCACTTCCAGCATCTCCAGCAGTTCCAGGGCGCGTTCGACACGGGCCCGGCGCGCGGACCGGGAGCGTCCGCCGGGACGGCCGGAGAGCTGCATCGGCAGCGCCACGTTCTGCGCCGACGTCAGATACGGCAGCAGATTGCGGGAGGTCTGCTGCCACACGAAGCCGACGACCTCACGGCGGTAGGCGAGCCGCTCCCGCGCGGACATCGTCAGCAGGTCGCGGCCAGCCACCCGGGCCGCGCCGGCCGTGGGGGTGTCCAGGCCGGCCAGGATGTTCATCAGG
The DNA here is from genome assembly GCF_043082785.1 of Streptomyces sp. NPDC014764. Lineage (NCBI taxonomy): Bacteria > Bacillati > Actinomycetota > Actinomycetes > Kitasatosporales > Streptomycetaceae > Streptomyces > Streptomyces sp. NPDC014764. The sequence goes on along the minus strand of NZ_JBIBXY010000001.1, from coordinate 787,595 downwards.
GTCGACTTGCCGCTGCCGGACGACCCCACCAGCGCCATCAGCTCGCCCTCCCGCACCAGCAGGTCGAGCCCCTGGAGCGCCTGCACCTCCACGCCGTCCGCGGTGAACACGCGGACCAGACGGTCGCAGGTGATGAGCGCGTCATGGCCGTACGCGGGCCGGTCGCGGCGGGCCGCGACACGCTCGGTGAGGTCGGCGAGGGTCGGGTCCGAGGTCATCGGGAGCCTCCTGCGGGGAGAAACACGGAGCCGGGCGGGGTCATCGCGCGTCACCCGCCCGGAGTTCGCGCACCGCGCCCCTGCGCCCCGACCACCAGGCCTGGGCCGCCGCGACGCCGACGGTCAGGGCCACCACCGCCAGCGCCGGCACCAGCAGGGACAGCTGGTCGGCGCGCAGCAGGGCACGTCCCGCGGCGGGCGCGCCCGAGGCGACGGCCACGGTCGTCAGGTCGACGCCCGGCGCCAGCAGCCGGATCGCCGCCCACGCGGTGAGGGCGCCGCCCACCGCGGCGAGCACCGCCTGCGGCAGCGACTCCAGGATCAGCAGCCGTCTGCCCTGGGCGCGGGTGAGGCCCATGGTGCGCAGCCGGGCCAGCAGCGCGGCGCGTTCCGGTGCGGCGCGCAGCAGGGTCAGCAGCAGGGCGAGCGCGGCGTAGGCGGTGCCCGCCGCCACTGCGGCCGCGTAGACGCGCTCGGCGCCGGTCTGCAGGGGCGACTCGACGGTGGCGGCGACCACGTCCGACCGGAGCCGGACCTGCGCGTCGTCCCCGGCGGCCTCACGCAGCGCCGCCGCGTCCGGGGCGTCGCCGGTGACCAGCAGGCTGGTGGGCGGTTCGAGGCCGGCGCGCAGGGCGGAGCCGTCCACGACGAGGAAGTCGTCCGCGCCGAGCGCCGGCGTCCAGGTGCGGACCGCCACGACCCGCGCGGTGAACGAGTCGCCGTCGTCCAGGATCACCGGGAACGGGTCGTCGCCGAACCGCTCCGCCAGCGCGGGGGACCCCAGGGCGGGAACCGTGTCCTCACCGTCCTCACCGTCCTCGCCGTCCGCCTTCAACGTTCCCGGGTCGAAGGCGCCGTCGTCCAGGCGGCCGCTCACCGCCGCGTACGCGTCCGGTTCGACCCCGGCCAGCGACACCCGCCGGTCCCCGGCGAGCGCGGTGTAGGAGACCTTCACGGGGGTGACGTCCTCGACGCCGGGGGTGCGCCGTACCCGTTCCTCGACGTCCGTCGCCCCCTCGGCGAGGTTGTCGACGCGGGCGTCGGCGCCGACGGCGAACACCGCGGCGCGGTCCCGGGCGTCGGTCACCCCGGTGAGGACGGAGCCGCCGAACGCGGCGGTGGTCAGCGCGGTCAGCAGCGCGAGCAGCGGCAGCACCGTGGAGCCGCCGGCGCGTCCCGCCCGGGCCAGCGACAGCGGGCCGACGACGCCCCGCATCGCCCGCGCCGGGCGGGCCAGGCCGCGCAGCGGCAGGGGGTACAGGCGCACCAGCACCAGGGCGGCGATCACCGCCACCAGCACGGGGGCCAGCGACACCAGTTCGTCGCCCGTGGGGTCGCCGTCGGCGGACGTCCCGCGCGCCCGCAGGGTCAGGACCGCGCCCGCCGCCACGGCCAGCAGCGTCACCTCGGCGACCAGGCGCCGCTTGGACGGACGGGCCCGGACCACGTCCTCGCGGCCGGTGTGCACCCCCACCGCACGGTGGACGGCCACGGCACGCACCGGCAGCGCGAGGGCGGCGACCAGGGCGACGGCGCCCGCCGCGACCGCGGACTGAGCGGGCCGGCCGGTGCCGACGGTGAGCCGGGCGGCCAGCAGACCGAGGGCGGCGGCGGGCACGGCGACCACGGAGGTCTCCGCGAACAGCCGGCCCGCCAGACCGCGGAGCGAGGCGCCGCGGGCGCGCAACAGGGTGAGTTCGGCGCGGCGCCGCTCGGCGGCCAGCCCGCCCGCCATGCACAGGACCACGACCGCGACCGTGCCGGTGCCGAAGGCGGCGACCGCGACGAGAGGACCGATGGCCGACCACAGACCCCGGTAGCCGCCGAGCACGTCGTCGAGGTCGGTGGACACGTCAAGGTTCGGTGAGACGGTCGCGGTGATCCGCTCCAGCAGCGGCCCGCCCTCCAGGGAGGCGACGGCCGACGTCAGGGCTTCCAGGTCGCGGCCGTGGAGGGCCGAGAGGTCGGGGGCCAGCGTCCAGTACCGTGCGGGCGCTCCCGGCGTCGCCAGCAGCGCCGGGCCCGCGTCCGGCGCCAGCAGCAGGGCGCCGGCCCAGTACTGGCTGGGCACGGGGCCCTGGGTGACCATGAGGTGCGGCCGGCCCAGTTCGGGCAGCGCCGACCAGTAGGCCTCGTCCGGTTCGCGGGGAGCGACCAGGCCGGTGACGCGCACGGCGAGCGGGTCACCCTCCGCCCGGGGGAGGTGGACGACCGACCCCACCCGGATGTTCAGCTTCTCGGCCGTCCCGGTGGTGACGGCGGCCTCCAGGGCGGCGACCCCGGGACCGGGTTGCGCCGGGGCCTTCGGCAGCCGGCCCTGCGCGAGCCGGGAGTGCTCGGCGACGCCGCCCTGGGCGACGAGGCGGAACACCGGGGCGACGCCGTCCGGCTGGGACAGGTACGGGTCCGGGGCCTTCAGGAGCCGGGTGGTGCGCACCCCGGCCGACGACCGGTCCTCGTCCAGCGGCAGCGCACGGCCCGGCAGCGCGAGCAACTTCGCGAACGGGCCCTCCACCGCCTCCTGGGACAACAGGTCCTCCCACGGCCCGTCGCTCAGATACATGTCGGCGTCCGAGGTCTGGACATGGACGCTGGTGCGGGCGGGCCCCGCGGCCTCCAGGGCGCCGCGCATGCCCTCCTCTTCGTACCGGTCCAGTGCGGGCGGCAGCGCGGCGGCGAGGAACGCGGTCACCGCCACCAGCAGCGCGAGCGCCGCCGCTGCGCCCGGCGCGGTCCGCAGCCGGGTGCGCGTCCAGGGCACGGTCACCCGTGAGGCGGCCGCCCGCTGCCGTCCGGAGGGCCGTTCGGTCACCTCACTCACCTCCCCGGTCGCGCAGCGAGGACACCGCGTCGACCCTGCGCAGGGCCAGGACGGCCGTGATCACGAGCGGGACGGCCGCCACGGCGGCCAGCAGCGCCGCCACCCGCAGCGGCGGCAGCACCACCAGCACCCCGGGAAGCGGGCGGGTGGCCTCGGCGGTCAGCATGACGAGCGGGATCACCGCGCGGGCCAGCACCGCTCCGAGCAGCACGCCCACCGCGAGCGCCGTCCCCACCAGCACCGCGTGCTCGACGAGCACCACCCGGGCCAGCCGTCGCCGGGAGGCGCCAAGGGCGCGGAGCACCCCGAACTCGGCGGACCGCTCCCGCAGCGACCCGGCCGCGCTCACCGCGAACCCGACCGCCGTCAGGGCCGCCGCGGCGAAGGCCGACGCAGTGAAGGCGTTGCCGGGGCCGGCGCCGAACGGGTCGTCGCGCAACTGCTCCGCCGTCTCGTCGCGCACCACCACCCGGGACGGGTCGATGTCGGGCCGCTGCCGCAGCGCCGCCGCGACCTGTGAGGACGCGCCCGGCCCGGTGGAGAGCCACCACTCGTTGGGCAGCACGGCCTCGCCCTTGGCGGCCTGGAGCGCGCGGTTGACGGACGCCAGGTCGAGCAGCAGGGCACCGCCGTCGTCGTCCGCCCCGTCCGACGGGGTGGTGGGCAGCGCCCGCACCGCGCGGGCGATGCGCACGGGGACGCTGCCCCCGCCGAACTGCACGCTCAGCCGTTGCCCGACCCGGGCGCCGGCGGACTCCAGGTACCGGTCGGTCGCCACGCCCTCGACCACGGGCGCCGTCGGCTGCGGGACGCGCAGGTCGAGTGAGAGGGCCGCCGTGGGCAGCCAGGCCATGTCGGGCGGGAGTGGTGTCGCGGTGAAGTCGACGGTGGCGGGGGCGCCGGCGGCCATCCGCGGCGGAGCGGCACCGTCGTCGGCCGTGTCCGGGCCGTCGCCGTCGAGCGACGGCCGCCAGCGGGCCGCCAGCGGCAGCGCGCGGTCCCGGCCCGCGGTGTCCGTGGCGGTCAGCGCGGTGAGTGCGAGCCGGCTCCGCTCGGGAGGCCCCACCGGCTGCGGCAGACCCAGGTGGAAGCCGGTCAGGATCAGCGGTCCCGCGGGGCCCCCGGTGACGGCCTGCAGATCGACCACCAGGTCGTGCGGCCGTCCGTCCAGGGGCAGCTCGCCGAACGTGAGCGGGTACGGGGTGCCGTGCGCGTCCTCCACGGTGGCGGTCACGTCGGCGGCGGCGTCCGCGCCGCGCAGGGACGCGGTCAGCTTCAGCCGCGCGGTGCCCGCCGGTATGCGCACGCCCGCCGTGGCGCCCTTCGGCGCGAGCCCGGACAGCGCCGTGCGCACCGGCACGTCCGCCAGGTCGGGGCGCATCAGCAGGGTGCCGGCGGTGTCCTCGGTGGCCAGCGCCAGCACCGTCGCCTGCCGTCCGCCGGAAAGCGACACGGTCGTACGGGACGCGGGGGTGGCCGAGCGGACGCCGGGGACGGCCGCGTAGGCGGCGCCGCGTCCCGGGCCCTCGGTGCCGTTGGACAGCACGCGCACCTGCGTGCCGGCCCGGAAGTCCGCCTGGTCGGCCTGCGAACGCTCCCACGAGGAGCCCTGGCCGACCGCGAGCATGCCCAGCGCCACGGCGAGCACCAGCAGCAGCACAGGACCCGCCCCGCGCATCGGACGGCGGGCGAGCTGCCAACCGGCCAGCGCCCCCGACAGCCCTCTGCTGCGGGCCGCCCGCAGTTCGGCGAGCCGGGCGGGCAGGGGCAGCAGTCGCAGCGTCAGCACCGTGCCGGCGAGCAGTGCCAGCGCCGGCGCGGCCACCAGCAGCGGATCGACGCCGAGGTCCTCGCCGACGGCCCCGGACGAGCGGCGGCTCAGCTGCCAGTACGCCACCCCGGCCACCGCCAGCAGCCCCAGGTCCCCACCCGCCCGCACAAGACCGGGGAGCGGCTTGGCGCGGCCGGGGGCGTACGGGGTGGCGAGCGCGGGGAGCGTGACGGCGAGCGCGCAGCCCAGCGCCACGCTCACCGACACCAGCCACACCGTGCCCTGCGCGGCGACCGACGTGACGGAGGCGTCCAGGTGGAGCCCGATGCGGGCCAGCGCGCCCCGTCCGGCGAGCAGCCGGGTGAGCGGGCCCGCCAGCAGCGGCGCGCACAGTGCCGCGGGCACGGCCAGCAGCAGCGCCTCCAGCGCGGCGAGCCGTGCCACCCGGGAGCGGGAGGCGCCGCGGGCCCGCAGCAGCCGGGTCTCCGCCGCGCGGTCGGCGGTCAGCAGCCGGGCCACCAGCAGCAGGGCGCACGCGGCGAGCAGGGCGAGCTGGAGGACGACGACCAGCAGTGTGGAGCGGGAGACGAACAGGGCCCGCTCGACGCGGTCGAGGGTGGCGGGCAGGTCCCCGGCGGCGGTCGCCGAGCCGTGCAGGGCCGGGGTGGAGGGCAGCGCGGCTACGCCCTCCTTCATGGCGGTGCGCAGCGCGTCGATGCGGCCGGTGGTCATCCCGGAGAAGTCGGCCGACGCCAGCCAGCCCACGGGCCCCGCGCTCACCCGCCCCGCGGCCAGCACGGCGGGGTCGGTGAGCAGCGGGCCGTAGGTGGTGAAGTGGACGGTGACGATGCCGCGGCCGGCGAGTTCGTCGAGCTGCCAGTAGGGCGCGGAGGTGTCGGCGGGGCGGTAGAGGCCGGTGACGAGCACCCGTGCCGCGGGGCCCTCCATCCTGTTGTCCAGGGTGATCCGGGCGCCCGGCCGCAGGCCCAGCTCACGGGCGGCGACGACGGGGACGGCGACCTCGGTCTCCGGCCCGGCGGGGCGTGCGGAGGGCATGCGGCCCTCGGTGAGGCGCACCTGGGTCCGGTCGAGCGCCGCGAAGTGCGTGAGGTCGGGCTCCTCGCCCCCGGCGGGCCGGTCGGCCGGGCGCAGGGAGGGCGGCAGGCCGTACGGGCCGGACCGGGCGAGGGTGCGCAGCGTCACCGGCAGGCCGTCGTAGGCACGTTCGGCCGCGCCGCGGACGGCGGCGTCGGCTGCGGGCCGGGCGCCCTCGGGCAGCGACTCGGCCTTGACGAGCAGCGTGGTCCCGGCGGCGTCGCGGGGGTTCGCCAGCGCGTGCCGCAGGGACGCGTCGCCGATCGTCGTGGAGTAGGCGGTCAGCGTGGCCAGGACGGCCGTGGTCAGCAGGACGGTGAGCAGCGCGGCGGCGAGCAGCGGACGGTGCGCCCGAGCGCGCGCGAGCACGAATCTCGCCGATCCCCCAGCGGCGTCCACCGCTACCCCCCGTGTTGTCCAGACCTGTCGGGGATCGTGTCAGAGGGGTAGAGCGGGAAGCACCTGTTCGAGACTGCTTTTGACCTGATCGTGATCGGAATGCGGAGCCGGGTGTTCGGTATGTGACGGCTGTGTGACCACGGCAGGGCGGGGGTGTTTCAGTCCGGGGAATTGATCATGGAGGCGGCCGCGTAGGTCAGGTACTTCCACAGGGTCTGCTCGTGCTCCTCGCACAGGCCCAGCTCGTCCACGGCGTCGCGCATGTGCTTGAGCCACGCGTCGTGCGCCGCCCGGTCCACCTTGAACGGGACGTGCCGCATCCGCAGACGCGGATGGCCCCGGTTCTGGCTGTAGGTGGTCGGGCCGCCCCAGTACTGCATGAGGAACAGCGCGAGGCGCTCCTCCGCCGGGCCCAGGTCCTCCTCGGGATACATGGGCCGCAGCAGCGGGTCCTCGGCCACCCCTTGGTAGAAACGGTGGACGAGCCGGCGGAAGGTCTCCTCCCCGCCGACCTGCTCGTAGAAGGTCTGCTCCTGAAGCGTGCCGCGCCGAATCTCTGTCACGCCGTCCATGGTCTCAGACACCACGGCATAGGACTCAAGGCCTAGGACCGCCCCCTGCGCGGGGGCGGCCGGGCCCGGCCGGACGGCCTCGCGGCGAGGTGCGTCCGGCCGTCGCGCGGTGCTCAGCCCCGGCGGACGGTGATCGTCGTCCACGCGCCCACGTGGACCCGGTCGCCGTCCTGGAGCGGGACCGGGACGAACGGCTGGATGGGCTCCTCGGAGCCGTTGACCGTCGTGCCGTTCGTCGAGTTCTGGTCGACGACCGCCCAGCTGCCGTCCGGCTGCTGCACCAGCACCGCGTGCTGGTGCGAGACGCCCGGGTCCTCCGGCGGGGTGGACAGGTCGATGTCGGGGGTGTCGCCGGTGGAGTGCCGGCGGCGGCCGATGGTGATCTGGTTGCCGGTGAGCGTGCGCTGCTGCTCGGGCGAGTACGCGGGCAGGTTCAGGCCCGCGGCCTCGGGGCCGGAGCGCTGCATCATCGCCATGAAGTACTCACGGTCAGGACCGATGGTCGCCGTCCAGGTGACCGGGCCCTGCTGCTGCCGCGGCTGCTGCGGGAAGCCGCCGGGGCCAGGAGGCGCCTGGGTGCCGCCCTGCTGCGGGTAGCCGTAACCGCCGTGCCCGCCGGGGCCGTTCGGACCACCAGGTCCGTTCGGACCGCCGTGCCCGCCCGGACCGCCGTGCCCGCCGCCGGGGCCGCCGGTCGGCGGGGGAATCACCCAGTCGTCGTCACCGCCGCCGTACGAGGGGCCGCCGCCCTGCGGCGGGCGGCCGGTCTCCTGCGGGAAGCCGGGAGGCGCCGGGGGGCCGGAGTGGAACGCCTGCGGGGCGCCGGGGCCGTTAGGTCCGCCGGGGCCGCCCGGGTTGCCGGGGCCGGGCGGTGGCGGGACCGGGCGCGAGGGCTCGCCGCCGAAGCCGGGCGGCCCCGGCGGGATCGGCTCGGCGGGCCGGTTCACCTGCGAGGGACGCGAGCCCTGGTAGTCGAACCCGTCACCGCCGCCGTACGACGGAGGGGGCGGCTGCTGCCCGAACGGGCCGCCGGGGCCGCCCTGGCCGCCGGGACCGCCCGGGCCGGGGGCCGGCGGGCGCGGGGCGGCGGGGGTGTAGGAGGTCGCCGTGTTGGTGAGGAAGTTCCACCGGCACTCCTCGCAGAACGGCGCACCGCCCTCACGCGGCGTGCGGCACTGCGGGCACAGCTCCGGCTGCGCACCGGGGCCGCCGTAGCCGCCCGGGCCGCCGGGACCGTTCGGAGCACCGCCGGGGCCGCCGTAGCCGCCCGGAGCGCCGCCGGGGCCGCCGGGCGGCGGGAAGCCGTAGCCGCCACCGGGCGCCGGCGGCGGGGGAGGGGGTGGAGGCGCGGCACCCGCCATGCGGTGACCGCACACCTCGCACCAGTCGTCGGAACCCGACTGGTGTCCGTTCGGGCAGGTCGGCATGTCGGCGCTTCCCCCTCTCCTTTTCCGGTCGTTTCCGACCGGGTTTCTCCAACCCCGAGGGGTCAGGCTCGTTTACTTGCAGATCATTTCTTTACACGAACAGTCTTGGTCGACCGTGTCTCGAGTGTCATCTCGTCGGCCTCCTCGACCTTCGTCTTCAGTCGCACAGTACCGGTCGCGGCGTCGACGACGTCCACCACCTTCGCAAGCAGTTTCGCAGTATCGGCGTTGCCGGAGGCGTTCGCGAGCTGAACGGCACGGCCCAGCTTGGCCGTTGCTCCGTCCGTATCTCCCACTTTGCGCAGGTCCAGCCCCTCTTGGATGACTTCGGCCAGTTCGGCCTGACCCGTGTAGTGGGCGACCTGGGGGTTGATCGACGTCGACGCGGCCAGGTCGTCCGTCCACACGGCCCGCACCAGCCCCTGCGCGCCCAGGTTCTGCACGCTGCCCCCGGGGTGCGGGATGACCAGCGAGACGCGCGCCGCGAGCATCTCCCGGCCCACGGCGGCGGGCGGAACCGCCACGCAGAGGTGGTAGTCACGGGACTCGTCGCCCCAGGAACCGAGCGGGTAGTCGCCCGCGCGGGGGCCCGCCTCGGTGCGCCGGCCGGTCAGCTCCTCCACCGTCGGCGCGACCTGCTTGACGAACGTGACGGTGGCGCCGGCCGGGGTCCACAGACGCAGCGAGACGTCCGCGACCTCCTTGCCCATCGCCGTCTCCATCATCCGCGTGAAGTCGGCGGCGAGTCCGGCCGGGTCGGCGACGATGTCGGCGGTGCCGAGCAGGGCAGAGGCGATGCCTGTGACTTCTTTCACTTCCCAGTCGGTGCCCACGCCGCGGGCGTCACAGGTGAACCGGCCGGCGCAGGCGTCCAGCGCCGCCTTCAGGTCCTCCGGCGACTCGTGCTCGTTGCGGCCGTCGGTGAGCAGGATGCCGTGCCGGATCGCCACGTCCGCCGACGCCAGCAGCCGGTCGGCGCGGCGCAGCCACGTCCCGATCGCCGTGCCGCCGCCCGCGCTCAGCTTCCGCAGCGCCTGCTTGGCCTGTTCCCGGGTGTCCGGCCCGGCCACCGCGAGCCGGCCGTCGCCCGGGTACACCTCCCGCGCGAGATGGGTGCCGGCGACCACCGCGAAGTGCACGCCGTCGCGCAGGGTGTCGATCGCGGCGGCCGTGGCGTCCCGCGCGTTGCGCATCTTCGTGGGCGGGTAGTCCATCGAGCCCGAGCAGTCGACCATCAGCACCACCGCCGCCGACGGGCCCTCGCCGGGCGAGTACAGGTGCGGCGCCGCCACCGCGCTGCCGATGGTGCCGCCGCCGGTCGCCGTGACCGTCACCACCGCGTTGACCTCGCGGCCGCCCTCCGGCAGGTACTCGTTCTGGTACACGTCCACCGAGAACTGCGGCACGTTCGACTTCGAGAAAATGGCCATGCCTGGTTCGCTCCCCCTCCGGTGCCCCGACGGCGCGGGGCGACGACGTCCTCACGGACCGGTCCCCTCCGGTCCGTTGAGGCTTCCCCGTGCGAGGCCGGCCGTACGCGGCACGCGGGTGCGGCACACGCGTGCGTGCGTGTGCCGCGTACGGCGCGCGGTGGGCGGCCTCAGGCCGATCCTGCCCCCTGCGGGACGGCCGGGAACGGCACCAGCGCCACTGTTACGTTGTCGTGGCCGCCGCCGTCGAGGGCGTGACCGACCAGCACGCGGGCGGCGTGCAAGGGGTGTGCGGCGGCGTCGACGGGTACCGCCTCGGCCATGTCGTCCGCGGACTCGGCGTAGTTCCACAGGCCGTCCGTGCAGACCACGACCACACCCGGGCGGTCCGGCTTGAACGCCGCGGTGTGGGGCTCCAGTTCGTACGCGTCGGCGCCGAGCCAGCCCGTGATCGCGTGCGCGCGGTGGTCGGCGTACGCCTCGGCCTCGCCCATCAGGCCCGCGGCGACCATCTGCGCGGCCCACGAGTCGTCCTCGGTCAGCCGCGCCGCCGGGGCGGAACGGTCCACCGGGATCCAGTACGCCCGGCTGTCGCCGACCCAGCCGACGACCAGCAGACCCGCGGTCACCACGGCGCCGACGATCGTGCACGCGGGCGCGTTCTGCTGCGGGGCGTGCTCCCTTGCCTCCGCGGGCTGCTCGCCCACCAGGGCGTTGACCGCCTCGGAGGCGGCGAGGATCGCCTCGTGCATCGCCTGCTGCGGGTGCGTGCCGCGCGGCAGGGCGTCGAGCAGGGACGCGTTCGCCGCGCGGGAGGCGGCGAGTGACGCCTCGTCGGGGCGGGTGGCCGAGGAGACGCCGTCGCAGACGACCGCCACGGACACGGGGGCGCCGTCGGGCAGCGTGGTCGTGCCGACGGCGAAGGCGTCCTCGTTGCGGTGGTGCCGCAGACCGCGGTCGCTGACCGCGGCGACGGGGCCGCATTCCTGTTCCATGTGGTCCCGTTCGCGCGGCTGGGCGTGGCCGCAGTTCTCGCAGTATCCGTCGTCGTCCACCCGGCCCGCCCGGCACGCCACACATACGGCGGCGTGCGGATCGGGCGCGACGCGGGGGTCGGGCGCCTGAAGGGTGTAGTCGTCCCCACCGCCGCCGTCCTCGTCGGACGCCCGCCGGTCGAGCCGGACCCCGGTGCCGGACGCGGCCGGCTGTCCCTGCACGGGGGTGCCCTGCTGCGCGGGCGCGCCCGGGGAGAGGGCGGCCGGATCGGCCGCGGCCGGGTGGGAGGGAGCGTCTTCCGGCGTGGTGTCGCCCGCAGGCGCGGCCCGTGCGACGGGCGCCGCAGGGTGCGGGTCGGCTGCTGCCGGGTACGCCGGAGCGCCGGTCCCGGGGGCGACCGGGACCGCGGCGTGCGGGCCGGGGACGGCCTGGTGGACGGCTCCGTCTCCCGAAGGGCCCGCGCCCGTCGCGTGGCCGGCGGACGCCGGGTGTCCGGCGTGCGGTCCGGTCAAGTGTGCTCCGGGTGCTGCCGGGTGTCCGGCAGGGTCCGCCGCCGGGGTGCCGGGTGCCGAGGTCCCTGGGGCCGCCGCGTGCGGGCCGGGAGGCGGCGGGTCGGTCGGACGTGGGGGGACCTGGCCCGGGGTGGGGGCGGGCCAGGGTGACTGGGACGGCACCGTGCCGTTCAGTGCGATCGTCGGGTCGTCCGACGGCCGGGCCGGGACGGCCGACAAGTCGTATCCGCATGCGCCGCAGAAACGATCACCCGACTCGAGGGGTTCCTCGCAGCTCGGGCATTTCGACAGCGCGGCCTGCTGGGGCATCTGCGACATCAACTACACCCACGTCCGGGGGCGGTAACGATTGGCACGTTCCACCAGGTCGATCCTTTCCTCGCCGCTGCGCGCCAGCCGGGCCAGCGTGCGGTACGAGCGCTCCAGGCCGAAGCGCAGTCCACGCTCGTCCAGGCCGCTGCCGAGCAGCGTCCGCCCCCCGGCGGGAGGAGCGGAACCCTGGCCCCCGGAGAGTACCCAGTCCAGTCCGCAACCGAGGACCTCCGCCGCCAACAGCTCGCGGCGCGCCGGATCCAGACCGTACGACTCCAGGGCCTCGACCTGCCCCGCGGCGGCGGCCAGGTCGTCCAGGAACGGCGCGTCGGCCGCGGTGGCCGCGCGCCCCCGCAGCCGCGCCCGGACCGCCGCGACCCGGGCGGCGGTGTAGTGGATGGAGGACTCCGCAACCGACTCCAGCGTCCGCACGGCGCCGTGCCGGTCGCCGGCCGCCAGCTGCACCCGGGCCAGCCCGAACGCGGCGCTCACGTAGCTCGGGTCGGTGGACCACACCAGCCGGTAGTACTCGGCCGCGTTGTCCAGCTGCCCCAGCACCTCCGCGCACAGCCCCAGCGCCAGCTTCGGCGCGATCTCGCCCGGGAACGCGTCGTAGACCGCGTCGAAGGCGAGCGCCGCGCCCTCGTGATCGCCGGTGACGAGCGCGGCCACACCCCGGTACCAGACCACCCGCCAGTCGTCGGGGTCCTCCGCCTCCAGCGTGCCCAGCGCCTCCAGGGCGGTCGCCCACTCGCCCGTCTCCAGCCGGGCCCGTACCGAGCGCAGCCGGGTCTCGGCCGACGGGTCGGGCGCGGCGGCCAGCGCGTGGATCAGCTCGCCGGGCGCGGACGCCAGCAGACCGGCGAGGAAACCGGCGTTGGGGTCGGTGGCCTGGACGTGCGGCACGGGCAGCGCGAGGGCGGCCGTGGGGCAGTCCACGGGCCGCACCAGGGAGGCGGGGGACGGGGGGAGCGCGGGCGCCGGGACGGGCGCGCCCTTACGGGTCCGGGTGCGGCGGGCGCCCAGCCGGGACACGTCCCCGTCCGGCGGCGGGAACAACTCCGCGTCCGTGACCCGCAGTTCCGGACCGAACAGCGTCGACAGCGCCGGGCGGGCCTGCCCCGACTGGAGCGAGACGACCTCCCGCAGCACGCCCGTCAGCTGCTCCGCCATCTCCTGCGCGGAGGCGAACCGGCGCGCCGGGTCCGGGTCCGTGGCCCGTACGAGCAACCGGTAGAAGGACTCGTACTGCCGGAACACCTCGATGGTGTCCGGGTCCGGCAGCGAGTCCGCGTAGACGTTGGTGTAGCCCTGGAAATCGAAGGTGAGAACGGCCAGCGTGCGGGCGACCGTGTACAGGTCGGACGCCACCGACGGGCCCACTTCGGCGACCTCCGGCGCCTGGTAGCCGACCGTGCCGTAGATGGCCGACTCGTCGTCGTCCGTCCGCCGCACCGCGCCCATGTCGATCAGCTTCAGCTGGTCCTCGGTCTGGATGGCGTTGTCGACCTTGAAGTCGCAGTACAGCAGGTTGCGGCTGTGCAGATGCCCGAGCGCCTCCAGCGCCTCGATGCCGTACGCGCACGCCTGTTCCACCGGCAGCGGGTCGCGTCTGCCCTCCGGCGTGCGGCGGGCGTTGGCGATCTCCTTCAGCGACTTGCCGCCGACGTACTCCATGACGATGTAGCCGTCGAGGGAGCCGGTGCGCTGGTCGAGGTGCTCGACGAAGTTGTAGATCCGCACGATGTTGGCGTGCTCGATCTCCGCGAGGAAGCGGCGCTCGGAGATGGCCGCCGCCATCGCGTCCTGGTCGCCCGTGTCCAGCAGGCCCTTCAGCACCACCCAGCGGTCGGCCACCGCCCGGTCCACGGCCAGGTAGATCCAGCCGAGCCCGCCGTGCGCCAGACAGCCGACGACCTCGTACTGGCCGTGCACCACGTCGCCGGGACGCAGCTTCGGCACGAACGAGTACGGGTGGCCGCACTTGGTGCAGAAGCCCTCCGTACGGCCCGGCCGGCCGTTGCGGGCGCGGCCGACCGGCGCCCCGCAGTCCGAGCGCGAGCAGAACCGCTTGCGCTCCGGCACCTCCGGGTCGTCCAGCACCATCCGCCGCGGATCGGGCCGCGGGATCGGCGGCACCTGCACCAGCCCCGCACCCAGCCGGCCCCGCCCCGAACTTTGCCCGCCCGAGCCGGAACTGCGCACGGACACCGAGGGGGCCGCCGCCGTCCGGCCGGACAGGGCGCGGGACAGCCGCCCGGAGACGGAGCGGCGGGACTTCGACGACTGCGAGGACGTACGGGAGCTGCGGCCGCTGCCCGTGCCCCCGCTCCCCGAGCGCGCCCCCTGCGAGTCGCGCCCGCCCGCCGTGATGCCCGTCGGGGGTGAGGCCACCAGACCCGTCGGCGACACCACGGGCGCCAGACCGCACGTGCCGCAGTACAGCTCGCCCCCGCCGACGTCGTCGTACGTGCCGTCGCACTCGGGGCGCCGGCAGACGGACCGCTCCTCGACGGGCGCCGCGGATCGCTGCTCTCCCGGTTCGCTCATGTGCCCGGCCCTCTCCGCTCGTCCGGCCCTGACCCCTGCCCCGGCACCCCGGGCGCGGCGCCCAGCAGCTCCGCCACCGCCTGCTGGTAGCGCAGCACCGCCTGCTCCGCCGCGCGCAGGTCGCACGGCGCGCTCCACAGCATGCGGCGCGCCTTCTCGTACCGCTCCACCAGCAGCGGGTCCTCGGCCAGACCGTGCCGGGACACCTTCGCCTTGTACGCGTCCAGCCGTCCGCGCAGCTCCGCGCGCACCGCGAGCGGCGCCGTGACGGCGGTCAGCGACTCGCGGGCGCGCAGCAGTTCGTCCTCCGCCTTCTGCTCCAGCGACTCCAGCAGCGGGGACAACCGGTGCCACTGGGCGTGCCGGCGGTACTCGGCGGCCGTCGACAGCTGCTCCTGGAGAGCCGTCGGCGGGCCGCTGACCACCGGCACCTCCGTCGCCGCGATCTTCGCCAGCACCTCGCCGCGCGCGGTCCGCGCCTCGGCGAGCGTGCGGTCGGCGCGCGAGAGGACGTCGCGGAGGCGGACGATGCGCTTCTCGGCGTCCTGGCGGACCGTCAGCACCGCGTCGATCTCGCGGCGCACGTCCTCCAGGGCGCGGGCCTCACGGTCGTAGACGGTGGTGTCGGGCTTTCCGCCGCCCGGGGCGGAACTGCCCTCGGCCGGCTTCCAGAATGCCAGCGGGTCCGACACGACCCGCTCGCGCAGCTTCTTCAGCGTGCGGGTGATCCGCTCCAGGTCGTCGCCCGCCGGATGCTCGCCCGGGCGCACGCCCACCGAGTGCGCCAGTCTGCTCGTGCGGTGCAGCTCCGCCGACAGCAGGTCGATCCGGGCGGGCAGGGCGGACCAGACCGCGTCCGCGGCGACCACCATGTCCAGTGAGGACGCGTACAGCTCGTTCATGCGCCCGACGAGGGCGGACAGGGACCAGCGCTCGCCGAGCACGCGCGGACCGGCCTGACCGCCGTGCAGCGTCGGCGCGTTGGCCGTCGCGGCGGCGCTCCCCGCCACGGTCACCGGCTCGCCGCGCAGCAGCTCGGTCAGCTCCGCCAGGTCCTCGCGGCTGGACCAGCGGCGCCGTGCACGGATCTCCCGCGCCGTGCGCAACACGCCCGTGTACGCGTCGAAGTACGTCCACAGCAGCGTGATCGCCGCCTCCGTGGACGTCCACCGCTCGGCGGTGACGCCCGTCAGCCGGGCGCCCTCCAGCAGTCGTCGGCCCGCGTGGTCCTGCAGGGCGAGGAGCGAGGTCTCGATCGCCTCGTGCTCCTGGCCGAGCCGCGCCAGCGCACGGTCCACCTCGTCCCGGTCCATCACCGGCCCGGCGGGATCCGTGTCGGCCATCGATCACCTCTCGCTGCGGGGGAATTCGGGGGTTCGCTTCGGGTTCGGTTCGGGTTCGGTTCTCGGGCTCGGTTCGCTCGGGGGCCGGGGCGGGCAGGGCGTGCGGTCAGCTGCGGCGCAGGTACTCCGGGGCCGGGGGCCTCGACGCGGCCGGGTCGTCGTCCATCGTGGCGGACAGCCACTTCCGGTAGGACGCCTGCCAGCCGGTCGCGGTGTCCTGCCGGAAGTCCACCAGGATCTGGTTGACCCGGCGGACCAGGTCGTCCGCGTCCTTCTTCATCGCCACGCCGTAGTACTCGGTCGTGAACGCCTCGCCCTTGAGCTCCACCGTCGGATCCTGCGCGGCCTGACTCGCGGCGAGCGCACCGTCGTTGACGACCGCGTCCACCTCGCCGAGCTGGAGCCGCACCAGGCAGTCCAGCTGGTTCGGCACGGTCGTGGAGATGTCCGTCGACGCCGGCAGATCGCCGCTCCTGCGGTCCTCCTCCAGCTTCGCGTACGCCGTCGAGCCCTTCGCCGTGCACACCTTGTGGTTCGCGAGGGTCTCGTCGTAGCCCTCGACCGGGGAGGACTTCGGCGCCAGCACCTGCTGTCCCGTCCTGAAGTACGGCGCGGAGAACGCCACGTCCTGCAGACGCGCGCAGTTGATCGTCATCGTGCGGACCACCAGGTCCACCCGGCCGTCCTGGATCGCCGGTATGCGCTGGTCGGTCGGGATCGCCTTGAACTGCACCGCGTCGGGGTCGCCGAGGATGTCCTCGGCGATGCGGTGCACCAGGTCGATGTCGAAGCCTTCGAGACGGCCGCTCTCACCGCTGTTCGGGTCGCGGTAGCCCCAGCGGTAGCTGTTCTGGTCCACGCCGACGACCAGTTTGCGCTTCTCGCCCGGGCGGCTCTTGATGGCCGTGATGGCGGGACCGTCGGCGCGGGACGGCGGCAGGGTCTGTTTCTCGGGGGCCTCGCAGTCGTCGGCCGCGCGGGCGGCGTCGACGGTGAGGGCCTTCGCCGTGCGGTGGCCCGCCGGCTGTGCCCCCGCCTGTGAGGCGACCGAGCCCGTGCAGGTCACGGCGAGGGCGAACACGACGGCGAGGGCGCAGGCCGCCGCCATCGCGCCCACCCCGCCCCAGCCCCTCAGGCGGGCCCGCAGGTGTCGTGCGTGCATCGTCATGGCCCCCTTCGGCTTCGTCGTCCGTCGCGTCCGTCGCTCCGTCATCGGTACTCCGAGAGCCTGCGGCCGATGCCCAGCACCGCGCCGGCCGCGCCCAGCACGGCGAGGACCGCCGCGCCCGTCGGCAGGCCCGTCAGCGCGTCCCGGCCGTCGCCGGCCGCCGTCGCGAACTCGGCCTCCTCGTGCTTCAGCGCCGTCGCCAGGTTCTTGTCGACCGCGTCGAAGCACTCGCCCGTCGCGCCCTTCGCGCCGATCACCATGTCCAGCGCCTGCTGGTAGTTGCCGTTCTCGTCCTGCTCGCGGGCGGCCGCGTGACGCTTCTTCCACTCCGTCATGTTGCCCATGGCCGCGGTCACCGGCTTCGCGCCGGTGTCGTCGTCCGCGAGGCGCCGGGCGTGGGCCAGACCCTCGGCGAGGGCGTCGATGTCGCGGGTGAAGTCGTGGTCGTAGGCGTCGAGGGTCGTGTCGCCGACCTTCACCGTTTCCGCGCCGCGGGCGACGAGGGTCAGGTTCTCGTTGCCGCGGGCCTTGAGGGAGGCGATGCGGGCGTCGTGGAGGACGGCGAGGGACCGGACGCCGTGGTCGTAGGAGTCGTCGAGGTGCGAGCGGGCGAGGGCGTGACCGGCGGTGAGCCAGAGGAGCACGACGGTGGTCGCCGTCGTCGCCGCGACGAGGCCGTGGTTGAGGACGCGGTTCGTGCGGAGGTACGTACGGCGCTGCACCCGGGCGAGGGCCGCGAGGGTGGCCAGGCCCAGGGCGATCGCCGGCCAGGGGTACGGGGTCGCGTCCGCGTAGTCCGCGCGGAGGCGTTCGTTCTCCATCGTGTAGAGGTCCTGGGCGGCCGGGAGCATCTCCTGCTGCATCTTCTCGTTCGCGTAGCGCAGGTAGGCGCCGCCCACGGGATATCCCTGGCGGTTGTACGTGCGGGCGCGTTCGACCAGGCCCTTGTACTCGGGGAGAAGGCGGTTGAGCTCGGTGATGGTGGCCGTGGAGGGGGAGCCCGGGGCCGCGTTGGCCGCCGCGTTCACCAGTTTCGAGGCGGCCGTCGCGATGTCGCGTTCGTAGCGGTCACGGGTGGCCGCGGACTCCTGGCCGCCCGCGAGGAAGCCGCTGCCCGCCGCGGTGTTCGCGTCCGCGAGGGAGCGGTAGATGTCGGCGGCGTCGGAAGTGAGGGGCTGGCTGCTGGTGAGGACGGCGTCCGCGGCCGCCGCCCGGTCGGTCATCTGCCAGGCCGTCACCGCCCCGAACGCGACGACCAGGGCGGCGAGGACCGCCCCGATGATGCGGAGGCGGCCGGGTTCCGTGGTGGCGGCGTGGCGGAGCTTGTCGACGCCCTCGGCGAAGGCCGTGCGGCGGCGGGCGGGGGGTGTGGGCGGAGAGGCGGGTGCGGGGGGTGGGGCGGTGCTGCTGCCGGGGGCCGGGAGGGACGACGGCTGGGGCGGGATCGCGGGCAGCGTCGGTGGCGCGCCCGTATCGGGTGTGTGTGTCATCTGACCTCCCCCATGGTCATCCTCCGCGGCAAGTATCGCCGTCGGGGGCGACATCCGCACCGGCCTTGGCCCGATCTTGATCCAATTGCAGCGTGATGGCCGGAAGTTCCGGCCGCCGCCCCCCACCCTGCCCAGGAACACGCCCGGAAAATCCGTTCGGTTCCGGGACGTTGTGCCCGTGGGCGGGTGCGTGGCGCCTGTCTGGGAGGGGGGCTGAGGTCCGAGGCCTGCGGCGCATCGTTCTGTTCGGTGGGGCTGCTGTCGCGCCCACGGTGGGGTGGGGGGCCGGGGCCGCGGTGGGGCCGCCCGTCCTCGGTCCGGCGCGGCTGCGCTTCCTGGACAGCTCAGGGTGCGGACGCGCCGGCCGCTGCGGGCGGGCAACGCCGCCCCGTCCCCCTCCCGCCGTATGCGGCCGGCCCGTTACGTGAAGTGCGCGCGCAGGCGGTCGTGTGCCTCCGGTGGGGCCTCCACGTCGTCCAGGCCGAGGAGGGCCGCTCCCAGGACCGGGCGCGCCGTCACCAGGTGGGATACGGCTTTGGGGGCCGCTGCCTGGAGTCTGGTGCGGATGCCCTCCGTGAGGAGGGGGTGGTCCGCCGCCAGGACGCTGCCTCCCAGGCAGACCGGCGTCTCCTCGTCGAGGAGGTCCAGGCGGGTGAGGGCCACCGTCGCCATCGTGACTATCTCGGTCGCCTGTCGGTCGATGACGCCGCGGGCCACGGCGTCGCCCCGGGCCGCCGTGGCGAAGAGGACCGGGGTCGCCTCGTGGCGGCGGTGGTGCGGGATGCGGCCGAGGTGCAGGGCCTCGATCAGGGCGGGCATGTCGGGGACGCCGTAGTGGGCGGGGAGGGTGGTGGCCAGGGCGGTGGGATCGCCGCGGCCGTCGTCCGCGCGCGCCGCGTGGTACAGGGCCTCCTCGGCCAGGGCCCAGCCGCCGCCCCAGTCGCCCGAGAAGCGGCCCAGGGCGGGGAAGCGTGCCGTACGGCCGTCGGGGCGCATGCCGACGCAGTTGATGCCCGCGCCGCAGACCACCGCGACGCCCCGAGGTTCGGGGACTCCCGCGCGGAGGATGGCGAACGTGTCGTTGCGGACCGTGACCGTGGAGGACCAGCGGCGGGACGCGATGGCCTCGGTGAGTTCCTCCTCCTCGATCGGGAGGTCCGCGTTGGCCAGGCAGGCCGAGGTGTGGGCGGCCGTGGGGGCGCCCGCCGCCCGCAGGGCCTCGGTGACGGCTGCGGTGAGGGTCTCCATCGCCTTGTCCAGGCCGTCCGCCGGTGGGCGGAAGCCGCCTCCTCGGGCCGTGGACAGCACCGTGCCGTCGGGGGCGATCACCGCCACGTCCGTCTTGCTGTTGCCCGCGTCGACGGCGAGGACGGCTGCGGTCAGGCCCACGTGAGGTGCTCCCGGTTGTGCGCGATCAGGTCGTCGGTCAGGCGGTCGGCGTACGCGTACTGGCCGATCAGGGGGTGGGCGAGCAGGGCGCGGAAGACCCGGTCCCGCCCGCCGCGCAGGGCCGCCTCCAGAGCCAGGTCCTCGTACGCCGTCACGTTCGCCATCAGACCGGAGAGGAGGGGGTCGAGCCGTTGTACGGGGAGGGGTGCCGCGCCCTTGGTGGTGACCGTCGCCGGGACCTCGATCACCGCGTCGTCGGGCAGGAAGGGGAGCGTGCCGTTGTTGAGGGTGTTCACCACCTGGTGCTGCGAGCCCGCGTTGCGGAGGAGCGCCGCCGCCAGGTCCACCGCCGCCTCCGAGTAGTACGCCCCGCCCCGCTTCGCGAGCAGGGCCGGCTTCTCGTCGAGGGCCGGGTCGGCGTAGAGGGTGAGCAGTTCCTGCTCCATGCGGGCCACTTCGGCCGCACGGGAGGGCTTGCTGCGCATTTCCTGCACCACTTCGTCGTGCGCGTAGAAGTAGCGGAGGTAGTAGGAGGGGATCACGCCCAGGGTGGTGAGGAGGGGGAGGGGGAGGCGAAGGTCCGCGGCGATCGTCTCGCCGTGGTCGGAGAGGAGGCGCGGGAGGACGTTCTCGTCGTTCACGTGGACCGCCGTCTCCCACGTGAGGTGGTTCAGGCCCACGTGGTCCAGGCGGACCTCGGAGGGGGCCACGTCCAGCAGGGCGGCGAACTTGCGCTGGAGGCCGATCGCCACGTTGCACAGGCCCAGGGCCTTGTGGCCCTCCCGGAGCAGGGCGCGGGTCACGATGCCCACCGGGTTGGTGAAGTCGATGATCCACGCGTCGGGGTTGGTGCGGCGGACCCGGTCGGCGATGTCCAGCACGACCGGCACCGTGCGCAGCGCCTTGGCCAGACCGCCCGCGCCGGTCGTCTCCTGGCCGACGCAGCCGCATCCGAGGGGCCACTTCTCGTCCTGGAGGCGCGCCGCTTGGCCGCCCACGCGCAGTTGGAGGAGGACCGCGTCGGCGCCCTCGACCGCCGCGTCCAGGTCGGTGGTCGTGGTGACGCGGCCCGGGTGGCCCAGGCGGGCGAAGATGCGCCGGGAGAGGGGGCCGATCAGGTCCAGGCGGTCCGTCGCCGGGTCGGTGAGGACCAGCTCCGTGACGGGCAGGACGTCCCTCAGCCGTGCGAATCCGTCGATGAGTTCGGGTGTGTAGGTCGAGCCTCCGCCGACCACGGTGAGTTTCATGCGGTGTCCCTTGTCTCCGGTGAGGGCGATGTCCTCGGCGAACGTCTGCTGGATGCGCGGATCAGGGCCGGCGCGAGGTGTCGAAGACCTCGTCGCGGGTGGTCGCGAGGGCGCTCTCCAGCGCGCCGCGCAGCACGGGGTGCTCACGGACGCCGGCGAGGACGAGCCGCGGCCGGGAGGCCGCCAGTTCCGCCAGTTCGGCCTGGACCAGCTCGCGCAGCGGCTCGCCGCCCGCGGTGAGGGCGGTGCCGCTCAGCACGACGAGCGCCGGGTCGAGGACGGCGACCAGGGAGGCCAGGCCGGTCGCCAGACGGGTGGCGTAGCTGCGGAGCAGCGCGCGGTGCGGTTCCTCGTCGGGGCGGGCCGCGGCGCGCTCCAGCACAGCCGCCGCCACCTCGGCGTACGGGCCGTCGGGGATGTCCTCGACGCCCAGCTCGCGGGCCAGGCGGGGCACGGCCTGGGCGCCGGACAGCTCCTGGAAGCCGCCGCTGTTGGCCCTGGTGACCTGGCGGACCAGCGGGGTGCCGGGCACCGGCAGGAAGCCGACCTCGCCGGCGCCGCCCGTGAAGCCGCGGTGCAGCCGGCCGCCCAGCACCAGGGCGGCGCCCAGGCCCTCCTGGTTCCACAGAAGGACGAAGTCGCCGTGGCCGCGGGCCGCGCCCAGCCGCTGTTCGGCCAGGGCGGCCAGGTTGACGTCGTTCTCGTAGTCGCACGGCATCGGCAGGGCGGCCGCCAGCTCGTCCAGCAGTGTGGGGGAGTGCCAGCCCGGCAGGTGGGAGGCGTAGCGCAGGCGGCCGGTGTTCGGGTCGAACGCGCCGGGGGTGCCTATCACCGTCCGGTGGATGTCACCGCGGGTCAGTCCGGCCGCCTTCACCGCGCCGTCCAGGGCGTCGGTGACCTGCTGGACGACGGGTACGGCGGGGCGGCGGCCGGGGGTGGGCAGTTCGTGGTGTCCGACGGTGCGGCCGGTGATGTCGGCGACGGCCGCGCGGATCCGGTGCGGGGTCACGTCCAGCGCGGCGGCGTACGCGGCTGCCGGGTTCACGGCGTAGAGCTGGGCGCCCGGGCCCGGACGGCCCTCCGTGGTGCCGGTGGCGAGGACCAGCCCGGCCGCCTCCAGGCGGGCCAGGAGCTGGGAGGCGGTCGGCTTGGACAGGCCGGTGAGCTTGCCTGTCCGGGTGCGCGACAGTGGGCCGTGCTCCAGCAGGAGGTCCAGGGCGGCACGGTCGTTCATGGCGCGCAGGACGCTCGGGGTGCCCGGTGTGCCGGCTGTTCCTGCCATGGGGTGCGCCACCTGCCCTTCGTCGACTGCACAGCTTCTCAGCGAGCCGCAGGGACGTCCATCCTGGGGCGGGCCGCCCTCGGGCGACTATTAGGAAAGTTTCCTGTTTGAAGGGGACGGTAGGCGCGGCGCGGAGCGGGCGTCAAGAGCAGGCCCCGGGCACGGCGAAGGGGCGGCGTCCGGGACATCCGGACGCCGCCCCTCGGTGGTCCTGCGGCTACTTGACGGTGTTCGGTCCCGGCAGCGGGGACGCGGCCATCGACTGCGGGGACACGGAGCTGGCGTACGCGGACGGCGCGGCCACCCCCGCCGTCGGGTCGGGGGCCGGGGCGTCCTCCGTGGCCGTGGCCCCGCCGACGATGCGGATGCCGTTCGCGTCGAAGGCGCGCTTGATGCGCCAGCGCAGCTCCCGCTCCACGGTGAGCGACTTGCCGGGCATGGTCTTCGCGGAGACGCGGACCACCATCGAGTCCAGCAGCACCGAGTCCAGGCCGAGGACCTCGACCGGGCTCCACAGGAGCTCGTTCCAGGGCTCCTCCTTGCTGGTCCGCTCGGCGACGTCGCTCAGCACGGCCTTCACCCGGTCCAGGTCCTCGTCGGCGCGGACCGTGACGTCCACGTTGGCGGTCGCCCAGCCCTGAGAGAGGTTCCCTATGCGCTTGACCTCACCGTTGCGCACGTACCAGATCTCGCCGTCGGCGCCGCGCAGCTTCGTCACCCGCAGCCCGACCTCGATCACCTCGCCGGTGGCCACGCCCGCGTCGACCGTGTCGCCGACGCCGTACTGGTCCTCGAGGATCATGAAAACGCCGGAGAGGAAGTCCGTGACCAGGTTGCGGGCGCCGAAACCGATCGCCACACCGGCCACACCGGCCGACGCCAGCAGGGGCGCGAGGTTGATCTGGAAGGTGCCCAGCACCATCAGCGCGGCCGTGCCCATGATCAGGAACGACGCCACGGAGCGCAGCACCGAGCCGATCGCCATGGACCGCTGGCGGCGCCGCTCGGCGTTGACCAGGAGCCCTCCGAGGCCGCCGCCCTCCAGCGTCTGGTTGGAGCGGGACATGCGGTCGACCAGCTTGGTGATGGCCCGCCGCACGAGCACGCGCAGCACCACCGCGATCACCACGATGAGCAGCACCCGCAGCCCGATGGCGAGCCACGTCGACCAGTTCTCCTCGACCCAGCCGGCCGCGCTCGTGGCGCTCTCCTGGGCGTCCTGCAGCGAGGGGACCCGTGGGGTCCCCGACTCCGCGGGGGTCGGTGAGGGGTCGGCTGCCGACAGGGCGGCTGACAAGGACACGGCGGGTACCTCCAGGTGCACGACCGTCCCCGGTGCGGGCGTCAAGACCGGCCGGATCACGAACAGGTCACCGGTGGGGACAGAACCACCACACTAACGGGGCATTGTGAGTGGATCGGCGGGATGTGTGAAGAAGAGACCGCGCTCACCTGCGCTTGAACAGGCCACGATCCTGGGGATGTACCGGGGTGTGGTCGAAAACACTCCCAGCCCGTTACCGGCACATGGTGGCGCGTTCACCAGGCATGAGGGGAAACTGACTACGGATCGTCCCGGCGCGAGCCACGCGCCGCCGGCGTACAAGGAGGCCGTCCGTGCCGCATGTCCTGGTCCTCAACGCGTCGTACGAGCCGCTCGGTGTCGTACCGCTCCGCCGCGCGCTCGTGCTCGTCCTCGAGAACAAGGCAGTCTGCCTCGAGGAGACCGGCGCCTATCTGCACAGCGCGACCGTCACCGTCCCCGCACCCAGCGTGGTCCGGCTCAAGCGTTTCGTGCGGGTTCCCTACCGGGGGCCCGTTCCACTCACCCGCAGGGCGCTGTTCGCCCGTGACGGGGGCCGGTGCATGTACTGCGGTGGCGTCGCCACCAGCGTCGACCATGTCATCCCGCGCAGCCGCGGGGGCAAGCACGTCTGGGACAACGTGGTGGCGTCCTGCCGCCGCTGCAACCACGTGAAGGCCGACCGCCACCTCTTCGAACTGGGCTGGCGCCTGCGCCACAAGCCCGCCCCGCCGACGGGCCTGGCCTGGCGCATCATCGGCACGGGCCACCGCGACCCGCGCTGGCTGCCGTACCTCCAGCCGTACGGCGCGGACGACGCGCTGGCACGGATCGACGGGATCTCCGCCTGACGGCGGGCGTCCACGAGTGAGGGCTGACGCCGGGGCGTCGTCGCTCTCCGCCCGGCGGTCGCCCGACGGCGGGCGGCAGCCGGCGACTCCGCCTGCGCCGGCGGGTCGCTCCCGCCACCCGTGCGGCGCTTCCGCCCGGCTGTGAGAGGCGTGCGCCGCGCTGCGGGCCCCGCGTCCGGCGTCCGGCCTTCCGGTCCGGCTCGGCGCGGGTACAGGCGCAGTGACACCCGCACGGAATCCCTGCCGACGACCGACCGGCGCCGGAGTGCCCGCACGCCGGGCGGGACGAGCGGAGCCGCAGCGCGGTCCGGAGTCGCCTCGTCCCGGTCGCTACGCCCCGCCCCGGCCCGGAAAGCCCCCCGCCCCTCCCGGACCGGGCGATCGTCGCCGGTCAGGCGTACCGCAGCTCCGACGGCCGCACCGTGCGGTGCAGCAGCGGGAGGGCGGTGGCGGCCGCCAGGAGGGACGCCGTGTAGACGGCGGCCGGCACCAGCAGGAGCGTCCAGGACGCCGACCAGCCGCCCCCTTCGGCGAGCGCGGCGTACCGGAGACCGATCGCGCCGCCGCCGACGCCCGCGAGCAGCATGCCCGGAGCCAGCGGCAGGGCGGTCTCCAGCAGCAGCGCCCGGCCGAGGACCGCGCGCGGCACGCCCGCCGCGGCCTGCGCCGCGAGGGTACGGCGGCGGGTGGCGACGGACTCGGCCGTGCCGACGGCCAGCCCCGCCAGGGTGATCACGAGGCCGACGCCGATGGCCGCGGCCGTCAGGTCGATCCCGGTGGTGTAGAACTCCAGGTCCTCCGCCATGCTCCCGCCGGAGCCCAGTGCCTCCAGCAGGGTCCGCCGGATCCCGGTGTAGGCCGTGCCCGCCACCGTCACCAGCAGCACCACCGTGTGCGTACGGGCCGCCGCCCACGGGTCGTCGCGCAGGCGTTCCGCCGCGATGAGGACCGCCGGGCTCCCCGTACGGGCGGCCAGCAGCCGGCCGGTGAACCGCGCCGAAGCGCCCACCAGCCACACGGCGCCCGCCCCGGTCAGGGCGAGGACGCAGACGATGAGCGCGGGCGCGGCGGAGAAGCCGCCCCGCCCCGCGTCCAGGCCCACGTACGACAGGAACAGGACGATCAGGAACAGCGCCACCAGCCCGAACGCAGCAGGCTTGGGGCGTGTGGCCGCCCGTACCCGGCGGACCGTGCCGAGCGGCGAGGCCACCACCCGGCGCAGGACGAGTACGGCGGTCAGCGCGCCCAGCACGGGCATCCCCAGCACGACGGCCGCGACCCCCGCCCACGTCCACGCCGAGGTGTGCCCGTCCATGCGGGCCACCACCACGGCCGCGAGCAGGCCGGCCGCCGCCGACCCGGCCAGACAGGCCAGGCCGGTCTCCGCCGCCGCGATCCGCCGCACCTGCCACGGCGTGGCGCCCGCCAGCCGCAGCCCCGCCAGCCGCCGGTCCCGGTGGACCGCGCCGAGCCGGGCGCTCTGCCCGACGAACCCGAGCACGGGGATCAGCAGGAGCAACAGCGCGGCGATCACGCCCGACCGCTCCCCGGGGTCGTCCAGCAGCCCGTGCGCGACGGGGAAGTCGTGGTGCCCGCGCACCGACGCCAGTACCGCCGCGCCCTGCGCGAGCGCGGCGGCGAGCAGCGCCCCGACGCCGGTCAGTGCGATCCGCCACCACTCGTGCCGGTCGGAGCCGCGCACCAGGTGCCAGGCCAGTCGCAGGTCCGCGGTCACGGGGTCACCTCCAGCGCGGGGTCCTCCGCCACGACCACGCCGTCGAGCAGGGACACCTCCCGGTCCGCGTACGCGGCGGTCCTGGCGTCGTGCGTGACCAGCAGGACCGCGGTGCCCGCCTCGCGCGCCGTGTGCGCCAGCGCCGTCATCACCTGCTCGGCCGCCAGGGAGTCCAGCGCCCCGGTCGGCTCGTCGGCGAACACCACCTTCGGACCGGTCACCAGCGCTCGCGCGAGGGCGGTCCGCTGGGCCTGGCCGCCGCTCATCCGTCCGGGCCGCAGGGCCGCCAGGTCGTGCGCCCCGAACCGCTCCAGCCAGTCACGGGCCTGCTGGTGGGCGCGCGGCCGGGAGGTACCGGCCAGCAACAGGGGCAGCGCCACGTTGTCCAGCGCCGTGAGTTCCGGGATGAGCTGTCCGAACTGGAAGACCACGCCGAAGCCGGTGCGGCGCAGCTCGCTCAGCCGTTTCTCCGGCAACCGGTCGAGCCGCTGCCCGTCGTACGTCACCGAGCCCTCGTGCGGGCGGACGATGCCGGCCATGCAGTGCAGCAGGGTCGACTTGCCGCTGCCGCTCGCGCCGGTGACCGCGAGGATCTCGCCGGCGCCCAGGCTCAGCGACGCGCCGCGCAGCGCGGGTGTCGCGCCGTGCGCCTTCACCAGGTCGTGGGCCGCGAGGAGCGGCCCGGGCGTGCCTGTGTTCTTCATGCTGCGTCGACCTCCGCGGTCAGGGTGGTGAGCCGGGCCGCCGTGGTGGTCATCCAGCGGAGGTCGGCGTCCAGGTGGTTGAGGGCGAAGTCCGCCGAGAGCACGGTGGCCAGGTCGGCGCCCGGGTCCGACTTCACGGTGGTCAGTTCGCGCATGCGCCGCATGTGGGCGGCGCGCTGGGCCCGCAGGTACGCGGCCGGGTCGCCGCCGGACAGGATGGCCACGACGACCTTCGCGAAGATCTCGTTCGTCACGAACGGCGCGGGCGGCGCGATCTCCGCCGCCCAGCCGGACAGTTCGCGCGCCCCCGCCTCCGTGACGTGGTACACGGTCCGCTCCGGGCCGCCGTCCGAGTCGGTGCCCTCGACCTCGGCGAGACCGTCCCGGACCAGACGCTGGAGCGTCGTGTAGACCTGCCCGTAGGCCAGCGGGCGGGCTTGCGGGAAGCGTTCGTCGTGACGCCGCTTCAGGTCGTAGCCGTGGCTCGGTCCCGTGGCCAGCAGGCCCAGCAGGATGTGACGGGTGCTCATGGGCTCAGTATGTACTGAGTACATGTACTGAGTGAATAGTTGGTCGTGAAGAATCGACGGTCAGACGGAAGTGAAAAGGGAGCCGGGGCGCACCCGCCCCGGCTCCCGCGCGCTCAGTCCGCGACCGCGTACGCCTCCACCGACCACAGCGAGTACCCGTACCGCGTGGCCCGCTCCTCGCCCTGGACGCGGATGTGGCGGACGTCCGGCTCGTCCATGCGGACCGTCTCGTGGCCGCCGCGGCTGTCGCGGACCTCCGCGGCCGTGCGCCAGGCGCGGCCGTCCCGGGAGACCTCCACGCGGTACGCCGAGGCGTGCGCTTCCTGCCAGCGCAGGTCGACCTTGCCGAGCCGCACCGGGCGGTCCAGCTCCACCTGCCACCACGCGTCGTCCTCGGCCGGCGACGACCAGCGGGTGCCGGAATCCCCGTCGTTGGCCGCCGACGCCGGGAAGTCGGGCGTCTCGTCGGCCGAGGACTCCGCGCGGCCGGTACGGGCCACGTCGGGGCCGCCGACGGGCGGCACCGCGTCCACGGTCAGCGTGCGGGCCGCGCCGCCGAAGCCGAGGCGGACGTCGTAGGACCGGGTGGGCGTGCCCGGCCGCACGGTCACCTCGACCGGCACCCGCACCTCCGTTCCGCGCGGCACGGACAGCGGCTCCTTCGGGACCCGCACGTCGACGCCCTCGGGCGCGTCCACGGTCAGCCGGTCCCGCACGTCCTCGGGGCGGGCCGAGCCGAGGGTGACCGTCACCGTGCGGGTGCGGCCGATGTCGGCGTCGGCGCGGTCGCCGGGCAGTTCCACCACGGCGTCCGGCACGTCGGCGAACCACGGCACCACGTGCCGCACCCGCTCCGGGTCCGCGTCCACGACCCGCACTGCGTCCACCGGCCGCTCACCGGCGCGCAGTTCGGTGGCACCGGCCGCGGCCAGCGCACCGATCCGCCGCCAGGACCCGTCCTCCGTACGCACCTCGACGGAGCCGGTGGTGCCCGGTTCGGCCAGCACGGTCACGGTGTCCAGCACCCGGGCGCCCTCCAGCCGCAGCGTGCCGCCGTCACTCCCGCCGGGCGCCTGGGCGACGCCCGCCCAGCTCCGGTACGCGGTGCGCGCCCGGTTCAGGAACGGGCCAAGCACGTCCTCGGCGGCCGTGACCCGCGCCGACTCCAGTTCCGTGCGCAGCGCCTCCAGCCGCCGGTACGCGGTCCAGGCGTCCCCAGCGTCGCCCGTCTGCTGGGCGCGCAGCATGTCCAGCGCGGCCGTGCCCGCCTCGCCGTAGCGGGCGAGGTGCCCGGTCCAGGGGGTGATCTCGTCGGAGAGGGAGGTGCCGGACAGCCGGCCGGGCAGCTCGCGCAGCTCGGTGAAGGCGGCACACAGCCGCCCGGCGGCCGTCGTGTCGCCCTCGCCGCGCGCGGCGGGCCGGGTGCGCCAGAACTCCTCGATCAGCGGCCGCAGGTACGCCGCGTCCGCGCCGCCCAGCACGGAGGAGGCGGTGTTGCGGGCGAGGGCGGTCAGCGCCTTCTCGCGCCGGGCGTCGCCGCCGGCCAGGTCGGTGATCGCCGCCCGCCACGACTCCTGGGGGCGGTACTCGCGCGGGTTCCAGGCGAAGTCGGCGGCCGTGAAGAGGGGGATGCGCGACGCCTCGGGCTGTTCCATCGCGTTGGCGAGCAGCGCGGCCGACCCGGCGGCCACGGCGGGCTCCCGGCCCTGGTAGGGACCGAGGAAGAGCCGTCCGGGGGCGTAGTCGTTGACCGGGTAGTTGTCCATCGTCACCAGCGGGTGCGCGAACACCTCGCGGGCCTCGGAGAGCTGACGGCCCGTGATCGTGCGGGGCACCACGCCGACGCCGGTCCACGCCACCTCGACGCCGTCGTCCAGCTCCCGCGCGAGCGCCCGCCGGTACGCGGTCGAGCCGTCCTCGTAGTACTCGGTGGGCATCAGGGACAGCGCGGGCGCGTCCGGGTGGCGCCGCTCCAGGTGCCGGGCGACCGCGTTGGCCACGTGCGCCTGGGCGCGGGCGGCCGCCTCGGGTCCGGACCCGAACCGTTCGGCGTCCGCCCCGCAGTGCCACTCGCTGTAGCTGACGTCCTGGAACTGCACCTGGAAGGCGCGGAAGCCCAGCGCCCACATCGCGTCCAGCTTGCGGGTCAGCGCACGCAGGTCGTCGTCGGAGGAGAGGCACATCGCCTGTCCGGGCGCGACGGCCCAGCCGAGGGTGACGTGGTTGCGGGCGGCCCGCTCGGCCAGTTCGCGGAACTCCGCGCGCCGCTCGGACGGGTAGGGCTCGCGCCAGCGGGCCTGCCGGTACAGGTCGTCGCCGGGCGCGTACAGGTAGCGGTTCAGCTTGGCGCGGCCCATGAAGTCGAGCTGGCCGAGCCGCTGCCGGTGCGTCCAGGGTGTGCCGTAGAAGCCCTCGGTGATGCCGCGCACGGCGGTGGCGGGCCAGTCCCGCACGACGGCGGCGGCGAGCGTGGCGTCCGGGCGCACCAGGCGGCGCAGCGTCTGCACGGCGTGGAAGAGGCCCTCGCCGTCCGCCCCGGTCAGGGTCACGGAGCCGTCGCCGGAGGTGAGGGTGTAGCCGCCCGCCGGGAGGGCGTGACGGGGGTCGGCAGAGGCGCGTTCGCCGCCCGCGCGCACTACGAGCGCCCCCTCGGGCACCGGTGCGCCGGGGTCGGTGAACCGGAGCGCGCCGGCTTCCCGCAGGACGCTCTTCAGCGCCTCCACGGCGTAGGGATCCGCGTTCCGCGAGACGGCCAGGGCGACCTCCTCGGTCACGCGGACCGGGGCGCCGTTCGCGCGCAGGGAGTGCGGGCGCGGCCAGACCGCGGGGACGCCCGTGTCGGCCGGGTCGGCGGCGGGCGACCGGGCCGGATCGGGTGCGGGCAGGGCCGTGGCGGCGGGCGCGACGGCCAGGGATCCGGCGAGCACGGCGAGTGCGAGTGCGGTCCTCCGCGCGGACGCCGTTCTGCCACGCCACAGCTGCACGAGGCCCCTCCTGATCCCCCGGGACCGGCCGGCCTACGACCGGCGGCCGTGTCCATTCCGTTACCGAGACGCCCAGAGCCCACCACTCCTGGAGTGAACGTGTCAATCAGAGGGGGTGTTGTGGCGCATTTGTCCCCCTGTGGAGTGAGAGTAGGGGAAGAGAATGTGACCAGGTTCACGTTGAACGACTTTGTGCGTCTGCGCTCGCGTCCACTGGGTAGGGCTGCGAGATGACCCGCACGTCCGGCTCGACGAGGAGGCCCTTGGTGGCTACAGCGGCATACGTCTTTCCCCCGGTCCTGTCCAAACCCGTGGCGGATCCCTCCGCTTCCGAGGCGGAGCACTCCGGCTGCGACCCGCACGACTGCTTCCTCGGCGCCGAGGGCACCGGCGCCGAGGCGCCCCTGACCAGCGAACCCCCGCTGCCCGACGCGGAACCCCTCACCAGCGAACCGCCGCTCGCCGACGCCACCCCGCTGACCAGCGAGTCCGACATCTTCTCCGACTCCTCGGACTCCGCGGGACTCGACTCCTTCCCGGCCCAGTACCGCCCGGAGCCCTAGCGTGACCGGGCCACGGCCGGACGGGACCCCCTCCGAGGCGCTGTCCCGGCTCGCCGCGCTGCACGGTGTCGCCACCTCCTACAGCCCCTCACCGGACACGACGGTCCCGGCCTCGGCCGCCGCCGTCACCCGCGCCCTGGCCGCCCTCGGCGTCGACGCGTCCACCGAGGAGGCCGCCCGCGCCGCCCTGGCCGTGCGCGAACAGGAGATCGCCGAGCGGCTGCTGCCGCCCACCGTCGTCGGCCGGGGCGCCCGCCCGCCCGAGGCGCTCGCCGCACTGCCCGAGGGCACCCGGCTGGAGATCCGCACCGAGGACGGCGGCACCCGCGCGTCGGCCGAGGACCTCCCGCCCGGCGTGCACCTGCTGACCGCCACCGCCCCCGACGGCCGCACGGCCCGCTCCCACCTGATCGTCGCGCCGCCCCGGCTGCCCGCGGTCGAGAGCCGCTCGTACGGGCTGCTGGTGCAGCTGTACTCGCTGCTCTCCCGCCGCTCCTGGGGCATGGGCGACCTCGCCGACCTCGGTGAGCTGGCCGGGTGGGCCGGGCGCGCGCTGGGCGCCGGGTTCGTGCAGGTGAACCCGCTGCACGCGGCCGTGCCCGGACCCCCGACCGACCCCTCCCCGTACCGTCCCTCCTCGCGCCGCTTCCCCGACCCCGTGCACCTGCGGGTCGAGGCCGTGCCCGAGTTCGCGTACGTCGAGGACCGCGAGCGGCTGCACGCCCTGCTGGAGCGGGCGGCGCGGCTGCGCGAGGCGGTGCTCGGCAAGGGCGAGCTGATCGACCGGGACGCCGTCTGGGAGGCCAAGCGGGAGGCCCTCGAACTGGTGCGGACGGTCCCGCCCGGCCCCGGCCGCGCCGCCGCCCTGCGCGCCTTCCGCGCCGAGCAGGGCCAGGCCCTGGAGGACCACGCCACCTGGTACGCGCTCGCCGAGGCGCACGGTCCCGACTGGCGCCGCTGGCCCGCCGCACTGCGCGACCCCCGCTCGGCGGAGACCGCCCGCGCCCGCGAGGAGCTGCGGGACCGCGTCGACTTCCACTCCTGGCTCGTCTGGCTCACCGACGCCCAGCTCACGGCCGCCCAGCGGGCCGCGCGGGAGGCCGGGATGGGCGTCGGAATCGTGCACGACCTGGCGGTCGGCGTGCATCCCACCGGCGCGGACGCCTGGGCGCAGCAGGACCACTTCGCGCCCGGCATGTCCGTCGGCGCGCCCCCGGACGCGTTCAACGCGCGCGGCCAGGACTGGGGACTGCCGCCCTGGCGCCCCGACCGCCTCGCCGAGAGCGGGTACGCGCCCTTCCGCGACCTGCTGCGGGGCCTCTTCCGGTACGCGGGCGCCCTGCGCATCGACCATGTGATGGGCCTGTTCCGGCTCTGGTGGGTGCCCGAGGGCCGCCCGCCCACGGAGGGGACGTACGTCCGCTACGACGCCGAGGCCATGCTCGCCGTGCTCGTCCTGGAGGCGTCCCGCGCAGGGTCCCTGGTGATCGGCGAGGACCTCGGGACGGTCGAGCCCGGCGTGCGCGAGGCGCTGCGCGACCGAGGGGTGTACGGCACGTCGGTGCTGTGGTTCGAGCGGGACTGGGAGGGCGACCGCCGCCCGCTGCCGCCGGAGCGCTGGCGCGCCGACTGCCTGGCCACTGCCACCACCCACGACCTGCCGTCCACCGCGGCCCGCCTCACCGGCGAGCACGTGGAGCTGCGCGACCGGCTGGGCCTGCTGACCCGGCCGCTCGCCGAGGAGCGGGCGGAGGCCGCGGCGGACGTGGGGGAGTGGCTGGAGCGGCTGGCGGACCTGGGGCTGCTGCCCGCGACGGCCGGAGGCGGCTCCGACGCCTCCCGTGAGGAGGCCGGGATCCAGGCGGTGTACCGCTATCTGCTGCGCACCCCTGCCCGCATGGTCGGCGTGTGGCTGCCGGACGGCGTCGGGGACCGGCGTCCGCAGAATCTGCCCGGCACCTGGGACCAGTACCCGAACTGGCGGCTGCCCGTCGCCGACGCGGAGGGACGCCCGGTGACCCTGGAGGACCTGGCCGCGTCCCCCCGGCTGCGGGCCCTGGTCGACGTGCTCCGTGCCGACGCCCCGCCCGGCGGCTGACCGGCCCGCGCGCCCGTACGGCACCCCGGGCGCGCGGCCCCCGACGGCGTTCGATACTTTGGGGACCGTGGACAAGAAGAACGCCCTGCGCGCCGGCGCCCTGGCAGCCGGTACGACGCTGATGATGCTGCTCATGTCGTCCCCCGCGCTCGCCCTGACCCGCGACGACGGCGACGACCCCGGCACGGGCCTGAGCGTCATCGAGACGCTGGGTCTCTACGTCCTGGCCCCGATCGGGCTCTTCGTGGTCATCGCCGGTCTGGTGATGGCTCTCGACAAGTCCCACCAGAAGAAGGACCCGACGAGCTCCAACGTCAGGACCAAGGCGGACGCCAAGGCCTGAACCCGCAGCCGCTCGCGTCCGTACGAGCGGCCGCACCACGCGCTTTCCCGAAGGGCGCCGGCACCTCGCCGGCGCCCTTCGGCGTGTTCGCGTGTGGGCCGGGTGGCCCTTCGTTCGGATCAGGCCGGCTGTGGGGCGCGGTGCGTCCTCTGCCGGCCCGACCCCGCGACGCCGGGGTGGGCCGGACGGAAGGGTCTAGCGCTCGGTGGCGAGCAGCAGGTCGCGCAGCAGGTCCGCGAGGAGTGCCGCCCGCTCCGGGCTCAGGGCGGCCAGCGCCCGCGACTGCTCGGCGACGCCCGCGACCACCGCCTCGTCGATCAGCCGCAGCCCTTCCTCGGTCAGCGTCACCTGGAGCCCGCGCCGGTCGTGCGGGTCGGGGGAGCGGCGCAGCAGTCCCGCGCGCTCCAGTTTGTCGAGGCGGCCCGTCATCCCGCCGGTGGTGAGCATCAGGGTGGCCGAGAGCTGCCGGGGTGAGAGGGTGTACGGCTCCCCGGCACGGCGCAGGGTGGCGAGGACGTCGAACTCGCCCCGGGAGATCCCGAACGGCGCGTACACCTGCTCGTGACGGTCGCCCATGGCGCGCGCGAGCCGGTAGACCCGCCCGAAGACCTCCATCCCGGCGGTGTCCAGGTCGGGCCGCACCCGGGCCCACTGCTCGATGATCGCGTCGACGGGGTCCGCGTGGCGCGGCTCGGGGCGTGCACTCATGACGGGGAGTATCCGCGGAGCACGGGTTGCCCGCAAGAAAGTAGCTTGCGAACAAGTAGCTTAGCGCTAAGCTACTTGTGGCCGACCTTCTGGAAAGGGGTGCCCATGCTCGCGCGCCGTCGCGCCGCCGTCGCGGCTCTCACCGCTCTCGCTCCTGTCTCCTGGGGCACCACCTACGTGGTCACCACCGAGTTCCTGCCGCCGGAGCGCCCCCTGTTCACGGCCCTGGTCCGGGCCCTGCCCGCCGGTCTGCTGCTCCTCGCGGTCGCCCGGGTGCTGCCGCGCGGCGCCTGGTGGTGGAAGGCGGCGGTGCTCGGCGCGCTGAACATCGGCGCGTTCTTCCCACTGCTGTTCCTCTCCGCGTACCGCCTGCCGGGCGGGTTGGCGGCGGTCGTCGGTTCCGTGGGCCCCCTGCTGGTGCTGGGCCTGTCCGCGCTGCTGCTGGGGCGGCGGCCCGCACCCCGGGACGTCGTGGCCGGGAGCGTCGCCGCCCTCGGCGTGAGCATGGTGGTGCTGAAGGCGGCGGGGGCGCTGGACGCGCTGGGCGTGACGGCGGCGTTCACCGCCACGGCGTCGATGTCCGCGGGCACGGTACTGACGCAGAAGTGGGGCCGGCCCGAGGGCGTCGGCCCTCTCGCCCTCACCGGCTGGCAACTGACCGCGGGCGGCCTGCTGATCGCCCCGCTCGCCTTCCTGGTGGAGGGCGCCCCGCCCGCCCTGGACGCCGGCGCGGCCGGAGGGTACGCCTACCTGGCCCTGGTCAACACGGCGGTCGCGTACTGCCTGTGGTTCCGCGGCATCGGCCGCCTCACCGCGACCCAGGCCACGCTCCTCGGACCGCTGTCCCCGCTGACGGCGGCGGTGCTCGGCTGGGCGGTCCTGAGTGAGAGCCTGACGGCTCTCCAGCTCGCGGGGATGGCCCTGGCCTTCGGTGCGACGGTGGCGGGCCAGCTGCCGCGACGCACGGCGCCGACGGCCCCGGTCCGGGCCGGGGGTCACCCCTCGGGGTCGGCCTCGGGGTGCGTGAAGCGCACGGGCCTGCCCAGCGAGCGGGCGTAGGCGATCTCGGCGCGCGTGCTGTCCCCGATGTAGTCGCCCACCACGAGCACCTCGTCGGCGAGCCGGATCTTCGCCCGGTGCAGCGCGTCGAGCCGTACCTTCAGCGCCTCGGCGTCACCGGGGTCGGCCCAGAGCTTGTGCGGCGACTTCAGGTCGCACCCCGGCTTGACGACGATCCGTCCGGCCGCGGTCTCCCGCAGGTCGGCCTCGGCCATCTCGGCCATGAAGCGGGTCGATCCGCAGACGGCGACGATACGGGGGATCTCCGACTCCCGTTTGGCGGCGTCGAGTCGGTCCTCAGGGGTGAGGGGCTGGGGGTGCGACACGGTTCCTCCTGCAAGGCGACAGGACGTCAGTATCCGATCGCGCCGACACCTTCGTGGTGCGAACCCAGCTCGCACCACACGACCTTGCCCCGGTTGCCTTCCCTGGTGAGCGGCTGCCAGCCCCATACGTCGGCGCAGGCCCGCACCAGTGCCAGCCCTCGTCCGTCCTCGCGGTCGGGGTCCGGCGTGAAGGGCCGGGGAGGCTCGGGGGGTGAGGGGTCGGCGTCCCAGGCCCCGATCCGCAGGACACCCGTGCGCGACCAACGTACGCGTAGTGCCGCGGGGCTCTTGGTGTGCCGCACGGCGTTGGACACCAGTTCCGCCGCGAGGAGTTCGGCGACGTCGACCAGGCCGATCAGGCCGTGCACCGTGAGGATGAGGCGGAGCGTGCGGCGGCACACGGGCACGGCTCTGGGGTCGTTCGGGACGTGGAGGGAGTACTCCCACGGTTCGGTTTCGGGCATGCGGACTCCTCGCGTCGGTGGGGAGGGAGGCGGCGGTGTCATTGCCGCCCGTCAGGGCAGGACGGGGCGGTGCGCTTCCGCGGCCAGGTGCATAGAGTGATCGGTACGTCACCGAAAGTACGTCATAAATTTATGCCGCAGCAAGCGGGTCGCGTAATCTGCCCCGAACGAGTCACGCAGTCACGGCCGTTGAAAGGGGTAGGCGATGCCGCCGAGACGGCAGCCCACGGCACGTCAGCAGCGCCTCGGCGCCGAGCTTCGCAAGCTGCGGGAGGCCGCCGGGTACAGGGCGACGGAGGCGGCCGCCCTTCTCGGGGTCAACTCCGTGCAGATCAGCCAGATCGAGTCCGGAGTGGCGGGTGTGAGCGAGGACCGGCTTCGGCGGATGGTCGCTCACTACGCGTGCGAGGACGACGAGGTGATCGCAGCGCTCGTCGCGATGGCCACCGATCGGACACCTGGCTGGTGGGAGGAGTACCGAGGGCGGCTGCCGACGGCGTTCCTCGACCTGGCCGAGCTGGAACATCACTCCGTCTTCAGGTGGGACGTCGACTTCCTGCGTGTACCGGGCCTGTTGCAGACCGAAGACTATGCGCGGGCCTTGTTCTCATACGTCAACCCCGAACTGCCGAAGCAGGAGATCGACCGGTGGGTGGAGCACCGTATGAGGCGACGGATCGTCCTCGAGCGGGCCGACCCGGTCCCGTACGAGGCGGTCGTTCATGAAGCGGCGCTGCGCATCCGGGTCGGAGACCGGGCACAGGCGCGGGCTCAACTGCTGCGCGTCACCGGCCTGTCGGAGGCGGATCACATCACCGTGCGGGTCATCCCCTTCGACGTGGACGGCTTCGGCGGGGCCGACGGCGCCGTCGTGTACGCGGGCGGCCCCGTGCGTGCGCTGGACACCGTCGTGCGAGACGGCCCGCACGGGACCGTGTTCGTCGACGCCGCCGCTCAACTGCTCCGCTACCGAACGCTCTTCCGTAGGCTGGAGGCGGTGGCGCTCGACCCCGGGCGTTCGCGCGCGTTCATCCATCGGCTTGCGAAGGAGCTCTGAGGTTCGTGGTGACGACGCCCGACGTGTGGAAGAAGTCGTCCTACTCCGGGGGCGGGGAGGGCAACGCCTGCGTAGAAGTCGCGTCGCTCCCTGCCTGGACAGCCATACGCGACTCCAAGTCGCCGGCCCGCGGCACCCTCACCGTGCCTGCCCCGGCGTTCGCCGCGTTCGTGGACGCCCTGAAGCGGCCGGGCGGGCTGGTGTAGCGCCGCCCGGCCCACCGCACCGCGTGCGGTCAGATCACGATCACCCGCCGCCCCCTCGTGTGCCCCGCCCGGCTGTCGGCGTGGGCGGCGGCCGCCTCCGCGAGGGAGTAGGCCTTCTCCACCGGGATGTGGAGCGCGCCCTGTTCGAGTAGGCGGACCGTCTCCTTCAGGGCGTCCGGGACGCTGCCCGCGACGCCGGAGAAGCGGACGCCCAGCTCGGGGGCGGCGCGGTCCGCGATGGAGATCACCGTGGCCGGGTCCCCGGTGAGCTCCACGAGCTCGCGCAGGACGCCCGCGCCGGCCAGGTCGAGGGCCGCGTCGACCGAGGTGAACGCCCGCACCCGCTCCGGCCAGCCCTCGACGTACGTCGTGGCGTGCGCGCCCAGGCTGCGCAGGTACTCCAGGTTGGCCGCCCCGGCCGTGCCGACCACCGTGATGCCGCGGTCCCTGGCGATCTGCAGCACCGCCGAGCCGACCCCGCCCGACGCGCCGCTGACCAGCAGCGTCTGTCCGGGGCGGACACCGCACTCGCCCAGGATGCGCAGGGCCGTCTCCATGACGGACGGATAGCCGGCCGCCTCCTCGAAGGAGAGGCCTTCGGGCATCCGGGCCCAGGCGTGCAGTACCGCGAACTCCGCGTAGGTGTCGGTCCCTTCGCCGAAGACGCGGTCACCGACCGCCACATCCGTGACGCCCTCGCCGACCTCGTCCACCACCCCCGCCGCGTCCAGCCCGACGCCCGCGGGCAGTGACGCCGGGAGAGCGGGACGCATCTGGCCCTCCCGGATCCTCCAGTCGACGGGGTTCACCCCGGCCGCGCGCACGGCGATGCGTATCTCTCCCGGGCCCGCGTGGGGCTCGTCCGCGTCGATGAGGTGAAGGACGTCGGGGCCGCCGAACTCGGCGTAGCTCACTTTCTTCATGCCGCCGACCGTAACACTAACGGTTAGTTTATTGAAGTCGTTAGGGTTTTGTATCTGCTAGCGTTCGGCTCATGCCCGAGCAGCCGCCGTCCGGACGTCGAGAGCGCAAGAAGGCCGCCACACGTCAGAAGATCGCCGACACCGCCCTGCGGCTCTTCCTGGAGCGCGGGTACGACGCGGTGGGCATCCGGGACGTGGCTGCCGAGGCCGACGTGGCCGTCACCACCGTCTTCTCCCACTTCGCCTCCAAGGAGGCCCTGGTGTTCGAGCGGGACGCGGACTTCGAGCGGCGTCTCGCCCGCGCGGTGACCGACCGCGCGCCCGGCGCACCGCTCGTGCCCGCGCTGCGCGAGGAGACGCTCGCCCTGGTGCGCCACTGCCTGGCCGACGAGGCCGCCCCCGTGTGGCGGATGATCGACGCCTCACCCGCCCTGCGGGAGTACGAGAGCTCCATGCGGCTGCGGCACGCGGAGACCCTGGCGGCCGCCCTCGCCGCGGAACCGGGCGCGCCGGGCGGCGCCACCGCGTGCCGGGCCGTCGCCCGGTTCGTCGTGGACGCCTTCGCGCTGGCCCGGGAGGCGGACGACCCGGAGACCGCGGTGGACGAGATCTTCCGGATGGTCGAGGCGGCCTGGGAGGCCGCCGGGGCGGGCGTGCCGTCCGGGCCCGCCACATGACGGAAGGGGCGCCCGGCCGGGAAGCCGGGCGCCCCTTCTCGGTGTCGGGACGGCGTTACGCCGACGTCGCCGCCGCGTCCGCCGCCTGCGCGCGCAGGGCGCGTTCCACGCCCGCGCGGGACTCCGAGACCAGGCGGCGCAGGGCCGCGCCCGGCTCGGCGGAGGCCAGCCAGGCGTCCGTCCTGTCGAGAGTCTCACCGGTGACCTGGATGCCCGGGTAGAGGCCGACGGCGATCTGCTGGGCCATCTCGTGCGAGCGGGACGCCCACACGTCCGCCAGCGCCTCGAAGTACTTGTCCGTGTACGGCGCCAGCAGCTCGCGCTGGTCGGTCTGCACGAAGCCGGCGATGACGGCCTCCTGGACCGCGTTCGGCAGCTTGTCGGACTCGACGACCGAGGCCCACGCCTCCGCCTTGGCCTCCTCCGTCGGGCGGGCCGCCCGCGCGGTGGCCGCGTGCCGCTCGCCCGCGGCAGTCCTGTCCAGCTCGTACTCGGCGGTGATCTCCGCCTCGTCGAACCGGCCCACCGCCGCCAGCCGCTGCACGAACGTCCAGCGCAGCTCGGTGTCGACGGCCAGGCCCTCCAGGGTCTGCGTGCCGGCCAGCAGCGCCTCCAGCAGGTCCAGCTGCTCCGGGGTGCGGGCGGTCGCCGCGAACGCGCGCGCCCACGCCAGCTGGTGGTCGCTGCCCGGCTCGGCGGACCGCAGGTGGGCCAGCGTGGCGTCGGTCCAGCGGGTCAGCAGCGCCTCGCGGGCGGCCGGGTCGGCGTACAGGTCGAGGGCCAGCTTCACCTGCCGGTGCAGCGACTGCACGACACCGATGTCGGACTCCTTGCCGACGCCCGACAGCACCAGCGACAGGTAGTCCCGCACGGGCAGCTCCGCGTCGCGGGTCATGTCCCAGGCGGAGGCCCAGCACAGCGCCCGCGGCAGCGACGACTCGAAGTCGCCCAGGTGTCCGGTGACGACGGCGAGGGACTGCTCGTCCAGGCGGACCTTGGCGTACGACAGGTCGTCGTCGTTGAGCAGGATCACCGCCGGGCGGCGCTTGCCCGCGAGCTGCGGCACGGCGGTCAGCTCGCCGTCCACGTCCAGCTCGACCCTGTCCCCGCGGACCAGCTTGCCGGTCGCCTCGTCCAGGTCGTACAGGCCGATCGCGATGCGGTGCGGGCGCAGGGTCGGCTCGCCCTTCGCACCGACGGGGAGCGCCGGGGCCTCCTGGCGGACGGCGAAGGAGGTGATGACGCCCGCGTCGTCCGTCTCGATCTCGGGACGCAGGACGTTGATGCCGGCCGTCTCCAGCCACTTCTTCGACCAGGTCTTCAGATCGCGGCCGGAGGTCTCCTCCAGGGCTCCCAGCAGGTCGGACAGGCGCGTGTTGCCGTACGCGTGGCGCTTGAAGTACGCCTGCACGCCCCGGAAGAACTCGTCCTCGCCGACGTAGGCGACGAGCTGCTTCAGCACCGAGGCGCCCTTGGCGTACGTGATGCCGTCGAAGTTGACCAGGACGTCGTCCAGGTCGCGGATGTCCGCCATGATCGGGTGCGTGGACGGCAGCTGGTCCTGGCGGTAGGCCCAGGTCTTCATCTGGTTCGCGAACGTCGTCCACGAGTGCGGCCACTTGGAGCCGGGCGCGTCGGCCTGGCAGGCGGCCTCGGCGAAGGTGGCGAACGACTCGTTCAGCCACAGGTCGTTCCACCACTCCATGGTGACCAGGTCGCCGAACCACATGTGCGCCAGCTCGTGCAGGATCGTGGCCGCACGCACCTCGTACGCCGCGTCCGTCACCTTCGAGCGGAAGACGTACTGGTCCCGGATGGTGACCGCGCCCGCGTTCTCCATCGCGCCCGCGTTGAACTCGGGCACGAACAGCTGGTCGTACTTCTCGAACGGGTAGGCGTAGTCGAACTTCTCCTGGAACCAGTCGAAGCCCTGCCTGGTCACCTCGAAGATGGCGTCCGCGTCGAGGTACTCGGCGAGCGAGGGCCGGCAGTAGATGCCGAGCGGCACCGACCGGCCGTCCTTCTCGTACACGCTGTGCACCGAGTGGTACGGGCCCGCGATCAGCGCCGTGACGTACGACGACAGACGCGGGGTGGGCGCGAAGGCCCACACGTTGTCCTTGGGCTCCGGCGTGGGCGAGTTGGAGATGACCGTCCAGCCCTCCGGCGCCTTCACCGTGAACTGGAACGTCGCCTTGAGGTCCGGCTGCTCGAAGCTGGCGAAGACCCGGCGGGCGTCCGGCACCTCGAACTGCGTGTACAGGTACGCCTGGTCGTCCACCGGGTCGACGAAGCGGTGCAGGCCCTCACCCGTGTTGGTGTACGCGCAGTCGGCGCTCACCCGCAGCACGTTGCGGCCCTTCAGCAGGCCGGGCAGGGTGATCCGGGAGTCGGCGAAGGCCTCGGCGGGGTCCAGCGCGTCACCGTTCAGGGTGATCTCGTGGACGGTCGGGGCCACCAGGTCGATGAAGGACTCCGCGCCGTCCTCGGCGACGTCGAAGCGCACCGTGGTCACGGACCGGTAAGTGCCCCCCTCCTGCGCGCCGGAGAGATCGAGATCGATCTCGTACGAGTCAACGGTCAGCAGCTTCGCCCGCTGCTGCGCCTCTTCGCGGGTCAGGTTTGTGCCAGGCACGCGGTCATCTCCTCGATATGTGTGGGTTGCGCCATCCTTCCACGCGAGATCGGCATCAGGCGATGACGAAACCGCAGGCATGGGGATACCCCTGTGTCGGGAGCCGTCCGGACGGCTCCCGACCGGCGGTCCGCCACGTCGGGGTGCGGGTAGGCAAGGTGCTCCTCCCGACCGGCTGCCGCATCGGGTCGGCGCCGTCCCCCCCGGCAGCGCATGGCCGGGATCGACGTGGCCCTGCGCCGGCGCCAGACGCTCCGAACGCGTCAGGGGGCGGGCCCACGTCGGGCCCGCCCCCTCGGTCGTGTCTGCGGCGTCAGGCGCTCAGTTCCTGCGCCACCAGCTCCGCGATCTGCACCGCGTTCAGGGCCGCGCCCTTGCGGAGGTTGTCGTTGGAGACGAACAGCGCCAGGCCGTTCTCCACCGTCTCGTCGCTGCGGATGCGGCCGACGTACGACGGGTCCTGGCCGGCGGCCTGCAGCGGGGTCGGGATGTCCGTGAGGACCACGCCGGGCGCCTCGGACAGCAGCTCGGTCGCGCGCTCCGGGCTGATCGGGCGGGCGAACCGGGCGTTGATCTGGAGCGAGTGGCCGGAGAAGACCGGGACGCGCACGCAGGTGCCCGAGACCTTCAGCTCCGGGATGTCCAGGATCTTGCGCGACTCGTTGCGCAGCTTCTGCTCCTCGTCGGTCTCGTTCAGACCGTCGTCGACGAGGTTGCCCGCGAAGGGCAGCACGTTGAAGGCGATGGGGCGCTTGTAGACGCCGGGCTCGGGGAAGTCGGCCGCCGCGCCGTCGTGCGTCAGCTTGTCGGCCTCGTCGATCACCTTCTGCGTCTGGCCGTGCAGCTCCGCGACGCCCGCGAGACCGGAACCGGACACCGCCTGGTACGTGGCGACGACCAGCGCCTCCAGGCCCGCCTCCGCGTGCAGCGGACGCAGCACCGGCATCGCGGCCATGGTCGTGCAGTTCGGGTTCGCGATGATGCCCTTGGGACGGTTCGCGATCGCGTGCGGGTTGACCTCGGAGACGACGAGGGGGACCTCGGGGTCCTTGCGCCAGGCCGACGAGTTGTCGATCACCACGGGGCCCTGCGAGGCGACCTTCTCGGCCAGCGCCCTGGAGGTCGCGCCGCCCGCGGAGAACAGCACGATGTCCAGGCCGGTGTAGTCGGCGGTGGAGGCGTCCTCCACCGTCACGCCGTCCAGCTCCGTGCCCGCGGAACGGGCCGAGGCGAACAGGCGCAGCTCCGTGACCGGGAAGTTCCGCTCCTTGAGGATCCTGCGCATGACCGTGCCCACCTGACCGGTGGCTCCGACGATTCCGACCCTCACGGCGACTCCCTACTGCGTCTCTCGCGTACCTGATGTGCCTGGACGGGGCGCTTCCATCATGCGGCCGACCACGCCCCGGCTGTCCAATTCTTTGCCACGACCGCCCGCACAGTGGGACGAACCGGCTGGGGGCGCCGGTTGCGGACCTTCGGCGTCAACCCCCCTGAGCTGCAGAAATTCCCCCCTCGGGGGCCGTCGGCCGCAAGGACCCCTGCCCAGGCCCACCCCGTCCACACGAAGGTGTGACGTACGCCTCGGCGCGCCCTCCGGATCCGTCCGAACGTTCCGGGCGCCCGCCGCGTCGTAGGGGAAACAGCGTGAGGGGGTGAGCGGTGCTGCGCGGAAGAACCCGACGCGGCCGCGGGCTGTACGTCGCCGACGACGACCCGCTGGACGTGGCGCAGGAACGCCGGGTGCGGGCGGTGCTCGCACTCGGGGGAGTGCCGCAGGCGGACCTGCCGGACGGGGTGCAGCAGGTCCGTCTGCGGCTGCTGGAACGCGCCGCGAGCGGCAGGGAGGCGCCGCGGGACGTATCGGCGTGGGCGGCGGTCGTCGCCTCCAACCTCGCCATGGACTGGCACCGGGCGAAG
Organism: Streptomyces sp. NPDC014764; assembly: GCF_043082785.1. Taxonomy (NCBI): domain Bacteria; kingdom Bacillati; phylum Actinomycetota; class Actinomycetes; order Kitasatosporales; family Streptomycetaceae; genus Streptomyces; species Streptomyces sp. NPDC014764. Next base: position 744,487 of record NZ_JBIBXY010000001.1, on the reverse strand, counting down.
CGGCGGCAGGAGCGGCTGGGGGAGCGGCTGGCCGCGCTGCGGCCCGCCGAGGCGCCCTCCGGGGAGGAGAGCAGCGTGCTGTCGCTGGCCGTCGCCCGGGGCCTGGACCGGCTGCCCGACGCGCAGCGCCAGGTCGTCGTGCTGCGCTTCTACGCCGATCTGCCGGTGCGCTCCATAGCCGAGCAGCTCGGCGTCCCGGAGGGCACGGTCAAGAGCAGGCTGCACACAGCCGTACGGGCCCTGCGCGCCCGCCTGCACGAGGACGAGGTGGTGTGACGTGACCGCCCACGACAACAACGGCGACCGAGAGCCGGCCCGTGCGGACGCCGGGCACGAGACCCTCCGTCACGAGGCGCCCGGGCCGGACGCGGGGGAGCGGCATCCGGCGGACGCCCTCGCGGTGGCCCTGTTCGGGGAGGAGCTCCCCGAAGGCCTGCGGGAGGACGCCGCGTTCCGCGCGGAACGGGACGCCGCCCTCGCGGACCTCGCGGTGCTCCGGGAACAGCTCACGCTGATCGGGGACGCGCTGGCGGGGCGAGAAGAGGCCGCTCCGGCCGGGGAGCGGCCGGCCGAGGACGCCGGGGCGGCCGGGCCGAGCCCCGCACGGACCACGCCCGCCACACCGCTCGGGCGACGGTCCCGGTACCGGCCGCTGAAGCTCGCGCTCGGCGGACTCGCCGCCGCCGCGGCGGCCGGCCTGGTCCTCGGCATGGGCTGGCTCGTGGCCCAGGGCGGCTCCTCGGCCGACTCGGCGAGCCCTGGGTTCGCCTCGGACGCCAAGGAGGACACCGGCTCCGCCGCCTTCGGCCCCCGCTACCTGGCGTGCGCCCGCCTCGTCGCCGAGGGCAGGGTCACGGCGCTGGAGGAGGTGCCGGGCGCCGGCGGCGTCCAGCGGGTCACCCTGGCGGCGAGCCGGTACTACAAGGGCGACGGGCCGGTGACCTTCGTCCGGAACGACGCGGCGGACGTCCCGCTGCGCCTGGGCGACCAGGTGCTGGTCGGCCTGTCCCCCGGCCTCACCCACCCGGACCGGACGGTCGTCGGCGAGGCGGAGATCGCCCCCGTCCGGGCCGGGATCGCCGCCGCTCTCCCCGCCTCGCGCGCCGCGAGCTGCGACTGAGCGGGGCGCGACACGGCGGAGGGGCGGGCGCCCGTACGGACGCCCGCCCCTCCTGTCCGATGCGGTACGCGACTACTCGACGACCCTCTCGATCGCCACGTTGCCGATGCCCGCGACCGTGTCACGCGCGTTCACCAGCTGCACGCGGCCGAAGAACGCGCGCCCCTCGGGAGCGGCGGCGGCGACGGTGACCTCGCCCGAGACGGCGGCCTCGGCGCCCGTGCCCAGCTTCACCGGCGCGGACTCGTCGACGGTGACGGTGCCGAGCGTGGCGGAGAAGAACACGTCCAGGTAGTCGTACTCCGTCGTGCCGGCCGGGACCGAGTAGCCGTCCACCTCGACGGTGTACGTGCCGGCCTTCGGGGAGGCGATGGAGACGGACTCCTCCGAGTCGCCGTCCGCGGACTGCGCGACCCGGTTCCCGGCCTCGTCGTACACGGCCAGGTCCAGGTCGGCGGCGGTGTCGGAGACGTTGCCGATCGACACGTCCAGCGACGCGGCGCCCTCCGGCACCTCGACCGTGGTGGTGTGGACGTCACCCGTGGCGATCGACGGGCGGGCCGTCTTCGACGAGCCGAGCGGACCTCCGACCAGCTTGCCGTCGATCGCGGCGGCCTCGTTGGTCACCGTCCACTCGACGGCGGCCGGGGTGCCGACCTTCGCCTCGGCCACCGTGACGGTCTCCGGGTCGAAGGCCGCGCCGAGCACCGCGACGTCCAGCTTGTACGGGTTGTCGAGCAGCGGCGAGGTGCGGCGCGCCTCGACCTCGATCTCCCAGACGCCCGGCTGCGGGGCCGCGTACGACCGCACGTCGGGGCGGCAGGTGTTCGCCGGGTTGCTGTAGTTCGGGTAGCAGTTGACCGTCGACGTCGGGTCGGCCGGCACACCGTACGGGTGGATGGAGATGAACCGGGTCTGGCTCGTCGCCTTCAGCCCGCTCATCGCGACCTCCAGCGTCTTCGCGCCCTCGGGCACGGTGACGAAGTAGGAGGTCGTGCTGTTGCGCTGGACCGTGCCCTTCGCCGAGTAGGTGTACTTCACCGGCGTGGAGACGACCACGGTGGTGAGGATCTGCCGGTCCACGCCCTCGGTGCGCGGGTCGTCGACCTCGAGGATCGCGCTCTTGATGCCGGCCGTGCGGGACTGGGCCTGGACCTTGACGGTCACCGGCTTGTTCAGCGGCAGCGAGACCTTGTCGCCGCCGACGATGCGGAAGGTGCGGTCCGCGTTGTTCGCCAGGTCCAGCTTGTGGCTCACGGCGCGGTCCGGGCCGGACGTACGGGTGACCGTGATGTCGTACGTCTTCTTCTGGCCGGCCTTCAGGCCGCCCTCACGGTCGTACAGACCCGTGCCGGAGCCGGGGGTCTTCAGGAACTGGTCGATCGCGGTGTCGACCGGCGCCTTCACCGTGTACTCGTGCGCGGTGGCGCCCTTGCGGATCGCCTTCCAGGCGTCCACGACGTCGATCAGGCCCGCGCCCTCCTCGTAGGCCTGCACACCCTTGATGTGCTTGGCGGTGGAGGTGAGGGCGGTGCGCAGCGTCGCCGGGGTGAGGCCGATGCGCTGCTGCTTCGCGGCGGACAGCAGCAGGGCGGAGGCGCCGGCGGCCTGCGGGGAGGCCATCGAGGTGCCCTGGAGCATGCCGTAGCCGGCCGGCAGGGAGTAGCCCGCCTCGGCGACCGGGGCGCCCGGCAGCCAGGTCTGGATGGTGTTGACCGCCGCGCCGGGCGCGGTCAGGGTCGGCGTGAAGCCGCCGTCCTCACGCGGGCCGCGCGAGGAGAACGGCATCATCGCGTACTTGGTCTTCACCTCCGAGCCGTAGTTGGCGGCCCAGGTCTCCTTGGAGACGGACGCGCCGACCGAGATGACCTTGTCGGCCAGGGCGGGGTCGCCGATGGTGTTGGCGCCGGGGCCGGAGTTGCCCGCGGAGATCACCAGCTGGACGCCGTAGGTGTCGATCAGCCGGTTGTACAGCTCGGCGCGGGCGTTGTTGCCGTCGTTCAGCGCGGGCAGGCCGCCGATGGACATGTTGACGATGTCGACGCCGCGCTTGGTGACGAGGTCGATCATGCCCTCGGTGAGCGCGACGTTGGTGCAGCCGCCGGACCAGGTGCAGGCGCGGGAGGAGACCAACTTGGCGCCGGGCGCGGCGCCGTTCATCCTGCCGCCGAACAGACCGTTGGCGGCGGTGATGCCGGCCACGTGCGAGCCGTGCGAGCCCTCGATGACGCCGATGTTGACGAAGTCGGCCTTCTGGCCGATCCAGTCGCCGCCGTAGGGGTCCATCGGGACGTCCTTGCGGATCTCCACGACGAACGGCTGGCGCTCGACGACGTCGGTCTTCGGGTCGTCGGTGCCGAAGTAGCCGATCTGGAAGCCGTCCTTGTACGGCTTCATCGGGGTGTCGTCCGAGAAGTCCTGGTTGTTGTTCAGGTCGACGCGGACCGTGCCCTTGGCCGGGTCGTAGAGCACGCCCCAGACGTCGGTGGTGTCGCCGTCGCGGTTGGCGTCGCCGGCCGCGTCGCCGCCCGCGGTGTAGGACTCGCGGAAGAGGCTGATCTGGTAGCTGCCCTGCGGGGCCTTCCAGGTCGCGCCGCCGTAGGTGAAGGTCGGGCCGGAGACCGCGTTGACCATGGGGCGCCAGGTCTGGTCGCCGTCCACGATCGGGTCGGTCGCCGTGACCCAGTCGACGATCTTGCGCTCGCCGGTGGTGGTCTTCTGCAGCGCCGGGTGGCCGAGGTCCACGCCGGAGTCGAGGATGCCGATGGTGACGCCGCGGCCGTCCGCCTTGGGGTTCTTCTTCACGAAGTCCACGGCGCCCGTCTCGAAGGACGGGTTGTACGGGTTCTTCGCAGGCGTCTTCCGGTCGGGCGCCGGGTAGCTCTTGGCGCTCTTGCCCTTGCCCTTGGTGGCCTTCGTGGTGTCGGCGGCCGGGGTCGGGTCGTCGAGCGGGATCTCGTCGCGCAGGTCGACGCCGTGCACGGAGGAGAGCTTGGTGGCGGCGGCGATCGCCGCGTCGGCCTTGCCGGTGGGCACGGTGGCGCGGACGTAACCGAGCTTGTCGTCCGAGCGGCCGACCGAGGCGCCCTTGAGCGCCTCGATCTCCTCCGTGACCTGCGCGGTCTTACCGGGGGCGGTCGCGATCATCATCGTGACGTGCTTGGAGCCGTCGGCCTTGGCCTCGGCGAGCAGTTCCGCGTCGTGCGAGCCGAGCTTGTCGTGGGCGGACTTGACGTCCGCGTCGGCCGGGGCGGCGGCCGGGCTGTCGGCCGCGAGGGCCAGCGGGACCGGCCCGGCCGCGGAGAGCGCGGCGACGAGACCGGCGGCGACGGCTATGCGGGCCGCGCGTCTGGTGCCCGATATGGGGGCGCGCTGCGGGGAGTTGGTCATCGGCATCCCTTGCAAGGAGCGAACGATCGGGAGCGGCCAGGGGTGATCGGTCCTGGTCGCGGGGGTCCGGAAGTGCACTACCGGACGATCGATGAGCTTCGCGTAAAGGGCTGATGTTTGGCGAGGGTTGACCGGAAGGCCGGTGGAGGTGTGGGGAAAACCCCCGGTACACGTAAGGGGAGTTCGCGCCGGAAGCGGACAAGTCCGTCATGCTCATGCAGGGTGGGTGTCCACAGTGCGGACCCGCCCGAATACTCCCCTGCGCCTCCCGGGCGGTCCGGGTTACCGTCCGGCGATGCGACGGACGTTGAGGGTGGCGGCCTACGCCGTGGTGGTGCGCGAAGGACAGCTCCTGCTCGCACAGGCGCGGGACGACGACGGCCGCCCCGAGTGGGTGCTGCCGGGCGGCGGCATGGAACACGGCGAGGACCCCTACGACACCGTGCGTCGAGAACTGGAGGAGGAGACCGGCTACCTCGTCGAGGTCACCGGGCTCCTCGGGATCGACTCCAGCCGCCGCACCCTGCCCGGCCGCTTCCGCCGCCCGGCCGACCACCACGGCCTGCGGCTGCTCTACGAGGGCCGGGTCACCGGCGGTGAGCTGCGCGACGAGGTCGGCGGCTCCACCGAACACGCCGCCTGGCAGCCCCTCGACGCCGTCCCCCGCCTCGACCGCATCCGCCTGGTCGACACCGCCCTGCGGCTGTGGCGCGAACGCCCCGCGTCGGGACACCTGGAAGCCGGCCCGAGGTGACGACCACGCGGGCGCGCGGAACGGCCGAAACCCGATCAACCGTCGCGAGTCGCGGCAACCCCGACGCCCCTCGGCGCGGTCCCTCCCCGCGACCAGGCACGACGGACAGGGGAGGCACGAGCATGCGGAAGCGGATGCGGACGACGGCGGTGGCAGCGGTGGCGGTGGCCCTCTCGGCGGCCCTCGCGGCCCCCGCGGTCGCGGCGGGACCCGGCGCGGACCGTACCGGGGACACCGGCGACCACAAGGCGACCGCCCGGACCGTGCGGGCCGCGGTCCAGGGCGGGGTTCCCGGCGTGACACTGCGGGCGGAGGACCGGCGCGGCGTGTGGACGACCACCGCCGGGGTGGGTGACCTGCGCACGGAGCGTCCGCGCTCCCCGCGCGACCGCTACCGGGTCGGCAGCATCACCAAGACCTTCGTGGCCACGGTGCTGCTCCAGCTGGAGGCCGAGGGCAGGCTGTCGCTGGACGACACCGTCGACTCCTGGCTGCCCGGCCTCGTCACCGGCAACGGCCACGACGGCACCCGGATCACCCTGCGGCAGCTGCTCAACCACACCAGCGGGATCTTCAACTACACGGCCGACGAGGACTTCGGCCGTACCTACTTCCTGAAGGACGGCTTCCTCCGGCACCGCTACGACACCCTCGCGCCCGAGGAACTGGTGCGGATCGCGACGGCCCACGAGCCGGACTTCGCGCCCGGCGCCGGGTGGAACTACTCCAACACCAACTACGTGCTGGCGGGCCTCGTGATCGAGAAGGCCACCGGCCGCCCCTACGGCGAGGAGATCCGCCGCCGCGTCCTCGCGCCGCTGCACCTCGCCGGCACCTCGGTCCCCGGCACCCGCACCGGCGTGCCCGGACCCAGCAGCCGCGCCTACGGCAAGCTCACCGAGGACGGCAGCGGACCCGTCCACGACGTCACCCGGCTCAACCCGTCGATGGCCTTCTCGGCGGGCGAGATGATCTCCGACTCCGAGGACCTCAACCGCTTCTACCGCGCTCTGCTCACCGGCCGGCTGCTGCCGAAGAAGCAGCTGGACAAGATGACCGACACGGTGACGGTGGACGACACCCACGGCTACGGGCTGGGCCTGATGAGCACCGAGCTCAGCTGCGGGGTGACCGTCTGGGGCCACGGCGGCGGCATCCACGGGTCCACCTCCGACGCCGTCACCACCCGAGACGGGCGCCACTCCCTGGCGTTCAACTTCAACGGCGACTGGAGCGGGGACACCGAGGCGGTGATCGACGCGGAGTACTGCGGCGACTGATCCGCGGGCGGCCGCCGGGGCACACCGCGGTCCCCGGCGGTCCGCCGTCCCCTCCCCGGCGCGGCGGGCCGCCGCACTAGCGGGGCAGCACGACGACGTACGCGGCCGGCTCGCGGTCCGCCGACGCCATCAGGGCCGTGCGGACCACCGCCGCCTGCTGCTCCGCCGCGTCCCGCAGCTTGCGCGGGGTGATGTGCACGACCGTGATGCCCAGACGCTCCAGGTGCTCGCGCTTGCGGGCCTGCTCCACCCACTCGGCGTCGTCCTCCGGCCGCCCGCCCGGCCGGGGCGCACGGGTGTCCAGCTCCACCGCCACCGCCTGCTCCGGCCAGTACGCGTCCAGGCCGCCCAGGTGCGGGCCGCCGGGCAGACGCAGATCCACGTTCCAGCACGGGTCCGGCAGGCCGTACTCGCGGACCATCCGGTACAGCCGCGACTCGGCGAGCGCCCGCCCCTCGGCCAGCAGGGAGTCCACCGCGTCCACCACGTACGGGCGGTGCAGCAGCTTCGCCGCCGTCAGCTCCCGTACGACCGCCGCCGGTTCGCAGTGCCCGCCGCGCACCGCCTCCGTCAGCAGCCGGCGCACCACGACCGCGTCCTTCAGACCTGCCACCGCGTCGGCCAGCGCCCGCGGCACCGGCGCCACCGGCAGGCCCGTGACCTGCTCCGGGACCGGCAGCGCGGCGGCCCGCACGATCCGGGCGCAGCCCGTCGACCGCAGCCTGCGCAGGCGCGGCACCAGCACGTCGAACGTCTCCTGCGACGGCAGCGGGGGAGCGGACGTGAAGCCGTGCAGGGTCAGCGCGGCCAGGCCGGTGATCATCGCCTCGCCGTAGGGAGAGGCCGACGGCTCGTCCCGGCCCGGCTGCACGGGCACGCTCACGGTCCGCTCCCGGGCCGCGTACAGCAGCACCGCGTGCAGCCGCTCCTCGCTCGTCGGCGGTCCGGGGTGGAGCAGGACGACACCGGGCAGCAGCTGCTGCCAGGGCCCGCCGGGACGGCACTGCTCTCCGGCCTCCGCGGCGGAGACGCCGTGTGCCCGCAGTTGCGTGTGGGTCAGCACACGGCGTCCGGTGCCGGTGGCGAGGTGGTGCAAGGGGCGCGGGGAGAGAGGGGTGTTGTGGTTCATGACCGGCAATTTCCCGTCCCCGGCCGCCTTCCGAACCCCTGTTACACGCCCGTCGACGAACCCGGACAAGCCCGCACTAAAGGACGCCTGTTCGGATACCGAAAGCCGCTGGTCCGTTCGGGTGAGGGGATGGGGTTACGGGCTGAATGCCCGCGTTCGGTAACGGTGGTTGCAGGGGGGCTGACGCCCCCCTGGCCCCGTCAGCCCGCAGCCGCGTCACACGCCTGCCCCCGCAGGGCACGCGCCAGATCGTCCCGCGCCTCCAGCACCAGCCGCCGCAGCGCCGGCGCCGCGTCCTCGTGAGAAGCGAGCCACGCGTCCGTCGCGTCCAGCGTGGCCTGCGAGTCCTGGTAGGACGGGAACAGGCCCCGGACCACGTCCATGCCGATCTGGATCGACCGCTCCGTCCACACCCGCTCGATCACCGCGAAGTACTTCTCCGCGTACGGCGCGAGCAGCTCCCGCTGGGACGACTGGGCGAAGCCCGCGATCGTCGCCTCCACCAGGGCGTTGGACAGCGCGTCCGACTCCACGACCTGCGCCCAGCACTGCGCCTTGACCGCCTCCGACGGACGGGCCGCCAGACAGCGGACGTGGTGACGGCGGCCGGACGCGGTGTCGTCCCGCGCCAGCTCCTCGTCCAGCCGCTTCTCGTCGGCCGCGCCGTGCGCGGCCAGCGGCTCCAGGAACGCCCAGCGCAGTTCCTGGTCCACCTCGAGCCCCGGCAGGGTCACCGTGCCGTCCAGCAGCGACGCCAGCAGCTCGAAGTCGGCCTCGGTGCACGCCACGCGGGCGGCGAACCGCGCCCACGCCAGCTGCTGCTCGCTGCCCTCGCCGGCCGCGCGCAGCTGCTCCGCCGCGCCTTCGGCGAGCCGTCGCCCCGCCTCCTCGCGCCGCTCCGGCGCGGTGTAGTGCACGGCCGCCGACTCCGCCCAGGCGTGCAGCATCTGCAGCACGCCGATGTCGGTCTCCCGGCCCGCGAACCGCAGCACCAGGGCGATGAAGTCCCGGGCCGGCAGCAGCGCGTCGCGCGTCATGTTCCACAAGGCGGACCAGCACAGCGCGCGGGCCAGCGGGTCGGTGAGGTCGCCGAGGGCCTCCCGGAGCGTGGCCAGGGAGGTGTCGTCGAAGCGGGTCTTGCAGTACGTGAGGTCGTCGTCGTTGACCAGCACCAGCTCCGGCGCGTCCGCGCCCGCCAGCTCCGCCACGACCGTGCGCGGGCCCTCGACGTCCGTCTCGGCCTGCGCGTACCGCTCCAGGGTGCCCGAGTCCGTGCGCCGGTACAGGCCCACCGCGACCCGGTGGGGACGCAGTTCGGGGTGCGACTCCGCGGCCTCCTGCACGACGGCCAGCTCGTCCACGGTGCCGTCCTCACGCAGCAGCACCTGCGGGGTGAGGGAGTTGACCCCGGCCGTCTCCAGCCACGCCCGCGACCAGGCGGCCATGTCCCGCCCGCTCGTCTCCTCCAGCACGGACAGCAGGTCGCCGAGGCGCGTGTTGCCGTAGGCGTGGCGCTTGAAGTAGCGGCGGGCGCCCTCCAGGAACGCGTCCTGCCCGACGTACGCCACGAGCTGCTTGAGCACGGAGGCGCCCTTGGCGTAGGTGATGCCGTCGAAGTTGAGCTTGGCGTCCTGCAGGTCGCGGATGTCGGCGGTGATGGGGTGCGTGGAGGGCAGCTGGTCCGCGCGGTAGGCCCACGCCTTGCGGCGGTTGGCGAAGGTGATCCAGCCGTCGGTGAAGCGGGTCGCGCCGACCAGGGAGAAGGCGCCCATGAAGTCCGCGAAGGACTCCTTCAGCCACAGGTCGTCCCACCACTCCATGGTGACCAGGTCGCCGAACCACATGTGGGCCATCTCGTGCAGGATCACGTTGGCCCGGCCCTCGTACGAGGCCCTCGTCACCTTGCCGCGGAAGATGAACTCCTCGCGGAAGGTCACCATCCCCGGGTTCTCCATCGCGCCGAGGTTGTACTCCGGCACGAACGCCTGGTCGTACTTCCCGAACGGGTACGGGTAGTCGAAGTGGTCGTGGAAGAAGTCCAGGCCCTGCTTGGTCACCAGGAAGACGTCGTCGGCGTCGAAGTGCGGGGCGAGGCCCTTGCGGCACATCGCACCCAGCGGGATCTCCAGCCGGGTGCCGTCCTCGAAGACCCGCTCGTAGCGGTCGGTGACGTAGTGGTACGGACCCGCGACGACACACGTGATGTACGTCGAGATCGGCTTGGTCTCCGCGAACCGCCAGACGCCGTCGGCGAGTTCGCCCGAGCCGTTGCTCCACACCGTCCAGCCCTCGGGGGCCCGCACCTCGAAGCGGTACGGGGCCTTGAGGTCGGGCTGCTCGAAGTTCGCGAAGACCCGGCGGGCGTCGGCCGGCTCGTACTGGGTGTAGAGGTACACCTCGCCGTCCTCGGGGTCGACGAAGCGGTGCATGCCCTCGCCGGTGCGGGAGTAGGCGCACTGCGCGTCCACCACGAGCTCGTTCTCGGCGGCCAGGTCCTCCAGGAGGATGCGGCTGCCGTCGAAGACCTGGCCCGGGTCGAGGTCCCGGCCGTTCAGCGACACCGCAGTCACGGCCGGCGCGATCAGGTCGGCGAAGCTGCTCGCCCCCGGCTCGGCGCAGCGGAACCGCACGGTGGTGACCGACCGGAAGGTGCGCGGGCCGTCGCCGCCGTGCTCGCCGACCGCGGACCTCAGGTCCAGGGACACCTCGTACCCGTCGACGGACAGCAGGGCTGCCCGCTCCCGGGCCTCGTCACGGGTCAGGTTCTCACCGGGCACGGGCGGACTCCTCATGCGTCGTCGACAGGGATGGACAGGACCGATCCTGCCATGCGCCCCTGACGCGGGTCAGCCGGGAATGGCCGGGGCGAGCCACGGCGTTGCCACGGGGAAACACTGCCTTCACGAGGAGCGACATGTCGGACAAGTCTCCCGCCACGCCCGTCGACTTCTGGTTCGACCCGCTGTGCCCCTGGGCCTGGATGACCTCCCGGTGGGTGCTGGAGGTGCAGAAGCAGCGGGACCTGGACGTGCGCTGGCACCTGATGAGCCTGGCCGTCCTGAACGAGGACAAGCTGGACACGCTGCCCGCGGAGTACCGCGAGATGCTCGAGGTGAAGGCCTGGGGCCCGGTGCGCGTGGTCGTCGCGGCGCAGGAGGAGCACGGCCCGCAGGTGCTCGGCGACCTCTACACCGCGCTCGGCACCCGCATCCACAACCAGGACGAAGGGCCGGGCAAGGAGACGGTCGCGGCGGCCCTGAAGGACGTCGGCCTGCCCGAGTCGCTCATGGACCACTGGGACTCCACGCCGTACGAGCCGCAGCTGCGCGCCTCCCACAAGGAGGGCATCGACAAGGTCGGCCAGGAGGTCGGCACCCCGGTGATCGCGGTCCCCGGCCCCGGCGGCGAGGAGATCGCCTTCTTCGGCCCGGTCGTCACCCCCGCCCCCCAGGGCGAGGAAGCAGTCCGCCTCTGGGACGGCACCCTCGCGGTCGCCTCGGTCCCCGGCTTCTACGAGATCAAGCGCACCCGTACGAAGGGGCCCGACTTCAGCAACCTGTGACGGACGTCAGTCAGGGGGGAGCAGCTTGACCGGCTTGGGGAACGGTCTGGTCGCGGCCCACCGGCGCAGTGTGCGGCACTGTGCGCCGGTGTCCGTGTCCACCACGTTCTCGCAGATCCAGAAGTCGTACACGGCCCGGAGCCCCAGCTGTCGCTTGGCCGCAGCCTCCTCCTCCCGGTTCAGCAGACGGTGAGGATGAGGGCCGCGGCAGGTCGAGCACAGCAGCGTCCGTCTTCTGGGTGTCGCCATTGCGTAACGATGACCCGGAATGCCGTACACCGGAAGCCCCCGCGAGTGGGATCTCGCGGGGGCTTCCGGGTAGGTCCGGGGTGTCAGCGGCGCTCGCGTGCCCGCTGCCAGGCGTAGCCGGCCGCCGCCAGCGCCAGCGTCATCGCACCCGTCGAGTACAGCTGCACCCGGGTGTCCGGCTCGCGGGCCATGAGCACGAACACCGTCGCCATACCGGCCAGCGCCACCCAGGTCAGCCACGGGAACGCCCACATCCGTACGGTCAGCCGCTCCGGCGTCTCGCGTTCCAGGCGGCGGCGCAGCCGCAGCTGGGAGACGGCGATGAAGATCCAGACGACCAGGATCACCGCGCCGATCATGTTCAGCAGCCAGGCGAAGACGTCGTCCGGCCGCCAGTAGCTCAGCAGCACGCACAGGAAGCCGAAGACGGACGACGCCAGCACGGCGACGCGCGGCACCCCGCCCGACACCCGGCCCAGCCACTTCGGGCCCTGGCCGCGCTCCACCAGCGAGTAGCCGATGCGGGAGGCGCCGTAGATGTTGGCGTTCATCGCGGACAGCAGCGCCACCAGCACGACCACGTTCATCAGCTGGCCCGCGCCGGGGATGCCGAGCCGGTCGAGGGCGGCGACGTAGGGGCCGTTCTCCACGACCGCGGGGGAGTCCCAGGGGACGAGCGCGACGATGACCGCCATCGAGCCGACGTAGAAGACGGCGATCCGCCACATCGCGGTGCGCACCGCGCGCGCCACGCCGCGCACCGGGTCCTGCGACTCGGCGGCCGCGATGGTCACGGTCTCCAGGCCGCCGTAGGCGAAGACGGACGCGAGCAGGCCGATGACCAGGCCCTCGCCGCCGTTCGGCATCAGCTCAGTGAGGTTCGAGCCGCCCGGCGAGTCGGTGCCCGGCAGCACGCCGGCGAGCGCCAGCACGCCGAGCACCAGGAACAGGGTGATCGCACCGACCTTCAGCGCGGCGAACCAGAACTCGAACTCGCCGAAGTTCTTCACCGCCGCGAGATTGGTCCCGCAGAACACGACCATGAACAGCGCCACCCACGCCCACTCGGGCGTGCCCGGCAGCCAGCCGTGGACGATCTGCGCGGCGCCGATGCCCTCCAGGCCGACCGCGGTGCACAGCAGCACCCAGAACGCCCAGCCCGCGGTGAACCCGGCCCAGGGGCCGATGGCCCGCTCGGCGTGCGAGGAGAAGGACCCGGAGGAGGGATACGCGGCCGACATCTCGCCCAGCATCCGCATCACCAGCATGACCAGCAGGCCGGAGAGGGCGTAGGCGATCACGATGGAGGGGCCCGCGGCGGCGATGCCGGCGCCGGAGCCGACGAACAGTCCGGCGCCGATCACCCCGCCGAGGGCGATCATCGACAGGTGGCGCTGTTTGAGGCCGTGCGAGAGGGAGGCGCCGTCGCTGTCGGCGGGCGTCTCGACCGTGGTGAGGGGCATGGGCGCGGCTCGTCCAATGTGGGGGGAGACGACAAAAACGCCCCCAGTCTGGGCGGCCGCCCGGCGGTCCCGGGGCGGCCGCCCAGCATGTGGACGCCCATCAAGCGGAGGGTCACAGTCCGCTCACTGCGGGGTGATCGTCACGCGGCGGCCGGTACCCTCGCCACGCTCGTGTAGTGCGAGGCGTCCCCCTCGATCGCATACGACTCCTTGCCGTCGATGCCGACCGGCACGTCACCGGCGACCGTCACCCGGTGCAGGCGGCGGGGCAGACCGTCGTAGTTGTCGATCGCGTAGTGCTGGGTGATGCGGTTGTCGAACAGCACCAACTGGTTGGGCTCCCAGCGCCAGCGCACCACGTTCTCCGGACGGGTGACGTACGCCTGGAGCAGGTCCAGCACCTTGCGCGACTCGCTCCTCGACAGCCCCACGATCCGCTGCGCGAAACCCCCGATGAACAGCCCGCGCTCACCCGTGAGGGGGTGCACCCGCACCACCGGGTGGACGGTGCGGTACTTCACGGAGGTGAACTGGGCGCGCCGCGCCGCCTCGTCCTCGTCGACCGCCTCCTCCGGCACGGCGTAGTCGTAGTCGTTGGTGTGCTCGGCCCACAGGGTGTCGGCCAGCCGGCGCAGCGGTTCGGGCAGGTCGCGGTAGGCGGCGGCCGAGCTGGCGATCAGCGTCTCGCCCCCGTACGGCGGGATCGTGATGCTGCGCAGGGAGGTCGCCTGCGGCGGGTTGAGGACGAACGTGACGTCCGTGTGCCAGTTGTTGGCCGCGCGCCCGCGCCCGCTGTCGACCGGCAGCACACTGGGCGCCCCGTCGACGGCGGGCACGGTCGGATGGGCGCCGGTGATCTCGCCGAAGTGCCGCACGAACGCCTGCTGCCCGGCGTCGTCGAGGCGGACGTCGTCGAAGAGCAGCGTCTTGTGCTCGTTCAGAGCGTCCCGCAGCGCGGTGACGGTGGCGTCGTCCAGTGGGCGGGAAAGGTCGACGCCGGCGACCCGGGCGCCGATGTTCGCGGTGACCTTGGTGATCCGGAGGTCGGACATGAGCGGTGTTCCTCTCTGCAGGGGGCGGTCAGACGAGCGCGGCCGCGGGAGCCGGCTCGGGGGCGTGCGGGGTGACGTGCTGGTTGGCGGGGCGCGGCACTCCGTAGCGCTCGCGCAGGGTCCGCCGGGGCCCGTACTCGTCGCGGAACAGGCCGCGGGCGCGCAGGATCGGGACGACCTGGTCGACGAAGGTCTCCAGACCGGACGGCAGCACGGCGGGCATGATGTTGAAGCCGTCGGCGGCGCCCTCGGCGAACCACCGGCCGATGGTGTCGGCGACCTGCTCGGGCGTGCCCGCGAAGGTCAGATGCCCGCGCCCGCCGCCCAGCCGCCCGATCAGCTGCCGCACGGTGAGCCGTTCGCGCCGCGCCAGCTCCACGATCAGCGTGTAGCGGCTCTTGGCGCCCTGGATCTCGTCCTCCGGGGGGAGGACGTCGGGCAGCGGGCCGTCCAGGTCGAGCGTCCCCGGGGCGAGGCGCAGCAGCTCCTCCAGGCGGCGCACGCCGTGCTCGTGCACGATGTGCTCCTCCAGCACCTGCTCCAGACGCCGCGCCTCCGCCTCGGTGGAGCCGACCACGGGCACGATGCCGGGCAGCACTTTGACGTGGTCCGGGTCGCGGCCGGCCGCCGCCGTACGGGCCTTGAGGTCGGCGTAGAAGGACTGGCCGTCGGCCAGGGTCTGCTGGGCGGTGAACACGGCCTCCGCGTACCGCGCCGCGAACCGCTTGCCGTCCTCCGACGACCCGGCCTGCACCAGCAGCGGATACCCCTGCGGGGTGCGCGGCACGTTGAGTGCGCCCGCCACCCGGAAGTACGTCCCCCGGTGGCGCGGCGGGTGGATCTTCGCGTCGTCGCCCCACACCCCGGCCGCCTTGTCGGCGACGACCGTGTCGTCCTCCCAGCTGTCCCACAGCAGCCGCGCGACGTCCAGGAACTCGGCGGCGCGCGCGTACCGTTCGGCGTGCGCGGGCTCGGCGTCCAGACCGAAGTTGCGGGCCGCCTCGGCGCCGGCGGTGGTGACGATGTTCCAGCCGGCCCGCCCCTTGCTGACGACGTCCAGCGAGGCGAACTTGCGGGCCAGGTTGTAGGGCGAGTTGTACGACGTGGACGCCGTCGCGATCAGCCCGATGTGCTCGGTCGCGGTCGCCAGGGCGGTGAGCAGGGTGAGCGGCTCCAGCGCCCCGGCGGGACGCTGGGCGACCGTGTTCCACAGCTGGGGTCCGTCGGCGAGGAACAGCGAGTCGAAAGTGCCCCGTTCGGCGATACGCGCCAGGCGCACGTAGTGGTCCAGGTCGACGTGGGCGTACGGATCGCTCTCGGGCAGCCGCCACGACGCCTCGTGGTGCCCGGTGTTCATGAGGAAGGCGTTCAGATGGAGCTGTCTGGGCATGGGTGATCCCTTCGCGGTGCGGGGGTGGTGAGGACGGGGTGCTTCAGGGGCGGCGGCGCGGGCGGGCGGTCACGGGGCGTCCTCCGTGACGCCGAGCGCCTTCAGCAGCCGGGTGCGGTACTCGCCGTGGGCGTGCGGGCCGTCACGGTCGACCGTCAGGTCGAGCCCGATGCGGCCGTCCTCCAGCACCAGCACCCGGTCCGCGAGGACGATCGCCTCGTCCACGTCGTGCGTGACCAGCAGCACCGACGGCCGGTGCCGCTCCCACAGCTGCCGCAGCAGCGCGTGCATCTTGATCCGGGTCAGCGCGTCCAGCGCTCCGAACGGCTCGTCCGCCAGCAGCAGTTCCGGCTCCCGCACCAGGGACCGGGCCAGGGCGGCCCGCTGCTGCTCTCCGCCCGACAGCTCGCTCGGCCAGGCGCGGTCCCGGCCGCCGAGACCGACCTCGGCGAGCGCGGTCCGGCCGCGCTCCTCGGCGTCCTTGCCGTCCAGCCCGAGGAGCACGTTGGGCAGGACCCGGCGCCAGGGCAGCAGCCGGGAGTCCTGGAAGACCACCGACACCCGCTCGGGCGCGGTCAGCGTGCCGCTGCCCGCCACCCCGTGGTCGATGCCCGCGATCGCGCGGAGGAGGGTGCTCTTGCCGGAGCCGCTGTGCCCGAGCAGCGCGGTGAACTGCCCTGCGGGCAGGTCCAGGTCGACGCCGTCGAGCACCGTGCGCCCCTCGAAGGACCGGGTGAGGCCGCGCAGCCGCACGGCCGGCCGGGTCAGCTGCTCAGTGTGCGGCGCCATGACAGCACCCTCCGTTCGATCGCGCGGACGGCGGTGTCGGAGACCAGGCCGAAGAGGCCGTAGACGACGAGACCGACGAGGATGACGTCCGTCTGGCCGTAGTTCTGCGCCTGGAACATCATGTAGCCGAGTCCGCTGGTGGCGTTGATCTGCTCGAGGACGACCAGGCCCAGCCAGGACCCGGTGACGCCGAGCCGCAGCCCGACGAAGAAGCCGGGCAGCGCCCCCGGCACGACGACCTGCCGGACGAAGTCGAACCGGGACAGCCCCTGCACCTCGGCCAGCTCCACGAACCGGTGGTCGATGCCGGACAGCGCGGCGTGGGTGTTCAGGTAGATCGGGATGTAGACGACGATGGCGATGATCGCGATCTTGAAGGTCTCGCCGATGCCCAGCCAGAGGATGAACAGCGGGATCAGGCCCAGCGTGGGCACCGCGCGGTTGAGCTGCACGCTGCCGTCGATCAGCGCCTCGCCGACGCGGCTGAGACCGGAGGCCAGGGCGAGCACGATGCCCGTCGTCAGACCGATCGCGAAGCCGGCCCCGGCCCGCCGCAGCGAGGTGAGGACGTCGGTGGTCAGCGTGCCCTCGGTCCACAGCCGGATCCCGGTCTCCACCACGGTCCAGGGCGCGGGGACCGCGCCGGGGTCCAGCTGTCCGGCGGCGGAGGCGGCGGCCCACAGCGCCAGCACGAGCAGCGGACCGGTGAAACGGGTGGCGGGCAGCCGTCTGCCGGGCGAGAGCCGTCGTCGTCGCCGTACCTGGTGCTCCTCCCCGACGACGGCGGGCGGTGCGGGGGCGGTCGTGGTCGTGGTCACGGCGGTCACCTCCGGTACTCCGCGGGAACGGCCCGCGCGGCGAGCGACTCGAAGCGCCGGTCGAAGAGGGCGTCGACCTTGAACTTCTTCACGTAGCCGCCCTCCGCGAGCAGGTCGGCGGTCTCCTGCTCCCACGCGATCGCCTCGTCCCAGCGCGGCGGGAAGTAAGGCTTGTTGGCGAGGGCCGTGATGGACTCGGCCTGGGGGAGCGTGAGGTTCTGCGTCTTGACGTAGTACTCCCGGTTCCACACGTCCGGGTGCTCGTACTGCCACACCGCGCCCCTGGCCCAGTACGGGATGTACGCGGCGACCGCGGCGGCCTTGGCCCGGTCCGCGAGCACCTCGGCCGGCGCCCACAGCAGATTGAGCAGGTCCACCACGTCGGTGGGGATGGTGCGGGCGCCCTTCGGCCCGTACTGCTTCAGATAGGACGGGGCCTGGCTGTTGCCGAGCGGGGCGATGTCCACCTGCCCGGACTGCAGGGCGGTGAGGAACTGGTTGCTGGTCAGCGGGACCAGCTCGGCGTCGTCGTGGTCCAGGCCGGCCTCCTTGAGGGCGCGCAGCAGCACCACGCCCTGGGCCTGGCCCTGGGAGAACGCCAGGCGCCTGCCCTTGAAGTCGGCGACCGTGCGGATGTCGCTGCCGGGCTTCGTGGCGAACAGGTAGTTGGGCTTGCGGGTGACGTTGACGGCGACGATCCGGGCGTCGAAGCCCTGGTAGTAGGCCTGGATGGGCGGGATCCCCGCGTTGTTGGCGAGGTCCAGGGACCTGGCGCGGAAGGCGTTGATGACGTCAGGACCGGCCCCGATGTTCAGCCACTCCGCCACCTCGAACGGCAGGTCGTCGAGGCCGGCGAGCTTCAGCTGGATCTGCTGGAAGTTCTCGAACGAGGAGATCTTCAGCCGGGTGCCGGGCGGGACCTCGTCGGCCAGCGGGGCCTTCAGCGCGGCTTCGTCGGCCGCGGCCCCGGCCTCCGCGCAGCCGCTCAGTCCGGCAGCGGCGGCGGTGACGCCGAGCAGGGTGGTGAGGAAGAGACGCCGGTCGAGGCCGGCCACCGGTGGTGCGGGCATGAGGGAGCTCCCGGGGACGGGGAAATGCGCACAAGCGTGTGCGCAGAACGGAAAGGCAGGCGGAATCACGGGCGGAAATGCCCGTGAGAAGAAAGTGCGCGAGAAAGGAGGACGCCGCGGTGGATCGCGCGTCGACGTGTCAGCAACAGAGGGTGCGACAGCTCATGACCAGCATGTTCCTTGTCCCCGAAGGGGGATGTCAATATTCGGAGTTTTTGAATTAAATGCGCTCTGGTGAGGCGCTCAGCGGATCCCGGTAGAGCACGTCGAGAGCGACCGCTCCGCCCGCGACGGCCAGCACGGATTCCGGGAAACTCGTCGGCGTCACCGTCGCCGCGCGCGCCGGGTCCAGTTCGCCGCGCAGCGCCGCGAGACAGTCCGGGCGGTGGATGACGCCGATCTCCGTGACGATGACGCTCTCCGGGTTGAGGACGTCCGTCAGCAGTCCGACCGCGCGCCCCACCATGCGGGCGCGCTCCCGCAGCAGCCGGGTCGCCACCGGATGCCCGGCCGCCGCCGCGTCGACCACGTGCAGCGGGTTGCGCCCGTCGCAGACGCCCGCCTCCCGCGCCCGCCGGCACAGGGTGCGCTCGCTCAACTCGGCCTGGAGACAGCCGGTCCGGCCGCACGGGCAGCGCTCGGTGCCGCCCGCCAGCGGGAGATGGGCGATCGCGCCCGCCTGGGACCGCGGCCCGTGGTGCACCTCGTCACGGGTGGCGAAGGCCGCGTCGACGATGTTCCCCGCGAACAGGTGCAGCGCGCTCCCGCCGGCCCGGCCGAACAGGCGCTCCGCGTCCGCCAACGCCCGTGCGTGCCCGTCCACATGGACCGGCAGCCCGGTACGGGCGCGCAGCGACTCCCGCGCCGGGACCTCCCGCCAGCCCAGCAGCGGATGGTCGACGACCGTGCCGGCCGCGCGGTCCACCCAGCCGCCGGAGGCGAAGCCGACCCCGAGCGGCCGCCGTTCCGGCACCCGCTCCAGCAGCTCCGCGAGAGCGTCGGCGGCCCGCTCCAGCACCCGCACCGGCTCGGTGTCCGGGTGCGGCAGCCGCCGCTCGGCCACCACCCGGCCACGCAGGTCCAGCAGCGCCACCGTGGTGTACGGCACCGCCACATGGACCCCGCCGACCACCAGCCGCGACCCGTCCAGGTCGAGCGGCAGATGCGGGCGCCCCACCCCGCCCGAGCGGCGTGGCGCCGTGGCCTCCCGGAGCAGGCCGAGCTCCGTCAGACGGGCACAGTGGTCGGTCACGGAGGCCGGCGACAGACCGGTGAGCCGGGCGATGGTGCTGCGCGCCACCGGACCGTGCTCCAGCACGCACCGCAGCACGGTGCGGGCACTGGTGCGCCGCCGGTCGGGGTCGGCGGCACGCGCCGGGCGGGCGGGGGAGTGGGGCGGGGGTGCCACGGTACGAAGCATGGGGAACTTCCTCGGGAACGGGTCCGACACTGCGCCGTCGTATGGGAGTCGAGGCGCGCCGGATCCGCTCCGTCCGCCTCGTCAGAGGAGGCGACAGGCAGCCGCGCCCACGCGTCGCAGATCGACGTGGCGACGCGAGGTGAAGTTCCGGGACTGGGCGACCATGGCCCGAAGCTAGCAAACGGCCCGGCCCACTGCCCAGACCGTGACCGACGGGCGAGACGGCCCGCCCGGCCGCACCGGCCCGCGTTGGTGGATCCCTACAGCCGTCGCGGTGTCCCTGCGTGTCGGCGACACCACGTCACCTCCGTGACCCGTGTCACCTCTGACGAGGTGTGGCCCCCTTCCTTTGTCCGGAGCCCACCAAGTCCCTGATCGAGCCTTTGTCGAGCGCTGCTGGTGATCGGCGCGGGGGCGCCGGTATAGCGTCGCCGTGTTCCCACTTGCCCTCACCCCGGGGAGTCCCCATGAGCACCGCCACCGTCACCTCCGCCCGGCCCGGACAGGTCCTCGCCGACCTCGTCCCCGCCTCCCGTGTCCGGGACGCGGCCCTCGTGCTCGGCGGCGCCGCGCTCACCGGTCTCGCCGCCCAGATCGCGGTGCCCGTGCCCGGCTCCCCGGTGCCGGTGACCGGCCAGACCTTCGCGGCGCTCCTCGTCGGCACCACCCTCGGCGCCCGGCGCGGCTTCGCCTCGCTCGCGGTGTACGCGCTGGTGGGCATGGCGGGCGTGCCGTGGTTCGCGGAGGGCAGGTCCGGGATGGGCATGCCGTCGTTCGGCTACATTCTCGGCATGCTGCTGGCGTCCGTCGTCGTGGGCGCGCTCGCCCGCCGCGGCGCCGACCGCTCCGCCTGGCGCACGGCCGGCACGATGCTGCTCGGCTCGGCGGTCATCTACGCCGTCGGCGTGCCGTACCTGGCCCTGGCCACCGGGATGTCCGCCTCCGCCGCGATCGCGGCCGGCCTGACCCCGTTCCTCATCGGTGACGCGCTCAAGGCGGCGCTCGCCATGGGTCTGCTGCCCACCGCCTGGAAGCTCGTCGACAAGCGCTGACGACTCCCTCCCACGCCGAAGGGCCCGGCGGACGCTGTGCGAGCGTCCGCCGGGCCCTTCGGCGTGCGGGGGGTGCGGGTCAGCTCACCCCTGCCTCGTCCCGTTCCGGGGCGGCGGCGGTCGCCGACCGGCCGGCCATCCGGTGCCGGACCAGGGAGACGGCCAGCACCACGGCAGCGACCAGCATCGTCAGCAGCATCGTGGACCGGCCGTCGTGCTCGGTGTCGGTGAGCATGTAGATCAGCACGAACACGATGAAGGCGATGCTCAGCCAGGTCAGGTACGGGTACAGCCACATCCGCACGACCAGCTTCTCCGGCGCCTCCGCCTGGATGATCTTCCGCATCCGCAGCTGCGAGAAGCAGATCACCAGCCACACGAACAGCGCGACCGCGCCGGAGGAGTTGACCAGGAAGAGGAAGACGGAGTCGGGGAACTTGTAGTTGAAGAAGACCGCGACGAAGCCGAACACGACCGACACGAGGATCGCGGCGCGCGGCACGCCCCGGTGGCTGGTCCGGGCGAACGCCTTCGGCGCGTCCCCGCGCTCGCCGAGCGAGTACGCCATCCGGGACGCCGTGTAGAGCCCGGAGTTGAGACAGGACAGCACGGACGTCAGCACGATGAAGTTCATGATCTGACCCGCGTGCGCGATGCCCAGCGAGTCCAGCGCGGCGACGTACGAGCCGTCCTCGGCGATGGCCTCGCTGTCCCAGGGGAGCAGGCAGACCACGACGAGGATCGAGCCGAGGTAGAAGACGCCGATCCGCCAGATGATGCTGTTGGTCGCCTTGGTGACGGCCCGCTGCGGGTCCTCCGACTCGCCGGCCGCCAGGGTGGCGATCTCGCTGCCCATGAAGGAGAACACCACGAGCAGGATGCCGGTGAGGATGGCGCCCGCGCCGTTGGGCAGGAAGCCGCCGTGGCCGGTCAGGTTGGACAGGCCCGCCTGTTCGCTGTCGACGCCGGGCAGCACACCGAAGACGGCCAGCCCGCCGACGACGATGAACGCGCCGATGGCGACGACCTTGATGCCGGCGAACCAGAACTCGAACTCGCCGTACGAGCCGACGGAGGCCAGGTTCGTCGCGGTGAGCACCACCATCACGATGAGCGCCCAGCCCCACTGCGGGACGGCGGGTATCCACCCCTCGAGGATGGCGGCGCCCGCGGTCGCCTCCACGGCGAGCACGACGACCCAGAAGAACCAGTACAGCCAGCCGATGGTGAAGCCGGCCCAGGGTCCGAGGGCCCGGTCGGCGTGCGCGGAGAAGGAGCCGGAGGTCGGGTTCGCCGCGGACATCTCGCCGAGCATCCGCATCACCAGCACCACGAGCGTGCCGACGAGCGCGTACGACAGGAGGATGCCGGGACCGGTGGTGGCGATGCCGGTGCTGGATCCGACGAAGAGTCCGGCGCCGATGACACCGCCGATGGCGATCATCGACAGATGCCGGTTCTTGAGACCGGCCTGGAGTCCGGAGCCCTGGGGCGGGCCTCCGGAGCCCTCGGGGCCGTCACCGGCCTTGGTGAGGGTCGGCTGCGAAGTCATGTGGGGGTCTTCCTTTGCGCCGGTTGAGCGGTACCCGTACGAGCGGTGTACGAGCTGAACCAGTGAAACGGAGGCGTACTTTCACAGGAACCTTTGATTTCCAATCTTTACCCGAGCTTTTCCTGGGGTCCTGTGGATTGGCTCACACTTTTCACACCGTCCACCCCGCGCCGCCTCCCCGGAGCGGCCGTGTCACACTCGACGCATGCGCGTGTATCTCGGCTCCGACCATGCGGGCTACGAACTGAAGAACCACCTCGTCGAGTGGCTCAAGGAGGCGGGGCACGAACCCGTCGACTGCGGCCCGCACATCTACGACGCCCAGGACGACTACCCGCCGTTCTGTCTCCGCGCCGCGGAGCGGACCGCCGCGGACCCCGGCTCCCTCGGCATCGTGATCGGCGGCTCCGGCAACGGCGAGCAGATCGCCGCCAACAAGGTCAAGGGCGTACGGGCCGCCCTGGCGTGGAGCGAGCAGACCGCCGCCCTGGGACGCGAGCACAACGACGCCAACGTGGTGGCCGTCGGCGCGCGCATGCACAGCCAGGAGGAGGCGACGAAGTTCGTCGAGATCTTCCTCAACACCCCGTTCTCCGGTGACGAACGCCACATCCGCCGGATCGACATGCTCTCCGGTTACGAGACCACCGGCGACCTCCCACCGATCCCGGCGCACCACCCGCAGCAGTAACGACCCGACACGGACAGCGGATCGAGCGAGGGGGACCGTGCCCGAGGGACACACCATCCACCGGCTGGCCGAGGACTACGCCAGGGCCTTCCGGGCGGACTCCTCCCTGCGCGTCACCAGCCCCCAGGGCAAGTTCAGCGACGCCGCGGCCCTCCTCGACCGCACCCCGCTGCGCACCACCGACGCCCACGGCAAGCACCTCTTCCTGGGCTTCGGCGACCCCGGGCACCCGGAGTGGGTGCACATCCACCTCGGCCTGTTCGGCAAGGTCACCTTCGGGCCCGCCCCGGCGCCGCCGCCCACCGACACCGTGCGACTGCGCCTGGCCGGCGGCACCGCCCACGTGGACCTGCGCGGTCCCACCACCTGCGCCCTGATCACGGAGCCCGAGAAGCGGGCGATACACGACCGGCTCGGCCCGGACCCGCTCCGGCCCGACGCCGACCCCGAACAGGCCTGGCGCAGGATCAGCCGCAGCCGCACGACGATCGCCGCGCTCCTCATGGACCAGAAGGTCGTCGCGGGCGTCGGCAACGTCTACCGCGCCGAGGTGCTCTTCCGGCACGGCATCGACCCCTACCGGACCGGCAAGGGCCTCACCCGCGCCGAGTGGGACGCGATCTGGGACGACCTGGTGATCCTGATGCGCGAGGGCGTCCGCAACAACCGCATCGACACCGTCCGCCCCGAGCACACCCCCGAGGCCATGGGCCGCCCGCCGCGCGTCGACGACCACGGCGGCGAGGTCTACGTCTACCGCCGGGCTAACCTGCCCTGCCACATCTGCGGGGGCGAGATCCGCACCGCCGATCTCGCCGCCCGCAACCTCTTCTGGTGCCCCGGCTGCCAGCGAGCCTGACCCGAGCCGCAGGTCAGAAGCCGTGCGACAGCCACGGCGCCGGGTCACTGCCGAACGCCGCGGACGCCTCGGCCAGCGCGCCGTCCCGCAGCTCCCGCACCCGCCCTGCCGCGGCCAGCGCGCCCAGGCTCACCCCGCCCAGGTAGGCGGCGCCCAGCTCCCGCACCGACAGGGCGAGATCGGCCGCGTCCCGGGTGGGCTCGCAGACCGCCCCCTTGGCGTCCCCGCTCAGCCGCCACCGCCCCGCGTTCCACGGGCAGAAGGCGTCCTCCACCTCCAGCACCACGTCCACCGGCGTGCGGTACGTGCGCGCCGCGAGCGCCGCACCCACCTCGACCGGACGCAGGTACAGCGCGTCCCGCAGCGTCGGACGGCAGCGCCGCACGTCCTTCACCAGGTACTGCCAGGCGTCGTCCACCGGCCGCCCCCGCACCAGCAGCGACGACGTCAGGTCCAGGTCGAACAGGAACCGCCACAATGCCGCTCCCGCCGCCGGGTCCAGCGCGTCCAGGGCGCTCAGCGCCACCTGGCCCTCGGGCCCGCCCGGCCCCCAGGACGGCTTCACCCGGAACCGCGCGTACCCGACCGTCGCACCGTCGCGCTCGGCGACCACGCACTGCAGCGGAGACGCCCCGCCCCGCTCGCTCTCCGGGTCCAGCAACCCCACCTTCTCCCAGCCGGGCCGCCGTGCCGGCATCCCGGGACGCCCCGGCACCAGCTGTGCGTAGACCGCCTCGCACGCGTCCAGCACCTCGGCCGGATCCGCGTACCGCAGTTGTACGTCATCCGTACCGTCCGGCACCGACAGGCCGGCGCGCAGGGTGTCGATCTCCGCGTCCAGCTGGAAGGTGGCCGCTCCGTAGCCGAACCGGCCGTAGATCGCCGGCTCCGACGCCGTCAGCACCGCCAGCGGCTCGCCCCAGGACCGGATGTCGTCCAGCTGCCGGCGCATCATCGCGGTCAGCAGCCCGCGACGCCGGTGGGTGGCGGCCACGCTCACCATCGTCACGCCCGCGGCGGGCACCGAAGCCCCGCCGGGCACGGTCAGCCGGAAGGAGAAGGCGCCCCCGGACGCCACGCACCGGTCACCGTCCCAGGCGGCCAGGAAACGGCCGAACTCGGTGAGTTCTCGCCACAGTCGGCGCTCCTCGTCGGCCTCGGGCAGCCCGCCGAAGGCACGCAACAGGTTCCCGTAGGCGCTGTCCCACTCGTCCGGCTGGAGGTTGCGCAGTTCGGGCGCCGGGCCCATGTGATCGTCGACCATGACGCCATGCCTACCAGGGCCGCGGAATCGGGGCGAGGCAATTTTCGCCGCGCGGGCCCCGGGACGGCCCTCGGTGAAGTTCACTGTGATTCCGGTCCCCGTCAGGGGGACAAGCTGGACCTCCCGTGCCAAGCGGCCGGTTGGATGGATAGGGTCCCGAACTGATGGCAGCAGGACGAGAGCGGCGCGCGGCGGCCGAGACGTTCACGGCCCGGTTGAAGAAGCAGTGGCACCGGGCCCGCGTCGGCGTGCGCCGGGCCGCCGTCGACTACTTCCGCGGCGACGGCTCGGACTGGATCGCGCTCGCCGGCCTGCTCCTCATGGTGCCGCTGATCGCCGCGGGCACCCTCGCCAACTCCGTGTGGTGCTCGCCGGCCGCCCTGTGCATCCCGATCGTCGCGGGCGGCCTGCTGCTGCGCCCGGCCAGCCTGCTCGGGCTCTACGCGGCGGCGGCGACCGCGCTGATCGTGGAGGCCGTGCAACTCGGCCCCTACACCGAGGGCGTGGCACGGGTCACACCCGGCGTGGTCCTGGTCGTCGCGGCCTGCGGCTTCTTCGGGCTGCTCGTCGCCCAGTTCCGCAGCCGGGTCGGCGTGCCCTGGCGGCGCGGCGGCACCATGCTGTTCGACCTGCGAGAACGCATCCGGGTGCAGAGCAAGCTGCCCAAGCTGCCGACGGGCTGGCACCGGGAGATGGCGCTCCGTCCCGCGGGCGGCCAGTCCTTCTCCGGCGACTTCGTGGTCGCGGCCCGCACCAACGGGGGACGCACCCTGGAGGTCGTCCTCACCGACGTCTCCGGCAAAGGCATGGACGCCGGCTCGCGCGCCCTGCTGCTGTCCGGCGCCTTCGGTGGCCTGCTCGGCAGCCTGCCCCCGCACGACTTCCTGCCCGCCGCCAACGGCTATCTGCTCCGCCAGGACTGGGACGAGGGCTTCGCCACGTCCATCCACCTGGTCCTCGACCTGGATTCCGGCGACTACGAGCTCTACTCCGCCGGACACCCGCCGGGCCTCCAGCTCAGCGCGGGCAGCGGCCGCTGGGAGGAGAAGGCCGCCGACGGCCCCCTGCTCGGCGTGTACGACGGCGCCCAGTTCGACCCGGTGAAGGGCTCGCTGCGCCCCGGCGACGTGCTGATGCTGTTCACCGACGGCCTGGTGGAGACCTCCGACCGGGACATGGTCGAGGGCATCGACCGGCTCACCGGCGAGGCCGACCGCTATGTCGCCGGCGGCTTCCACGGCGCCGCCTGGCACCTCATCGAGGCCGTCGCCAAGGACGTCAACGACGACCGGGCCCTGCTGCTGATCTGCCGCGAGGGCCCCACCGCGGCCGCGGCACGATGAGCCGCGCCGGGCACACGCGTCGCGTGAACCGGACACCGATCATGGGCCTGGCCGAGGTCGAGGCCACCGCCCGCGCCGCGCACACCGGCCAGACCGACAAGGCGGGCCGCCCCTACGCCGAGCACCTGCACGCGGTCGCCGAGGGCGTACGGCTCCGGGGCGGCGACGACGAGCAGATCGCGGCGGCCTGGCTGCACGACGCCGTGGAGGACGACAGGCTCAGCCGCGCGTGGCTCGACGAGGCGGCGTTGACGCGGCGCACCAAGGACATCGTGCTCGCCGTGACCAAGCGGTCCGGCGAGCCGCCCGAGGAGTACGCGGCCCGCGTCCTGGCCACCCCGGGCGCGCTGCTGGTGAAGGAGGCGGACCTGGCGCACAACGCCGACCCGGCCCGCCTCGCCGTCCTCGACGACGCCACCCGCACCCGGCTGACCGCCAAGTACGCACGGATGCGCGCCCTTCTGGGCCTGGACGCGGGTCCGGACGCGGGCCCGGATTCGGGCCCGGACGCGGGGACCTAGACGGAGACCTTCTCGCCCGGCGCCCGCACCTCGGCGGGCCGGGGCTGCTCACGGACCCGGGCCGCCTCGCCCGCGTCCCGGCGGAACGCCCAGTCCATGCGCGGCTCCACGACGCAGCGCAGCGCCCGCTGTACCGGCCGGGTGCACAGCAGCGTCACGGCGGCGGCCGCGAAGACGGTGAGTCCGAGCACACCGAGCGGCTCGTGCAGCGCGGGCTGGTCGTAGAAGTCCGTGTAGTTGCCCGCGCGCACCAGGAAGGCGTGCAGCAGGTAGCCGTAGATGGTGCCCGCGCCGAGGGACGTGAACCACATGCGGCGGCGCGGCACCCAGGCGAGGAAGCAGACGGTCGTCACCAGCGAGCAGCCGAGCGTGGCCCACACCATGACCGGGCCGGTCCACCAGGCGGTGCCCAACTCCTGGGCGGAGTCGCTGTGGTAGAGCCAGCCCAGCCGCATGTACGGCATCGTCGCCCAGGCCGTGACCGCCGCCGCGACGAACACCGGCACGGACGCCAGGCGCACCGAGCGGCGCTTGACCATCCGGAAGTGCTCGGGGCGCAGGGTCAGACCCAGCACGAAGAAGGGGAGGAACTGCAGCACCCGCTGGAGCTCCAGGTCGTCGCCGATCTGCGGGGACACCGAGCCGAGCGCGGCGAGGACCAGCGACACCGGCAGCGGGTGCTTGATCACCTTCCACACCGGCGTGGTGATCCGCCACACGAACAGCGCGCACAGGAACCACAGGTGGTACGTGGGGTCCAGCAGCGTGATGCCGTGCCCCGGCTCGTCGTTGCCGTAGCGCTGGAACAGGGAGTACGCGGTCTCGAAGACGACGTAGGGGACGACGACTCCGGTGATCAGGCGCTGGACGTGCCTGGGGCGCAGGTCGAAGCTGCGGGAGAAGTAGCCGGAGACGAGGATGAACGCCGGCATGTGGAAGGTGTAGACGACCCGGTAGGCCGTCTCGACCGCCCCGTCGTCCAGGAGCTGCCCCCAGGCGTGGCCGACGGCCACCAGCACGATCGCCAGGTACTTGGCGTTGTCGAAGAACGCGTCGCGCTGTCTGCCTCCCGGGGCGGGCCGGGCGCCCTCCGGGGTCCTGGTGCGCGGGGTCGGCACTCCGTCCGCCGGAGACTGCACCGGAGGGAGCGGCGTCCTGCTGTTGCCGTACGGTCGCTGCGAGTTCGTCACTGGCCCTCCCGGCGGTGGAACGGGGAGGCGATCGGGGAGCTCGCTGCGCTTGCGGGGGACGAGGCAGCGTGGAACATCTCAGGCACCCTAGCGTCGTCTTCGGGAATCCGTAAAACGCCCGACGTCATTCCTGGTTATCGCGTTCGAGTACCCCGGATTCAGCAATGCGTGCATGGCGTGGGCGTGATGGGCAACACAAGTGAAGAGGTGGCGTGTTGCCGTTCGCGACGCCGTTCTTGTCAGGATTGTTCGGGATCAGTCCGGTCATGGGGGCGGGTGGCGACTCCGGTGACATGTCCCCCTGCGGGGCGGAATTGGGGTTATTCGAATCACCTGCGAACACCATGTGAGGGCGCGGAGAAGAAGGCGTTCGTAAGTCCCGTGTAAGCGTCCATGAGGCCGCTCAATTCCCCGTGCGGGTGTTCCTTCGAATTGCCGTGCGACAAACAGGTGTTGCCTCTCGGTGTCCGGAGCGGCGCTGACGGCGGCGGGACCGAGGTGCGGCCGATGTGTCAGGCGCCGGTTAGGCGGGCCTTGTTGGTGGCACGATGGTTCTGGCGGGGTGCGCGGGGATGCGTCGCCCGGGCCGGCGAAGCCGAACCGACAAGGGTGTGATCAGTTGTGGCCATTTCACTGTCAGTGGTGCTGCTGTTGGCGATCATCCTGGTGGTGCTGCTGAGAGGTGGCTCCATCAAGGCCGGGCCGGCGGTCGTCGCCGTCCTCTTCGGCTTCTTCCTCGCCTCGACGGGCATGGCCGACGACATCCAGCGCTTCCTGGACTCGATAGCCGACATGATCAACTCCATCAGCTTCTGACCCGTCCCGCGGCAGAGGCCCCCACCGACGCCCCGCAGGGCCGGTCCGGGCACCCCGGGCCGGCCCTGCGGCGTGCCCGGGAACCGAAGCGCGCCGTCCTGCTGTGGCGCCATCCGCTGCCGGAGCTGCGCCTGCTCGCCGAGGGCCCGCGGCTGCGCGTCTTCCGCGACGGGTGCGAGGCCGGGACGATGCTCCTGGGGCGGAACGCACAAGAGGTGCGGGAGACCTCGCCCGGTGGCACGGGGCCGGCTGAGGCCCCCGGTCCGGGTACGACGAAGGCCCAGGGAGCGGGTACACACCCTCTCACCTGGGCCTTCGGCCGTTCAGAGCGGGCGACGGGAATCGAACCCGCGTAGCCAGTTTGGAAGACTGGGGCTCTACCATTGAGCTACGCCCGCACGGTGCGCGCCGCGCGTCCGTGACCGCGGCACTGACAGGCATCGTAGCGGGTCGTACGTCCTTGTCGCACACCCCGTGTCCGGCAGGCCGCCGTGCGGACACGGCGCCGGTAAAGGCGGCGGACCTTTCGCCCGCGTGCATGTACCCTACGGATCGCACCAGACGGGGTGTGGCGCAGCTTGGTAGCGCGTCCGCTTTGGGAGCGGAAGGCCGTGGGTTCAAATCCCGCCACCCCGACCAGCCACCTGCTCACCATCGGTGATCGCCTTTTGGGTGCCGCAGCCGCTGCCGTTACTATGCAAGCTGCACGCCCGTGTGTCTCTGAAAGTCCTCCGGGCGGCGAATCGGCCGGACCGCTCTGGTCCCGGCAGAACCCGAGAAGTCAGCCACAAGGAGACCGAACCGTGAAGAGCGCCGTGGAGACCCTGAACCCGACCCGGGTTCGGCTCACTGTCGAGGTGCCCTTCGAGGAGCTCAAGGACAGCCTCGACGCGGCGTACAAGAAGATCAACCAGCAGGTCACGGTGAAGGGCTTCCGCAAGGGCAAGGTCCCGGCCCGGGTCATCGACCAGCGCTTCGGCCGCGGTGCGGTTCTGGAGGAGGCCGTCAACGACGCCCTCCCGAAGTTCTACACCGACGCGGTGAACGAGGCGGACCTCAACCCGCTCGGCCAGCCCGAGGTCGACATCACGGAGCTGAAGGACGGCGAGACGCTGAACTTCACCGCCGAGGTCGACATCCGCCCCTCCATCGAGATCCCGGACTACTCCGGCATCGAGGTCGAGGTCGACGCGGTCGAGGTCACCGACGAGGACGTGGAGAAGTCGGTGGAGCAGCTCCGTGAGCGCTTCGCCTCCACGACCCCGGTCGAGCGGGCCGCCGAGGACGGCGACGTGGTCACCATCGACCTCGAGGCCAAGGTCGACGGAGAGGTCCTCGAGGACGGCGTCGCCAGCGGCGTCTCCTACACGATCGGCTCCGGTGAGCTGCTGGACGGTATCGACGACGCCGTGAAGGGCCTGGAGGCCGGTGGCGAGGCCACCTTCACCTCCGAGCTGAAGGGCGGCTCGGCGGCCGGCAAGGAGGCCGAGGTCACCGTCAAGGTCACCCAGGTCGCCAAGCGCGAGCTGCCCGAGCTGGACGACGACTTCGCCCAGCTCGCCTCCGAGTTCGACACCCTCGAGGAGCTCAAGGCCGACAGCCGCAAGCGCCTCGAGAACATGAAGCAGTACGACCAGGCCACGCAGGCCCAGGAGCGCGTCCTGGACAAGCTGCTCGAGCTGGTCGAGGTGCCCGTCCCCGAGAAGCTGCTCGAGGACGAGATCAACACCCGTAAGCACAACCTCGAGCACCACCAGCTGGGCCAGATGGGCCTGGACCTCGCGAAGTACCTGGAGATCCAGGGCAAGACCGAGGAGGAGTTCGAGAACGAGACCCGCGAGGCCGCGGTCAAGGGCATCAAGACCCAGTTCGTTCTCGACGAGCTCGTGAAGCAGGAGAAGCTCAACGTCAACCAGGAGGAGCTCACCGAGCACCTCATGCGGCGTGCGGCCTCCTCCGGCATGTCCCCCGACCAGTTCGCGCAGGCCGTGGTGGAGCAGGGCCAGGTCCCGCTGCTCGTCGGCGAGGTCGCCCGCGGCAAGGCGCTGGCCGTCGTGGTCGAGAAGGCCACGGTCAAGGACACCAACGGCGAGGTCGTCGACCTCGAGGACGACGAGGACGAGGCCGCCGAGGCCGAGACCTCCGAGGCCGCGGCCGACGAGAAGGCCGAGGAGAAGACCGAGGGCTAAGCCCCGGCACGGTGATCGACCGAGAAGGCCCCGGGGCGTGCCCCCGGGGCCTTCTCGCCATCAGGGGGGGCCGGGACGCCGTCAGGGGGCGCGGGGGACTGCGCGGGCAGGCACGGCGCACCCGCACCCGACTACGCCCCCGGCGAACACCACCATCTCCGGGATTCCCCGAAGGGACCCGCGCGTTAGGGTCCATGAATACCAGGGCAGTGGAGTCTCCGATACGGCTCCCGCCCCGCAGGGAACACGTGAGACGGCCCGGCGCCGTCGTAAGACGAGCAGGTGGATACGTGACGAATCTGATGCCTTCAGCCGCCGGCGAGCCTTCCATCGGTGGTGGCCTCGGCGACCAGGTCTACAACCGGCTGCTCGGCGAGCGGATCATCTTCCTCGGCCAGCCGGTCGACGACGACATCGCCAACAAGATCACCGCACAGCTGCTGCTCCTTGCCTCGGACCCCGACAAGGACATCTACCTCTACATCAACAGCCCCGGCGGTTCGATCACGGCCGGCATGGCGATCTACGACACCATGCAGTACATCAAGAACGACGTGGTGACGATCGCCATGGGTCTCGCGGCGTCCATGGGGCAGTTCCTGCTCAGCGCGGGCACCCCCGGCAAGCGCTTCGCGCTGCCGAACGCCGAGATCCTGATCCACCAGCCTTCCGCAGGCCTCGCCGGCTCCGCCTCGGACATCAAGATCCACGCCGAGAGGCTGCTGCACACCAAGCGGCGCATGGCCGAGCTCACCTCCCAGCACACGGGACAGACGGTCGAGCAGATCACCCGTGACTCGGACCGTGACCGCTGGTTCGACGCCTTCGAGGCCAAGGAGTACGGCCTCATCGACGACGTGATCGCCACGGCCGCCGGCATGCCGGGCGGCGGCGGCACCGGGGCCTGAGAGGTGCTGCGAGGCTCCACGAGCCCCGTAGGACCCCGCCCGGGCCCGTGACAGAGCCCGGGGCCCCAGCAGCCCCAGCCGACCGCCTCAGCCCCTTTCAGGAGACACCGTGAACGCATTCCCCGGCAGCGGGATCTACGACCGTATGCAGGCCGTGCAGGACATGTCCGGCTCGCAGGGCCGCTACACCGGTCCGCAGGCCGAGTCCCGTTACGTCATTCCGCGCTTCGTCGAGCGCACCTCCCAGGGCATCCGCGAGTACGACCCGTACGCGAAGCTCTTCGAGGAGCGTGTGATCTTCCTCGGCGTGCAGATCGACGACGCCTCCGCCAACGACGTCATGGCGCAGCTGCTGTGCCTGGAGTCGATGGACCCCGACCGGGACATCTCGGTCTACATCAACAGCCCCGGCGGCTCCTTCACCGCGCTCACCGCGATCTACGACACGATGCAGTACGTGAAGCCGGACATCCAGACGGTGTGCATGGGCCAGGCGGCCTCCGCCGCCGCCGTCCTGCTCGCCGCCGGCACGCCCGGCAAGCGCATGGCGCTGCCGAACGCCCGGGTGCTGATCCACCAGCCGTACAGCGAGACCGGCCGCGGTCAGGTCTCCGACCTGGAGATCGCCGCCAACGAGATCCTCCGCATGCGCACGCAGCTGGAGGACATGCTGGCCAAGCACTCCACCCGTCCGCTCGAGAAGATCCGCGAGGACATCGAGCGCGACAAGATCCTCACGGCCGAGGACGCGCTGGAGTACGGCCTGATCGACCAGATCATCACCACCCGGAAGATGGACAACTCCAGCCTGCGCTGATGCGGGGCTGGGGTGTAACGTCTGCCGCCCCTTGGCACGGTTTGGCACGGTCCACGTCAAAGTGAACCGTGCCAAGGGGGGCCCGGACGGGGGGCCAGGCAAGGTACCGTCGGACATAAGGCAGCACCAGGAGCCGTCGGACATTGATGTCCGGCGTCTCCCAGGCGAAGGGGAAGCACACCGTGGCACGCATCGGTGACGGCGGCGATCTGCTCAAGTGCTCGTTCTGCGGCAAGAGCCAGAAGCAGGTCAAGAAGCTCATCGCAGGGCCCGGTGTGTACATCTGCGACGAGTGCATCGATCTCTGCAACGAGATCATCGAGGAAGAGCTCGCCGAGACCAGCGAGGTGCGCTGGGAGGAGCTTCCCAAGCCCCGCGAGATCTACGAGTTCCTCGAGGGCTACGTGGTGGGCCAGGAGGCGGCCAAGAAGGCGCTCTCCGTCGCGGTCTACAACCACTACAAGCGGGTCCAGGCCGGGGAGAACGGCGGCGCCCAGGGCCGTGACGACGCCATCGAGCTGGCGAAGTCCAACATCCTGCTGCTGGGCCCCACGGGCTCCGGCAAGACCCTGCTGGCGCAGACCCTCGCCCGCATGCTGAACGTCCCGTTCGCGATCGCCGACGCCACGGCGCTCACCGAGGCCGGCTACGTCGGCGAGGACGTCGAGAACATCCTGCTCAAGCTGATCCAGGCGGCCGACTACGACGTCAAGAAGGCCGAGACCGGGATCATCTACATCGACGAGATCGACAAGGTCGCCCGGAAGAGCGAAAACCCGTCGATCACCCGGGACGTGAGCGGCGAGGGCGTGCAGCAGGCGCTGCTGAAGATCCTCGAGGGCACCACGGCCTCCGTGCCGCCGCAGGGCGGACGCAAGCACCCGCACCAGGAGTTCATCCAGATCGACACGACGAACGTGCTGTTCATCGTGGGCGGCGCCTTCGCCGGCCTGGAGAAGATCATCGAGGGCCGGGCGGGTGCCAAGGGCATCGGCTTCGGCGCGACGATCATCTCCAAGCAGGAGCGGGAGTCCAAGGACCAGTTCGAGGAGGTCATGCCGGAGGACCTGGTCAAGTTCGGCATGATCCCCGAGTTCATCGGCCGGCTCCCCGTCATCACCAGCGTGCACAACCTCGACCGCGAGGCCCTGCTGCAGATCCTGGTCGAGCCGCGTAACGCGCTGGTGAAGCAGTACCAGCGCCTGTTCGAACTCGACGGTGTGGAGCTTGACTTCGAGCGTGAGGCGCTGGAGGCGATCGCCGACCAGGCGATCCTGCGCCAGACCGGCGCCCGCGGCCTGCGCGCCATCATGGAGGAGGTCCTCCAGGGTGTGATGTACGAGGTGCCGTCCCGCAAGGACGTCGCCCGCGTGGTCATCACCGCCGACGTGGTGCTCTCCAACGTCAACCCGACGCTCATCCCGCGCGACTCCCGCGGCCGCGGCTCGGGCGAGCAGAAGACGGCGTAACCCCGGCACACGGAAAGGGCGTCCGGCGCACTGCGCCGGACGCCCTTTCCGTATGCGTGGAGGCGCCTACTCGGCGACCCGCACGTCCTTGCGCACGTCGGCGGCCAGGCCCGCGGACTCGTCGAGCGAGTAGGTCTTGCCGGTGGCGGTCGGCTCGACCACGGCGAGCGTGCTGTAGTCGGCCCACACGCACATGAAGGTCGTCTGCTCCTTCTTGGTGACCGGGTGCGTGGTCTCGGCCTCCTGGCACTTCATCACGGCGCCGTCCAGCCCGTCGGGCGACACCGACTCGGGCTCGCCGACCAGCTTGACCTTCTTGTCGTCGGTGTTCTTGTGCATCTGCGTGAACATCACGTCGAGGGCCTTCTCCGGGTCCTCGACCTTGCCGTAGACGCCGAAGTACGTGATGTTCTCCGCGCTCTGCAGCTTCGCCAGGTCCTCCGGGTCCTCGGGGTTCAGCTTCGTGAGGTCGGTGGTGGAGTAGACGGCGCCGACCGAGGTGGCGTCGCTCACCCCGGCCTTCGCCAGGTCCTTCTCGTCGCTGGAACTGGCCGACTCCTCCTGGGCCGGGCCCTGGCGGTCGTACTTGTCCGAGAGGACCGACGCGGGCGCGGTCAGCTTGTGCGGGCCGTCGTCCTCCAGGCCGCCGGCGCCCCCGCCGCCGCCGATCAGGAAGTAGGCGCCCACGCCGATGGCCGCGACGACCGCGACGGCGCCGACGATGATCCCGGCCTTCTTGCCCCCGCCACCGCCGGAGGCGGGGGGCTGGGGCGGCATGCCGTACTGGGGCTGCTGGCCGTAGGGCGGCTGCTGCGGCGGGACGCCCGGGTGTCCCGGCTGGCCGGGCTGCTGCGGGTAGCCGTAACCGGGCTGGCCGGGCGGGGGCTGCTGGGGGTACCCGTAGCCGGGCTGCGGCTGGGGCGGGGTCTGCGGCTGCTGGCCGTACGGTCCCGGCTGCTGGCCGTACGGTCCGGGCTGCTGGGGCTGCCCGCCGTACGGGCCCGGCTGGTTGAAGCTCATGACTGGGTTCCCCCTCGTGTTCGCTGCTGCGGTGCCGTCAGACCTTGACGCGGATCTGCTCGCGGAGCTTGGTGGTGAGGTCGACCGCAGTGTCCTTGCCGACCCCCGTGCCGGCGTTGTCGCCGGGCGAGACCATGCCGACCGTGCTGCGGTCGGCCCAGGCGCAGAACCAGTCCGTCGACTCCTTCTTGGTGAGCGCGTTGGTGCTCTTCGTCGACTGGCACTTGGCCACCGTACCGGCGATCTCGACCACCTCGGGCTCGCCGACGAGCTCCGCGTTCTCCGTGCCCCCGGTGTTCTGCTCGGCGCTCTCCTCCACCTGCTCCTGGATGTTGGAGAAGAACTTGTCCAGCGTCTTCTGGGGGTCGGCGATCTCGCCGTAACCGCCCACCATGGTGATGCCCTTGGCGGTCAGCAGTTCCGACTGGTCGGGGAAGTCGCCCGCGGTGCTCGGGTCGGCCGGGTCGTAGTTCCCGAAGTCGGCGGTGGACCACTGGCCGAGGATGGCGGTGCCGTTCCTGACCCCGCTCTTCTCCATGTCCTTCGCGGTCTTCGAGCCGCTCTCCTCGGAGCCGTCACCGAACCGCTGGTAGTCGCCCAGCACGGTCTTCGGCACGGTCAGCTTGTGCGGACCGTCGTCCGTCAGGCCCGACGCGGTGCTGCCGCCGTCGCCACCGATGAGGAGGTACGCGCCGACGCCGATGGCCGTGACGACCGCGACGGCGCCCACGACGATCGCGGCCACCTTGCCGCCGCCACCGCCGGAGGCGGGGGGCTGGGGCGGCATGCCGTACTGGGGCTGCCCGTGCGGGGGCTGCTGTCCGTACTGCGGCTGTCCGTACTGCGGCTGCTGCGGCGGCACCCCGGGGTGCTGCTGCGGGTAGCCGTACCCGGGTGAGCCGGGCGAGGGCGTCTGCTGCGGGTAGCCGTAACCGGGCTGGGCCGGCGGGGGCGTCTGCTGGGGGTAGCCGTAGCCGTAGCCGGGCTGCGGGTTCTGCGGCTGTCCGCCGTAAGGTCCCTGCTGTCCGTACGGACCGGGCTGCTGCGGCTGCCCGCCGTACGGCCCCGGCTGCTGGTGACTCATGACTCGGTTCCCCTCGAGACGCTCAACTTCTGCTGACATCCTGGCTCAGAGTCAACGACTCCAGACCGGCGGGGGTCGCACCGTTACAAACGAAACGCGTTTCGGGACACCACCGTGACGCCTCTAAACTGGGCGCGTGACCGACAACGCTCAGCAGCAGCCACCAGCGCCCACGACCGAACTGCCGACCCAGTACGCGCCGGCCGACGTAGAGGGGCCGCTGTACGAGCGCTGGGTGGAGCGGGGTTACTTCGAGGCGGACGCGAAGAGCGACAAGCCGCCCTACACCATCGTCATCCCCCCGCCGAACGTCACCGGCAGCCTGCACCTGGGCCACGCCTTCGAGCACACGCTGATCGACGCCCTCACGCGCCGCAAGCGCATGCAGGGGTACGAGACGCTGTGGCAGCCCGGCATGGACCACGCCGGCATCGCCACGCAGAACGTGGTCGAGCGGGAGCTCGCCAAGGAGGGCAAGTCCCGCCACGACCTGGGCCGCGAGGCGTTCGTCGAGCGCGTCTGGAAGTGGAAGGCGGAGTCCGGCGGCCAGATCGGCGGCCAGATGCGCCGCCTCGGCGACGGCGTCGCCTGGACGCGTGAGCGTTTCACCATGGACGAGGGGCTGTCCCAGGCCGTCCAGACCATCTTCAAGCGGCTCTACGACGACGAGCTGATCTACCGCGCCGAGCGCATCATCAACTGGTGCCCGCGCTGTCTGACCGCGATCTCCGACATCGAGGTCAACTACCAGGACGACGACGGCGAGCTCGTCTCCATGAAGTACGGCGAGGGCGACGAGACGATCGTCGTCGCCACGACCCGCGCGGAGACGATGCTCGGCGACACGGCCGTCGCCGTCCATCCCGAGGACGAGCGCTACAGGCACCTCGTCGGCAAGCTGATCAAGCTGCCGCTGACCGACCGCTCCATCCCGGTCGTCGCCGACGAGCACGTCGACCCCGAGTTCGGCACCGGCGCCGTCAAGGTGACCCCGGCCCACGACCCGAACGACTTCGAGATCGGCCAGCGCCACGACCTGCCGTCCATCGCCGTGATGGACGAGCACGCCGTCATCACCGCGCACGGCCCCTTCCAGGGCCTGGACCGCCTCGAGGCCCGCTCCGCCATCGTCGCCGCGCTGCGCGCCGAGGGCCGGATCGTCGCCGAGAAGCGCCCCTACGTCCACTCCGTCGGCCACTGCTCGCGGTGCAGCACCACCATCGAGCCGCGGCTGTCCATGCAGTGGTGGGTCAAGGTCGGCCCGCTCGCCAAGGCCGCCGGTGACGCGGTCCGCGACGGCCGCGTCAAGATCCACCCGCAGGAGATGGAGAAGCGCTACTTCGACTGGGTCGACAACCTCCACGACTGGTGCATCTCGCGGCAGTTGTGGTGGGGCCACCGGATCCCCGTCTGGTACGGGCCGGACGGCGAGGTCGTCTGCGTCGGACCGGACGAGGAGCCGCCGAGCGGCGAGGGCTGGCGCCAGGACTCCGACGTCCTCGACACCTGGTTCTCCTCCGGCCTGTGGCCGTTCTCCACGCTGGGCTGGCCCGAGCAGACCGAGTCGCTCGCGAAGTTCTACCCGAACTCCGTCCTGCTCACCGGCTACGACATCCTCTTCTTCTGGGTCGCCCGGATGATGATGTTCGGCCTCTACGCGATGGACGGCACCCCGCCGTTCCACACCATCGCCCTGCACGGCATGGTCCGTGACCAGAACGGCAAGAAGATGTCCAAGTCCTTCGGGAACGTGGTCAACCCGCTGGACTGGATGGACAAGTACGGCTCCGACGCGCTCCGCTTCACCCTGGCGCGCGGCGCCAACCCGGGCGTCGACGTGCCGATCGGCGAGGACTGGGTCCAGGGCTCGCGGAACTTCGCCAACAAGATCTGGAACGCCACGCGCTTCGCGCTGATGAACGGCGCCACGGTCGAGGGCCCGCTGCCGGACGCGTCGAAGATGTCGCCCACCGACCGCTGGATCCTGTCCCGGCTGAACTCCGTCGTCGCCGAGGTCGACGCGTACTACGACGACTACCAGTTCGCCAAGCTGTCGGACGCGCTGTTCCACTTCGCCTGGGACGAGGTCTTCGACTGGTACGTCGAGCTGTCCAAGACGACGTTCCAGGCGGGCGGCGAGCCGGCCGAGGTCAGCAAGCGCGTCCTCGGCGAGGTCCTCGACGTCACGCTGCGGCTGCTGCACCCGGTGGTCCCGTTCGTCACCGAGACCCTGTGGACGACGCTGACCGGCGGCGAGTCCGTCGTCATCGCCGACTGGCCGGCCGACAGCGGCTTCCGCGACGAGGCCGCCGAGCGGGAGATCGGGACGCTCCAGTCGGTGATCACCGAGGTCCGCCGGTTCCGCGCCGACCAGGGCCTCCAGCCCGGCCAGCGGGTCCCGGCCCGGCTCACCCTGGACGGGACCGCCCTCGCCGCGCACGAGCCGGCCATCCGCCAGCTGCTGCGCCTCCAGCCCGAGGGCGACTCCTTCACGGCGACCGCGACCCTGCCCGTCGCCGGTGTCGAGGTCGCACTGGACCTGTCCGGCGTGATCGACGTCGCAGCCGAGCGCAAGCGGCTCGCCAAGGACCTCGCCGCCGCCGAGAAGGAGAAGACCCAGGCGACGGCGAAGCTCGGCAACGAGGCGTTCCTGGCCAAGGCCCCGGACCACGTCGTCGACAAGATCCGCACGCGGCTCGCCAAGGCGGAGGAGGACATCGTCCGCATCCGCACCCAGCTCGAGCGGCTGCCCCAGGCCTGATCACGGGCTCGCGGCTCGAACGGCCCCCGACCGGTACCCACCGGCCGGGGGCCGTTCACGTCGTGGTGGGGACCTCGTAACCCGGCAGAGGGAACCTGCGGAACCGCCCGCCGCAGGATCCCGCCGCCAGGAGCGCCCCGCCGATGCCCTCTCCCGCGTCCCCCGCCGCCGTGCCGTCCGCCGCCCGGGACACGCCGGACCGCACCCCCGGCCGGGAACGGCGTCACGACATCGACCTGCTGCGCGTGCTGTGCACCGCCGCCGTGGTCCTGGTGCACGCCTCCGCCGAGTTCATCGACGCGGGCCACCGCACCACCGGCATCCTCGGCGACACGGCCGGACGGTTCGCGGTGCCGGTGTTCTTCGCCATGGCCGGCTGGGCCGCGCTGTCCGGCGCTCCCGTGGCCGACGAGACCCGCCTGCTGTCCCGGCTCGGCCGGATCCTGCGCCCGATGGCCGTGTGGACCGCCCTCTACCTGCTGTGCGCGTACCTCACCGGCGCATCCGGCGCCGGCACGGGCGAGGAGGCGGCGCGGGCGCTCCTCGGCTCCGTCGAGGCGGCCTTCCACCTCTGGTACCTGTACGCCTACGTCCCGCTGCTCCTGCTGCTCGGCGTCCTGGTGCTGGTGGTGCGCCGGCGCACCCTGCCCCACAGGTCCCTGGCGCTGCTCGTCGTCCTCGCGGTCGCGCCCGCGCTCGCCGGGGACGTGCGGGAGATCACCGGCTGGGCCCCGCCCGACTGGGGCTGGTCGGTGCCGCTGTCCACGGTGGTGTACGCGGTGGCGGGCGCCGTCCTGCTCACCGCTCCGCGCCTCGGACCGAGGGCGCTGTGGGCCGCGGGCGCGGCCGTCGCGTTCGCCGCCCTCGCCGTGTACCAGCTCACGGTGCGCCACCCCGCCGCGTACGGGGGCGTGGCCGTCGCCGCCCTGACCTTCGCGGTGATCGGCACGGTGGCCGGGGTGCGGGTGCCGGAGCGGGTGCGGCCGCTGGTGGCGAGACTGTCGGACGCGTCGTTCGGGACGTACCTGGTGCATCTGCTGTTGGTGCGGCTGCTGGTGGCGCCGGTCGCCGGGCGGCTGCCGGACGGTCCCTGGGCGCCGGCCGCGCTGGCCGTGACCGCGGTGGCGGCGGCCACGCTGTCCTTCGCCGTGAGCCTGCTGTGGGGGCGGCGGCCCGGCCGGCGGAAGTGGCTCGGCTGACGCCGCGCCGGGGTGTGCGGGGGACCACCCGCGCCGCTCCGTAGACTGGGGACCGTGAGCGAGCGCCCAGATTCAGCAGGTCCCGACCCCGACGACGCCTTCGACGAGTTCGAGGAGCTCGTGGAGGAGGAGACCCGCCGCGACCCCGACCTCGCGGTGATCGAGGCAGGCAGCCGTACGCTGCGCACCCAGGGCGGCCCGCCGCAGTCGGACGTCCCGGCTCGCCCCGACGACCCCGAGGTCGACAAGGCCCTGCGCGAGGTGGAGGCGGAGCTCGCCACCCGCTGGGGCGAGACCAAGCTCGAGCCGTCGGTGGACCGCATCGCCGCCCTGATGGACGTCCTGGGCGAGCCGCAGCGCACCTACCCCTCGATCCACATCACCGGCACCAACGGCAAGACCTCCACCGCCCGCATGATCGAGGCACTGCTCGGCGCCTTCGACCTGCGCACCGGCCGCTACACCTCCCCGCACGTCCAGTCGGTCACCGAGCGGATCAGCCTGGACGGGGCGCCCGTCTCCGCCGAGCGGTTCGTCGAGACGTACCAGGACGTCAAGCCGTACGTGGAGATGGTCGACGCCGCGCAGGAGTACCGGCTGTCCTTCTTCGAGGTGCTGACCGGCATGGCGTACGCCGCCTTCGCCGACGCGCCCGTGGACGTGGCCGTCGTCGAGGTCGGCATGGGCGGCACCTGGGACGCGACGAACGTCATCGACGCCGGCGTCGCCGTGGTGACGCCGATCGACCTGGACCACACCGACCGGCTCGGCGGCTCGCCCGGCGAGATCGCCGGCGAGAAGGCCGGCGTGATCAAGCCGCAGGCGACGGTCGTCATGGCGCAGCAGCCGGTGGACGCGGCGCAGGTGCTGCTGAAGAAGGCCGTCGAACTGGACGCCACCGTGGCCCGCGAGGGCCTGGAGTTCGGCGTCCTGGACCGGCAGGTCGCCGTCGGCGGTCAGCTGATGACGCTGCGCGGGCTGGGCGGCGAGTACACCGAGGTGTTCCTGCCGCTGCACGGCTCCCACCAGGCGCACAACGCGGCGGTCGCCCTCGCGGCCGTCGAGGCGTTCTTCGGCGTCGGCGCCCAGCGTGCCGAGCCGCTCGACATCGACACCGTGCGCCGGGCCTTCGCCTCCGTCGCCTCGCCGGGCCGGATGGAGGTCGTGCGCCGTTCGCCGACCGTCGTGCTGGACGCCGCGCACAACCCGGCGGGCGCGCGGGCCGCGGCCGCCGCGATCGGCGAGGCCTTCCAGTTCAGCAACCTCGTCGGCGTGGTCGGCGCGAGCGGCGACAAGAACGTGCGCGAACTGCTGGAGGCGTTCGAGCCGGTCTTCGCCGAGATCGTCGTCACCCAGAACTCCAGCCACCGCGCGATGGAAGCGGACGCCCTCGCCGCGATCGCCGTCGAGGTGTTCGGGGAGGATCGCGTGCAGGTCGAGCCGCGGCTGCCGGACGCCCTGGAGGCCGCGATCACGCTGGCCGAGGAGGAGGGCGAGTTCGCCGGGGGCGGTGTGCTCGTCACCGGTTCCGTCATCACGGTCGGCGAGGCCCGGCTGCTCCTGGGGAAGGGCTGACATCCCGTGCGTACGCTCTGTTCTTCGACGCTGATCGGCGAGTTCTTCGTCATCGGGTTCGCCGGTCTCGTCGCCATGAAGCAGCCCGACCTGTCGACCGGCACGGTGTGGACGGTCTGCGGCATCGCGATGTTCCTGTCCGTCGTGCTGTGCGGGATGGTCGGCAGGCCGGGCGGGGTCGCACTCGGCTGGGCGCTGCAGATCGCGCTCATCGCTTCCGGCGTGTTCGTCCCGATGATGTTCTTCCTTGGCGCGGTGTTCGCGCTGCTGTGGTGGGCGTCGGTGCACTTCGGGCGAAAGGTGGACGAGGCGAAGGCCCGTTTCGCCGCACAGGCGGAACAGCCCGACACTGCGTGACGGGCCGTCCGACACGCCCGGTAATCTCGGTGCCCCGCACCATTTGACCCGCAAGGAGCCCGCAGTGAGCCAGCGCACCCTCGTCCTCCTCAAGCCCGACGCCGTCCGTCGTGGCCTGACCGGCGAGATCATCAGCCGCATCGAGCGCAAGGCCGGCTGGAAGATCACCGCGCTGGAGCTGCGCACCCTGGACCAGGACACGCTGGAGCAGCACTACGGGGAGCACAAGGGCAAGCCCTTCTACGAGCCGCTGGTGGAATTCATGGCGTCCGGTCCGGTCGTCGCGATGATCGTCGAGGGCGAGCGGGTCGTCGAGGGCCTGCGCCGGCTGGCCGGACCGACCGACCCGATCGCCGCCGCCCCGGGCTCCATCCGCGGTGACTTCGGCGTCATCGTCCGCGAGAACCTGATCCACGCGTCCGACTCGGAGGAGTCCTCCGCGCGCGAGATCAAGATCTTCTTCCCGGGCCGCGCCTGAGCGTCCCGACGCGCGCCGGTCGCGGCCGTGACCGGCGTGCCCGTCCTTCCGGGCGATCCCCGACGGTGACCCGGTGCGGCCGTGCGGACACGCGGGGAATCCGCCGCGCGCGGGCGTGTCGCCGCGACGAAATCCGCGCATAACGATCACGTCGCGGACACGGCCCGGTTGTTTGTCGTACCTCGCATGGTCTGAGAGCTTTGACCTCGGGCCTTTTCTGGCATATGCACGGCGTTCGGGGGAACGGATGCCCCCGTTGGCCCGTCTCCAAAGGCAGGGCGACGCGCCATCTGATGACAATGGCGAAGACCCTCGCACAGTGTGCGCGAAGGCACGTCTACCATGGACGCCATCGCGTCACCGCACCCACCTCGCCGACCTGAAAAGCCCTCAAAAGCTCGTGGGAAGGCCAGACGAATCCTGATGGGGAACTCAATGTCGTTCATCGGCCGTGACATGGCTGTCGACCTCGGGACCGCCAACACGCTGGTGTACGTCAGGGGTCGCGGAATCGTACTCAACGAGCCGTCCGTCGTCGCGATCAACACCAACACCGGTGGCATCCTCGCGGTCGGTGCCGAAGCGAAGAAGATGATCGGACGCACGCCGGGCAACATCGTCGCCGTGCGCCCGCTGAAGGACGGCGTCATCGCCGACTTCGAGATCACCGAGCGGATGCTCCGCTACTTCATCCTGAAGATCCACAAGCGGCGGTATCTGGCTCGTCCGCGGGTCGTCGTCTGCGTGCCCTCCGGCATCACGGGCGTCGAGCGCCGCGCCGTCATCGAGGCGTCGTCCCAGGCCGGCGCCCGTCAGGTGCACATCATCGAGGAGCCCATGGCGGCCGCCATCGGCTCAGGACTGCCGGTCCACGAGGCCACCGGCAACATGGTGGTGGACATCGGCGGCGGCACGACGGAGGTCGCGGTCATCTCCCTCGGAGGCATCGTCACCGCCCAGTCCATCCGCGTCGCCGGTGACGAGCTGGACAACGCCATCATCCAGCACATCAAGAAGGAGTACTCGCTCCTGCTGGGTGAGCGGACGGCGGAACAGATCAAGATCACGATCGGTTCGGCGTACGACCTCGACACCGACGAGCACACCGAAATCCGTGGCCGGGACCTCGTCTCCGGACTGCCGAAGACCGTGGTGGTCTCCGCCGCCGAGGTGCGCAAGGCGATCGAGGAACCGGTCAACGCGATCGTGGACGCGGTCAAGACGACCCTCGACAAGTGCCCGCCCGAGCTGTCCGGCGACATCATGGACCGCGGCATCGTGCTGACCGGCGGCGGCGCCCTGCTGCGCGGCCTCGACGAGCGGCTGCGCCGGGAGACCGGCATGCCGATCCACATCGCCGAGGACCCGCTGGACAGTGTGGCGCTCGGCTCCGGCAAGTGCGTCGAGGAGTTCGAGGCGCTGCAGCAAGTCCTGGACGCTGCTCCCCGCCGATGACTCACCGCCACGACTCCGCCGCACGGGACCTTCCCTCCTGTGCGGCGGAGCGCTGGTGTCGAGGGGCGGTCCGGGCGGTGACGTCCCGAAGACCCCTCGCGCTACCTGACACCTGAACAGAAACCACCTCATACCCGTTCTCGACGAGGAAGGCACGGCCGCCGCACGTGAGGGACACGAAAGAGAGCCGGCTGCTCCTGGTGCTGCTGATCGCCATCGCGTTCGCGCTGATCACGGTGGACATCCGCGGCGGGGAGGATTCGCCGGTCGACGGTGCCCGCCAGGCGGCGGCGTCGGTCTTCGGCCCGATCGAGAACGGCGTGTCCGGCGCGGTCGACCCGATCGGCAACGCCGTCACCGCCGTCCGCGAGTCCGGCGACCGCCACGACCGGCTCGCCCAGCTGGAACGGGAGAACGCGGCGCTCAAGGCCGAACTCGGCAGCGACGACCGCACCCGCAGCCGCCTCAAGCAGCTCGACAAGCTGCTCGGCGTCGCCGGCAAGGGCCAGTACGGCATCAAGGGCGCGCAGGTCATCGCCATAGGAGCGGCCCAGGGCTTCTCCTGGACCATCACCATCGACGCCGGCGCCGAGGACGGCATCAAGCGCGACATGACCGTCCTCAACGGCGACGGCCTGGTCGGCCGCGTCACCA
This sequence comes from Streptomyces sp. NPDC014764, assembly GCF_043082785.1. NCBI lineage: Bacteria > Bacillati > Actinomycetota > Actinomycetes > Kitasatosporales > Streptomycetaceae > Streptomyces > Streptomyces sp. NPDC014764. Next base: position 699,747 of record NZ_JBIBXY010000001.1, on the reverse strand, counting down.
CCGTCGGCCCGGGCACCGCCACCGTGCTGCTCGCCAGCGACCCCGACTTCACCGTCGGCACCCGCATGGAGGCGGGCGACGAACTCGGCTTCGCCTCGGGCCAGGGCGACCGCCCGCTGCGCGTCGAACTGCTCAACGGCAAGGCGGAGATCAAGAAGGGCGACCGGCTGGTCACCTTCGGCTCGCAGGCCGACAAGCCGTTCGTGCCGGGCGTCCCCGTAGGAGTCGTCTCCCGCGTCGACCCCTCCGGCGGCGACCTGACTCGCACCCTGTACGTCACGCCGTTCGTCAACTTCAGCAAGCTGGACGTGGTCGGCGTCGTCGTGCAGGCGCCGAAGAAGGACCCCCGCGACACGGTGCTGCCCGCGAAGCCCAAGCCGACCCCGACGCCGACCGTGACCGTCACCGTCACGCCCTCGGCGCCCGCCGGCGGTCCCGACCAGCCAGAGCAGTAGGAGCTGTCACCCCATGCGCGTCAACCGGATCCTGCTCTCCAGCTCGCTGATCGTCGTCGCCCTCGTCCTCCAGGTGAGCGTCCTCGCCCGCCTCCACCTCCCGGGCGCCGTCCCCGACTTGCTGCTGCTCGTCGTCCTCGGACTCGCCCTGGTCTACGGCCACGTCGGCGGCGCCCTCGTCGGCTTTGCCGCCGGCCTCCTCGCCGACCTCGCGCCGCCCGCCGACCACGCCGCCGGGCGCTACGCCCTAGTCCTGTGCGTCATCGGCTACCTCGCCGGACTCGTCAAACCCGAGAGCGGGCAGGTGAAGACGGCGGCCGGACCGATGCTCGTGGTGGTCGCCGCCGCCGTCGGCTCCACCCTGCTCTACGCCGGCGTCGGCGCCCTCGTCGGCGACACCGCGGCCCGTCATGTCGGCCTCAGCAGCCTGCTGTTCACCGCCGCCCTGTACGACCTGCTGCTCGCGCCCTTCGTGGTGCCGGGCGTGATGGCCCTCGCGCGGCGCGCCGAGAACGACCCGCTCGCCGAGACCGGATCCGGCAGGTCCGGCGACATCTCCTCGGGCTGGCTGTCCGGCGGCACCGGCCTGCGCATCGGCGGCCAGCGCAACGGCCTGCGGGTCAAGGCCGCCCGCGCCCGCTCCGCCCGCGCCGGACGCATCAAGGGGGTCAAGCGCCTGTGACCTCCCGAAACTTCACCGGTACGGGTGAACGCTGCTGGAACGCACGTCCACCGGCCGGTCGTTCACCACTTGTCACCATCCGCACGCACGCGCTCTGAGAGGGGAGGAAGCAGCGTGACCAACATCCCCGAGACCGGCCGCAGCACACGCGTCCAGGTCCGGCTCGTCGTCATCCAGGTCCTCGTCATCTCCCTGCTCGGCACCCTCGGCGGACGGCTGTGGTACCTCCAGATCCGCGAGGGCGACCAGTACGCCAAGGAGGCCTCCGGCAACCACGTGCAGCAGGTCGTCCAGCCCGCCGTGCGCGGCTCCATCCTCGACGCCCGCGGCGTGCCCCTCGCGGACAACGAGACGCGACTGGTCGTCTCCGCCTCCCGCACGGACCTCATGAAGATGGAGGACGACGGCAAGGCGGTCCTCACCAAGCTGGCCGGCGTCCTCGGCATGAAGCCCGAGGACGTCATGATGAAGGTCCGGCTGTGCAACGCCGAGACCCCCCAGCCCTGCTGGAACGGCTCGCCGTACCAGCCGATCCCCATCACCGACGAGGCCACGCCCAAGCAGGCCCTGCAGATCCGCGAGCGCGCCGAGGACTTCCCCGGCATCACCGCCGAGCCCCAGGCGCTGCGCCGCTACCCGGGCCCCGGCAAGGCCAACACCGCCCAGGTCCTCGGCTACCTCTCGCCGGTCACCGACGAGGAGATCCAGCAGGCCCAGGACACCGACTCGCCCTACCTGCGCTCCGACATGGTCGGCCGCTCCGGCCTGGAGCGGCAGTACGACAAGCAGCTGCGCGGCAAGGCCGGCGTCACCCGTTACGAGGTCGACAAGCTCGGCCGCGTCCTCGGCCAGGCCGAGGCCGACCCCGCCGAGCCCGGCGCCAACCTCGTCACCAGCATCGACTCCCGCGTGCAGCGCATCGCCGAGTACGAGCTGAACGAGGCGATGAAGGAGGCCCGCAAGCAGCACGACCGCAACACCGGTCGGAACTACGAGGCCGACTCCGGCGCCGTCGTCGTCATGGAGGCCAAGACCGGCCGCGTCGTCGCCATGGCCTCCAACCCGACCTACGACCCCAACGCCTGGGTCGGCGGCATCTCCGCCAAGGACTACGCCCAGCTCACGGGCAAGAAGTCCAACTACCCGCTGCTGAACCGCGCCATCCAGGGCCTGTCGGCGCCCGGCTCCATCTTCAAGGTGATCCCGACGGCCGCCGCCATCAAGGCCGGCTACTCCTTCGAGGGCCCCTACAACTGCTCCAGCTCGTACTCCATCGGCGGCCAGGTCTTCAAGAACTTCGAGTCGCAGAACCACGGCCCGATCAGCCTCGGCCGGGCGCTCGAGGTCTCCTGCGACACCGTCTTCTACTCCCTCTCCCACGAGGAGTGGAAGCGCGACGGCGGCAACAAGCCGAAGAAGGACGCCAACGACTGGTTCTACAAGACCGCCCACCAGTTCGGCCTCGGCAAGGAGACCGGCATCGACCTGCCCAACGAGGTCACCGGCCGCGTCCCCGACCGCCAGTGGAAGGCCGACTACTGGAAGGCCAACAAGGACGCCTGGTGCAAGTACGGCAAGAAGGGCGGCAGCTACGCCGAGCAGATCGCCTACGAGAACTGCCTCGAAGGCAACCGCCTGCGCGCCGGTGACTCGGTGAACTACTCCATCGGCCAGGGCGACACGATGGTCACGCCCATCCAGATGGCCACCATCTACGCGGCCCTCTCCAACGGCGGCACGCTGTACGACCCGACCGTCGGCAAGGCCGTCATCAGCCCCGACGGCAAGACCGTCAGGGAGATCGAGCCCAAGGCGCACGGCAAGCTGCCCACGTCGAAGAAGATGCTCAAGCAGATAGACGAAGCCCTCGAGGGAGTCGCCACCCGCGGAACGGCCGCGTGGCGGTTCGGGGGCTGGCCGCAGGACAAGATCCCGATGCACGCCAAGACCGGTACGGCCGAGGTGTACGGCAAGCAGACCACCTCGTGGTTCGCCACCTACACCGAGGACTACTCGATCGTGATGACGATCTCCCAGGGTGGTACCGGTTCCGGCGCCTCGGGCCCCGCCGTGCGCAACATCTACAACGCCCTCTACGGCGTGTCCGAGGACGGCGAGATCGACAACAAGAAGGCGCTGCTGCCCGAGCCGCAGAAGACCCTTCCCAAGGTCCGCACGGACGGCACCGTCACCTCTCCGAAGATCGCCAAGGACTTCGCCAAGGAGTTCCGCTCCTCGCCCTCGCCCGACGCCGAGGCCACCACCCCGCAGGGCGACGACCCGGCCGACCCGCAGCAGGCGGGCACGACCCCGTCGCCGGAGAACACCAACCGCGACACCCGCCGAGGACGACGCCGGGGCGGCGGCCCCGGCCGCGGCGGGGGACGCCCGGGCCGCCGCGCCCCCCGGCCGCGCGCGGCACGCCCGGAGAGGACGGCGTCATGACCGGCGGCGTCAACAGCTTCCAGGTCTCCGGATACGGACCCGAGCGGACCGGCTGGACACGGGTGTTCGCCCGCGACGGCCTGGCCCGCCGGCTGGACTGGCCGATACTGCTCGCGGCGCTCGCCCTGTCCCTGCTGGGTTCGCTGCTGGTCTACTCGGCCACCCGCAACCGCACCGAGCTGAACCAGGGCGACCCGTACTACTTCCTGGTCCGGCACTGGCTGAACACCGGCATCGGCGTCGCCCTGATGATCGGCGCGATCTGGCTCGGCCACCGCGGGCTGCGCACGGCGGTCCCCCTGCTGTACGGCGCCTCGGTGTTCCTGATCCTGCTGGTGCTCACCCCGCTGGGCTCCACGATCAACGGCGCCCACTCCTGGATCAAGCTGCCCGGCGGCTTCTCCCTCCAGCCCTCGGAGTTCGTGAAGATCACGATCATCCTGGGCATGGCGATGCTGCTGGCGGCACGGGTCGACGCGGGCGACAAGCCCTACCCCGACCACCGCACGGTGCTGCAGGCGCTCGGCCTCGCCGTCGTGCCGATGCTGATCGTGATGCTCATGCCCGACCTCGGGTCGGTCATGGTGATGGTCATCATCGTGCTCGGCGTGCTGCTCGCCTCGGGGGCCTCCAACCGCTGGATCTTCGGCCTGCTCGGCGCGGGCGCGGCCGGCGCGATCACCGTCTGGCAGCTCGGGATCCTCGACGAGTACCAGATCAACCGCTTCGCCGCGTTCGCCAACCCGGAGCTCGACCCGGCCGGCGTCGGCTACAACACCAACCAGGCCCGCATCGCCATCGGCTCCGGCGGACTGACCGGCTCCGGCCTCTTCCAGGGCTCGCAGACCACCGGCCAGTTCGTCCCCGAGCAGCAGACCGACTTCGTCTTCACGGTCGCCGGCGAGGAACTGGGCTTCGTCGGCGGCGCGCTGATCATCGGCCTGCTCGGCATCATCCTCTGGCGCGCCTGCCGCATCGCCCGCGACACCACCGACCTCTACGGCACCATCGTCGCAGCGGGCATCGTCGCCTGGTTCGCCTTCCAGACCTTCGAGAACATCGGCATGACCCTGGGCATCATGCCGGTCACCGGTCTGCCGCTGCCGTTCGTGTCCTACGGCGGTTCCTCGATGTTCGCGGTATGGCTGGCGATAGGGCTGCTGCAGTCGATCCGGATGCAGCGCCCCATGTCCGCCTGACACCGGGCCCCGCCTCACCGGGGTGGAGCGGCCCACTGCCGCTCCGCCCCCCGGGCGACTAGATTCGGTACATGGCGGACACCAAGCGCGAGATCGAGCGGAAGTACGAGTCCGACGACGCCGCTCTGCCCGAACTGACCCGCGTCCCCGGCGTCGCGTCCGTGCGCGGCCGGGGCGTCACCCACCTCGACGCCACCTACCACGACACCGACGACCAGCGTCTCGCCGCGTCCTCCGTCACCCTCCGCCGACGCACCGGAGGCGCCGACGCCGGATGGCACCTCAAGTTCCCCGTGGCCCCCGGCGTGCGCGACGAGATCCGCGCCCCGCTCTCCGACACCCTCCCGGACGAACTCGCCGCCCTCGTCCGCTCCCGCGTCCGCGACCGGGAACTGCGGCCCGTGGTCCGCCTCCGCTCCGACCGCGACGTCCGGCACCTCCTCGACGACCAGGACCGGCTGCTCGCCGAGGTCAGCGTCGACACCGTGCACGCCGAACGCCTCACCGGCGGGGGCGGAGAGGCACGCTGGACCGAGATCGAGGTGGAACTCGCCGACGACGGCGACCCCGCCTTCCTCGACAAGGTGGAGAAACGGCTGAGGAAGGCGGGCGTACGGCCCTCGTCGTCCTCCTCGAAACTGGCCCGCGCCCTGGCCGAGACCGAGAACGCCCCGGCCGCCGGATCCCCCGCGCAGGAGGCCGCCGCCTGCACACCCCCCGCCACCGCCCCCGAGGCCGCACCCCGGCACAAGCACCGCCCCCGCCCGCACGGCACCCCCGTCACCGCGGGCGACCACGTCCTCGCCTACGTCCGCGCCCAGCGCGACGCCCTCGTCGAGCTGGACCCCGCCGTGCGGCAGGACGTCCCCGACGCCGTGCACCGCATGCGGGTCGCCACCCGCCGGCTGCGCAGCACCTTCCGCAGCTTCCGCTCCGTCCTCGACCGCACGGCCACCGAACCGGTCGCCGCCGACCTGAAGTGGCTGGCCGCCGAGCTGGGCAAGGACCGCGACCAGGAGGTCCTCGCCGAACGCCTCACCCAGGCCCTCGGCCGGCTCCCCGCCGACCAGGTCAACGGGCCGGTCACCGAGCGCCTCGCCGCCTGGTCCGAGGCCCGCCACAAAGGCGCCCACCACGAGCTCGTCGCCATCCTCGACTCGCGCCGCCACCTCGCCCTCCTCGATGCCCTGGACGCCCTGCTCGCCGACCCGCCCCTGCGCAAGAAGGCCGGCGCCCGCCCGGAGAAGGTCCTCGCCAAGTCCGTACGCAAGGACTTCGGCAAGCTGACAGCGCTCGTCGAACAGGCACTGGAACTGCCGCCTGGCACCGAGCGCGACACGGCGCTGCACGAGGCGCGCAAGAAGACCAAGCGCACCCGGTACGCCGCCGAGGCCGCCGCACCCGCGCTCGGCGAACCCGCCGAGGACGCGGTCCGTGACATGAAGTCGCTGCAGGGCCTGCTCGGCGACCACCAGGACAGCGTCATGGCCCGCCGCACCCTGCGCGAGCTGGCCGCCGTGGCGCACGCGGCGGGGGAGAGCGACTTCACTTACGGGGTGCTGCACGCCGGTGAGGCGCACCGCGCCCGGGTCGCCGAGGAGGCGCTGCCCGAGGCGTGGAGTTCGATCAGCCGGGCGTTCCCGTTCTGAGCGCCGTACGGGAGACCCCTCCGGGCGGGTTAGGCTGGATGGTCACCCGCCCCTGAGGCACCGGCCCGGGGGACCAGCAGTCACCCCACACGAAGGTTCGCGAGATGCCTGCCGAAGCCGCCGAGTCTGTGTTCCCGCAGCTCGAAGCTCTGCTCCCGCATGTGCAGAAGCCGATCCAGTACGTCGGCGGAGAGCTCAACTCCACGGTCAAGGACTGGGACTCCTGCGACGTCCGCTGGGCCCTCATGTACCCGGACGCGTACGAGGTCGGACTCCCCAACCAGGGCGTCATGATCCTCTACGAGGTCCTCAACGAACAGGACGGCGTCCTGGCCGAGCGCACCTACAGCGTCTGGCCGGACCTCGAGGCGCTGATGCGCGAGCACCGTGTGCCGCAGTTCACCGTCGACAGCCACCGTCCGGTCAAGGCCTTCGACGTGTTCGGCCTGAGCTTCTCCACGGAGCTCGGCTACACCAACATGCTCGCCGCCCTCGACCTGGCCGGCATCCCGCTGGAGGCCAAGGACCGCGGCCTCGACGACCCGATCGTCATGGCCGGCGGCCACGCGGCGTTCAACCCGGAGCCGATCGCCGACTTCATCGACTGCGCCGTCATCGGCGACGGCGAGCAGGCCGTCCTCGAGGTCACGCGGATCGTCCGCGCATGGAAGGAGGAGGGCCGCCCCGGCGGCCGCGAGGAACTCCTCCTGCGCCTGTCCAAGACCGGCGGGGTCTACGTCCCCGGCTTCTACGACGTCGAGTACCTCCCCGACGGCCGGATCGCCCGTGTCGTGCCGAACCGCTCCGGCGTGCCGTGGCGTGTGTCCAAGCACACCGTCATGGACCTCGACGAGTGGCCCTACCCGAAGCAGCCCCTCGTGCCGCTCGCGGAGACGGTCCACGAGCGCATGTCGGTGGAGATCTTCCGCGGCTGCACCCGCGGCTGCCGCTTCTGCCAGGCCGGCATGATCACCCGACCGGTGCGCGAGCGGTCCATCACCGGCATCGGCGACATGGTCGACAAGGGCCTGAAGGCGACCGGCTTCGAAGAGGTCGGCCTGCTCTCCCTGTCCTCCGCGGACCACAGCGAGATCGGTGACATCGCCAAGGGCCTGGCCGACCGCTACGAGGAAGACAAGATCGGGCTCTCCCTCCCCTCGACCCGCGTCGACGCGTTCAACATCGACCTGGCGAACGAGCTGACCCGCAACGGCCGCCGTTCCGGTCTCACCTTCGCGCCCGAAGGCGGCTCGGAGCGCATCCGCAAGGTCATCAACAAGATGGTCTCGGAGGAGGACCTGATCCGGACCGTCGCCACCGCCTACGGCAACGGCTGGCGCCAGGTGAAGCTGTACTTCATGTGCGGCCTGCCCACCGAGACCGACGACGACGTGCTCCAGATCGCCGACATGGCCACGCGCGTCATCCAGAAGGGCCGCGAGGTCTCCGGCTCCAACGACATCCGCTGCACGGTGTCCATCGGCGGCTTCGTGCCCAAGCCGCACACGCCGTTCCAGTGGGCCCCGCAGCTCTCCGCCGAGGAGACCGACGAGCGGCTGGCCAAGCTCCGCGACAAGATCCGCGGCGACAAGAAGTACGGCCGCTCGATCGGCTTCCGCTACCACGACGGCAAGCCCGGCATCGTCGAGGGCCTGCTCTCCCGTGGCGACCGCCGCATCGGCTCGGTCATCCGCGCGGTCTACGAGGACGGCGGCCGCTTCGACGGCTGGCGCGAGCACTTCTCCTACGACCGCTGGATGGCGTGCGCGGACAAGGCGCTGGCCGAGTTCGGCGTGGACGTCGACTGGTACACCACCCGTGAGCGCACCTACGAGGAGGTCCTCCCCTGGGACCACCTCGACTCGGGCCTGGACAAGGACTGGCTCTGGGAGGACTGGCAGGACGCCCTCGACGAGACCGAGGTCGAGGACTGCCGCTGGACCCCGTGCTTCGATTGCGGGGTCTGCCCGCAGATGGACACCGAGATCCAGATCGGCCCGACGGGCAAGAAGCTGCTGCCGCTGACGGTCAAGAACGCGGGTCCGGTGCCGAGCGGTCACGCGCACTGACCGCGGCCCGGACGGCCGGGCGCAGTCATGGAACGGAGCAGCGGCCCCGCACGGGGGCCGCTGCTCCGTTTCGCATGGGTGCGCGATATGCGGGTCACGGGACCTGGCGGCCGTTGAACGGGCGGACGCGGTGGCGGGGGCTGACCGTGCGGCGGGGCGGGCGGGTGAGGGTGATCTGGCGGACCAGCTGCTGGAAGCAGGCCAGGGCGGCGACGCCCGGGAGGGCCGCGGCCGCCGTGTCCGTCACGGTGCGGGGCGCCTGGGCCACGCACAGCAGGACCGCGACGGAGGAGAAGAGCAGGACGACGAACCAGGAGTGCAGGGCGCGTCGTTGGTGGAGGGCCGCGCGGAGGATGGAGAGGGAGCCGGCCAGCCAGGGGCCGTACACCAGGATCGGCCACCAGGACGAGGAGTCGCCGCTGCTGTGCGCCGTGGTGACGAGGAGCAGCGGCTCGTACGTGACGACGCCGCTGAAGACGCTCACCATCGACACGGTGACCGCCGCCATCGCGGCGATGGCGTAGCTGGCGACGCGCAGGGCGTCGGGGCGGGGCCGCGGGGGCTTGCGGTGGCCGCGCGGCGCGGAGCGCAGGGGCGGCAGTTCGGCCGTGATCTCCTGCAGATTGCCCATGGGGCTGCCGGCCGGGGGAGCGGTGACCGAGGTCTCCTCGCGCGGCGGCGGCACCGTGGGGGTGGCGTACTCGTCGGTGCGGGCCTCCTGGAGGAGATAGGCCAGTTCCTCGGCCGGGTCCCAGGGCGGCACGGCGGGCTCGACGGGCTCCGCGTAGACGGCTCCGGCCCGGTGCCGGCCGGTACCCATTTCGGTGAACGGGTCCGCTGCGTCGGCGTTGTACCAGAGCGGGTCGTAGCGTTCATCATTCATGTCAGGATTGATTCATCGGGCCGGCGGGAGCACTCAACAATGGTTGTGCGAAGTGCAGTTGGGGCGGAGCTGACCTGCTTGCCTTCATACAGCGACTAACGGCGGCACTTTCACTTGGATGCGCGGCGAATGAGTGAACGGCCATAGCGACAATTGGTTTGTCGAAGGCTCCGAATTTCCTTTTTTCGATGGGCCTTTCAGCATATGAAGAGCCCGCCGGGGCGTGTTCGGATCCGCGCGGGCGTCCCCGGCGTCCTCGCAGGTATGGATCTGGAGAAGTCGCGGGAGCAGCAGGCCGGAGAGGGGTGCCTCGTCGTCGCGCTGCGCATGCCGGTGCGGATCGTGGTGCTCGTGCTGGTGGTGCCGGTGCGGATGGTGTGGGACGCCCTGGTGGTCGCGGGGCGGTTCCTCGACCGCAGGGTGTTCCGTCCGGTGGGGCGCGCGCTGGCATGGGTGGGGCGCGCGGTGTTCGTGTGGCCGTTCGTCGCGCTCTGGCGCTGGGTGCTCGTGCCGCTCGGGGCCGCGCTGCGGTGGCTGGGCACGGTACTGGTCGTCGTCCCGGCCGGGTGGCTGTACCGGAGGGTGCTGACGCCTGTCGGGCACGCCCTGGTCCGGCTGGGGCACCGGCTTCTGGTCGTGCCGTCGGTGTGGCTGTACCGGTGGGTGCTCACTCCTGTCGGGCACGCGCTGGCGTGGTGCGGCCGGGGGCTCTTCGCACTGGCCTCGCTGATCGTCGCCGGGATCGCCACGGCCCTGTACTGGACGGCCCGCGTCCTGGTGGTGTGGCCCGCCCACGCCGTGTGGCGCTGGGTGCTGGCGCCCGTCGGCCGGGTGCTGTCCGTCGTCGCGCGGGAGGCCGGGGCGGCCCTCGGGCACGCCTGGCGGGTCGCGGGGTACGTCTCGCTCGCCGTGGGACGGGCGATCGCCGCCGTCTTCCGGTGGACGGTCGTGGAGCCGGCCCGCTGGGTGTACCGGACCGTGCTCGCGCCCGTCGGCCGCGCCGTCCGTGACGCGGTACTGAGGCCGGTCGCGAACGCCGCGCGCAGCGTGGGACGCGTCACACGGGACACCCTCCGTTCCGTCCGTGTGACTGCCCGTCAGGTCCGCCAGGACGTCCGGCGGGCACTTCTCGGTGATCGCCGGACGGCAGGTAAACGCGGCGGTCGGGAGGTGAAGGGTGCTCCGGCGGGCTCCGGCGGGTGCGTCTCCTTCGACGCTCCCGCCGCCCGGCATGAGGACGGCATGCCCGGTGCGGCCTGGGGTACCGGAGCGGGTACAGGCGGGCAGGGAGAGCGTCCCGCCGGCTGGTGACGCCGGGGAACCGGCGTCCCCACGGGCACGTACCCTGAAGGGGACACGGTCCCGGCGCCCGGCCGGGCCCGCCGGGGCCGTCCCGTACGGCCGTACCCTGGAAGGGGAAGGCGCTCCCCGCGCCCCCTTGCGACAAGGAGAAGATCCACTGGGCAAGCGACAGCCCGAAGGCCCGCCGCCCGCACCCGCGGTGCAGCGCATCCGACTGCGCTACACCAAGCGCGGCCGCCTCCGGTTCACCAGCCACCGTGACTTCCAGCGTGCCTTCGAGCGCGCGCTGCGCCGCGCCGACGTGCCCATGGCGTACTCGGCCGGTTTCACGCCGCACCCGAAGGTGTCGTACGCCAATGCCGCACCCACCGGCACCGGCAGCGAGGCCGAATACCTGGAGATCGCGCTCACCGAGACACGGGACCCCGAGCCTCTGAGGGCCCTGCTCGACGAGTCGATGCCCGCCGGGCTCGACATCGTCGAGGCCGTCGAGGCCCGCACCTCCGGGCTGGCCGACCGGCTCACGGCCTCGGTGTGGGAGCTGCGGCTGGACGGCGTCGCCCCCGAGGACGCCCGCCGCGCGGTGGACGCCTTCGAGGCGGCCGGGAGCGTCGAGGTCCAGCGCCGCATGAAGAACGGCATCCGCACCTTCGACGCCCGTTCCGCGGTCGCCTCCCTCGAAACCGTCGGGGAATACGCCGCGACGGACTCCTCGCCGGCTGATAGGCCGACCGACCGGCCCTGTGCGATACTGCGGCTGGTTGTTCGGCACGTGACGCCTGCCGTACGACCCGACGACGTCCTGTCCGGTCTCCGCGCCGTGGCCGACCTGGCGCCGCCGGTCCCCGTAGCGGTGACCAGGCTGGCGCAGGGGCTGTTCGATGAAGAGACCGGCACGGTGACCGACCCGCTCGCGCCCGACCGCGAGGCAGCAGCGACCGAGCCGCACACGGCCGCCGCCACTGCCGCCGCGACGGCGCCGGCGTAAGGAAGGTCCCGCGTAGGGACGGACGTCGTAAGCGCCGCCCTCGAACTCGGGAGCCACCTGGGTCGGGCAGCGCACCGACCAGAAGACTTTCGCCAGGCCGTACGCATTCGGCGTACGGAACCGGCGAGACAGGACACAGAGAGCTCCCGAGCGGCGCCCGCGCCCCGGACGGCGGCCACCGCGCACAGCGCGGGCCGCGGACGTCACCGGCATCGCCGGACCAGGCGCGGCGCCCGGGAGCCTGACGGGAGAAACGCCCGCATGCTCGAACCGACCGAGAACGAGCCCACCGAGGGCTCCGAACCGAACACCCCCAGCGACACCCTGCCGCCCCGCCGGCGACGCAGGGCCGCGTCCCGCCCGGCGGGCCCGCCCGCCGCAGCGGAGGGCAGCACGGCGGAGACCGTCACGCCGGCCATACCGGCCGCGGAGGCGCCCGCCGAACCGGCGGAGACGCCCCAGGCCGCCGAGGGCGCGACCGACATCCAGCAGGAGACCGGGGCCGCCCCCGCGCCCCGGCGTCGCCGTGTGGTCCGCCGCGCGGCCGCGCCCGCCGGAGCACCGGCGTCCGCGGAGGCTGCCGAGACCGTCGTCCCCGCCGCGCAGCCCGCGTCCGAGACCGCCGACGCCCCGGCCGAGCCGGCCGCCGCTGCGACAGAGGACGCTGCTCCGCGCCGTACCCGGCGCCGTGCCACGCGCACCGTGACCGCACCGGAGCCGGCCGCCGGTACTCCGGCCGCCGACGAGACCGCCGTGGCCCCCGAGCCCGCCGACGCCCCGGCCGAGCCGGTCGCCGCCGTGACGGAGGACGCTGCTCCGCGCCGTACCCGGCGCCGTGCCACGCGCACCGTGACCGCACCGGAGCCGGCCGCGGGTACTCCGGCCGCCGACGAGGCCGCCGTGGCCCCCGAGCCCGCAGCGGCCCCCGAGACCGCCGACGCCCCGGCCGAGCCGGCCGCCGCTGCGACGGAGGACGCCGCTCCGCGCCGTACCCGGCGCCGTGCCACGCGCACCGTGACCGCACCGGTGACCGAGGCAGCGCCCGAGACCCCCGCCGAGCCGAAGGCGGAGGAGCCCGCTGCGGAAGCGGCGGAAGAGACCGCCCCGGCCCCGGAGCCCGCCGCCGACACCGAGGACGCCGCCCCGCGCCGCGCCCGCCGCCGTGCCTCTCGGCGCGCGTCCGCGCCCGCCGGTGCTCCCGCCGCCGACGCGACGGCCGACGCCGTCGCCGCACAGGGCGACGACGAGACCGAGCAGGCCGCCCCGACCACCGAGGAGGCCCCGGTGACGGAGAACGACAAGCAGGACGAGACCCCCGCCGCGCAGACCCCCGCCGAGGAGGGCGGCCCGCGCCGCCGCCGGCGCGCCGTCCGCAAGGCTGCCGCCGGGTTCGCCGAGCCCGCGCGCCCCGCACGCGGCGCCGAGGCCGAGGACAGCGACGACGCCCCGCGTCGTCCCGCGCGTCCCGCCGTCGCCGTGTTCCAGCCGCCGGTGTTCACCGAGCCCCGCTTCCAGACGCCGGAGCGGGCCGCCGCCGAGGCCGCCGCAGGACTCGCCGAGCCCGCGGAGCCGGAGGAGGAGTCCGAGGAGCTCCCGGAGGAGCAGCCCACCGCCTCCCGTCGTCGCCGTCGCCGCAAGGGCGCCTCCGACGAGCCCGAGGCCGCCGCTCCGGCAGCCGCCGAGGAGACCCCCGAGGCCGACGCCGAGGAAGCTCCCGATCAGGCGGAGGACCAGGCCGACAGCGACGAGGGTGACGACCACGACGACCACGAGTCGTCCGGTTCGCGCCGTCGCCGTCGCCGTGGTGGCCGTCGCCGCCGCCGTGGCGACTCCGCCGACGCCGACGGAGGCGAGCAGCAGGACGGCGACGCCGAAGCCGCCGAGCGGGCCGGAAGCGAGCAGTCCGCGCAGGACGCCGAGGACACCGACGGGCAGGGCGACGAGGACGCCGACGAGCGCGAGGAGCCCGAGGACAACGGCGGTTCCAGCAGCAGCCGTCGCCGTCGCCGCCGTCGTCGCCGCGCCGGGGACAGCGGCGGGGAGCCCGAGCCGTCCGCCGACGACCCCGAGCGCACCGTCGTCAAGGTCCGCGAGCCCCGTCCCCCGCGGGAAAAGGGTGCCGAGCCGTCCGACGAGGTGCAGTCCATCAAGGGCTCCACCCGTCTGGAGGCCAAGAAGCAGCGCCGCCGCGAGGGCCGCGAGCAGGGCCGCCGGCGCGTGCCGATCATCACCGAGGCCGAGTTCCTGGCCCGCCGCGAGGCCGTCGAGCGCGTCATGGTGGTCCGCCAGCACGGCGACCGCACGCAGATCGGCGTCCTGGAGGACGGCGTGCTCGTCGAGCACTACGTCAACAAGGAGCAGGCCACCTCGTACGTCGGCAACGTGTACCTGGGCAAGGTGCAGAACGTGCTGCCGTCGATGGAGGCCGCCTTCATCGACATCGGCAAGGGCCGCAACGCCGTGCTCTACGCCGGAGAGGTCAACTTCGAAGCGCTCGGCATGTCCGGCGGACCGCGCCGCATCGAGTCCGCCCTGAAGTCCGGGCAGCCGGTGCTCGTCCAGGTCACCAAGGACCCGATCGGCCACAAGGGCGCCCGCCTCACCAGCCAGGTCTCCCTTCCGGGCCGCTACCTCGTGTACGTCCCCGAGGGCTCGATGACCGGCATCAGCCGCAAGCTGCCCGACACCGAGCGGTCCCGGCTGAAGACCATCCTCAAGAAGATCGTCCCCGAGGACGCGGGCGTCATCGTGCGCACCGCGGCCGAGGGCGCGAGCGAGGAGGAACTGCGCCGGGACGTCGAGCGGCTCCAGGGGCAGTGGGAGGAGATCAAGAAGAGGTCCAAGAACGGCGGCACCGCTCCGACGCTGCTGTACGGCGAGCCGGACATGACCGTCCGCGTCGTCCGGGACATCTTCAACGAGGACTTCACCAAGGTCATCGTCAGCGGTGACGAGGCCTGGGAGACCATCCACGGCTACGTCTCCCACGTCGCGCCCGACCTGGCCGACCGCCTGCAGCGGTGGACCAGCGAGGTCGACGTCTTCGCCACGTACCGGATCGACGAGCAGCTCGCCAAGGCGCTGGACCGCAAGGTCTGGCTGCCCAGCGGCGGTTCGCTGGTGATCGACCGGACCGAGGCGATGGTCGTCATCGACGTCAACACCGGCAAGTTCACCGGCCAGGGCGGCAACCTCGAGGAGACGGTCACCAGGAACAACCTGGAGGCGGCGGAGGAGATCGTGCGCCAGCTGCGGCTGCGCGACCTCGGCGGCATCATCGTCATCGACTTCATCGACATGGTCCTGGAGTCCAACCGGGACCTGGTGCTGCGCCGTCTGCTGGAGTGCCTGGGCCGGGACCGCACCAAGCACCAGGTCGCCGAGGTGACCTCGCTGGGCCTGGTCCAGATGACCCGCAAGCGGGTCGGCCAGGGCCTGCTGGAGTCGTTCTCCGAGACCTGCGTCCACTGCAACGGCCGCGGTGTCATCGTCCACCTCGACCAGCCGTCCTCCTCCGGCGGCGGCAAGCGCCGCAAGCGCGCCCGGGCCGGCGCGGCGGACCAGCCGCACGAGCACGAGATCGCCGCGGAGACGCCCGAGCAGGAGGCCGAGGCCGAGTCGGAGACGCCGGCCGAGGTCGCCGCCGAGGTGGCCGAGCCGGCCGCGCTGCCGGCGCCCGAGTTCACGCCGGACGAGGAGCTGTACAGCAGCGCCGCCGAGGCGGAGGCCGCCGCGTCCCGGGGCCGTACGCGCCGCCGGGCGAGCCGTCGGGCCTCCGCGCCCGCGGGCTCCCCGCAGCACGACAGCGCCAAGGGCGGCCGCAAGCGGGCCGAGGAGCGCGCCGAGGAGCCCGCCGCCGAGGAGACGCAGACCGTCCCCACGGCGCAGGACGTGACGGCCACCGAGGAGGCGCGGCGTCCCGTGCAGCCCGAGTCGGCCGCCGAGGCGCTGGCCGAGCCGGCCGCCGCCGAGGACGTCGTGGTGCCGCAGGCCGAGGAGGCCGCTCCCAAGGGCCGCACCCGCCGCCGGGCCACCCGCAAGGCGACTGCCCCGGCCGGTTCCCCGGCGGGCGCCGAGGCCGCGGTGGTGACCGTCGCCGAGTCCGCGAGGACGGAGGAGGCGCCGAAGGCCGAGGAGACCCCGGCCGAGGCCGCCGCCCCGGAGGCCGCCCCCGAGGCGGCCGCCCCGGCCCGTCCGCGGCGTCGCGCGGTGCGCAAGCCGAGCACCTCGACCGCGTCCGAGGACACGGCCGTCGTGGTCCTGCCGTCCGCCCCGGCGGACGAGCAGAAGCCCGCCGAGGAGCCCGCCGCCGAGCCGGAGGCCGACCGGGCCGCCGAGCCCGTCGAGGGTGCCGAGGAGGCCGCTCCGGCCAAGAAGGCCGCCCGCAAGACGGCCAAGAAGGCCACGGCGAAGAAGGCCGCCACGAAGAAGACGACGACGGCCAAGAAGACGGCAGCCAAGAAGACGACGACGGCGGCGAAGAAGACCACCGCCAAGAAGTCGACGGCGAAGAAGGCCACGACGAAGAAGACGGCCGCTGCCGAGCAGCAGGCGCCCTCCTCCGTCACGGCCGCGGCCGACGAGAGCTGACCAGCGTCTACGCTGTGTGGTCCTGTCCCCCGCGGGGGACAGGACCACACGCTTTTTCAGTCCCCGAAGGAGAACGACCGCGATGATAGGCCTCGTGCTCGCGGCCGGCGCCGGCCGGCGTCTGCGCCCGTACACCGACACGCTGCCCAAGGCCCTGGTGCCGGTGGGCGCGGAGGGCGACCCGGACGCCGCGACCGTCCTGGACCTGACGCTCGGCAACTTCGCGGAGATCGGGCTGACCGAGGTCGGTGTCGTGGTCGGCTACCGCAAGGAGGCCGTGTACGAGCGGCAGGCGGCGCTGGAGGCGAAGTACGGGCTGAAGCTGACGCTCATCGACAACGACAAGGCGGAGGAGTGGAACAACGCCTACTCGCTGTGGTGTGCGCGGGACGCCCTGAAGGGCGGCGTGATCCTGGCCAACGGCGACACGGTGCACCCGGTGTCGGTGGAGCGGACGCTGCTGGACGCGCGGGGTGACGGGAAGCAGATCATCCTGGCGCTGGACACGGTGAAGAAGCTCGCCGACGAGGAGATGAAGGTCGTCGTCGACCCGGAGAAGGGCATGCGGCGGATCACGAAGCTGATGGACCCGGCGGAGGCGACCGGTGAGTACATCGGTGTGACGCTGATCGAGGGCGGGGCCGCGGAGGCGCTGGCGGACGCGCTGAAGGCGACGTTCGAGCGGGACCCGCAGCTGTACTACGAGGACGGCTACCAGGAGTTGGTGAACCGGGGCTTCCGGATCGACGTGGCGCCGATCGGCGACGTTCCGTGGGTCGAGATCGACAACCACGACGACCTCGCCCGCGGACGGAAGATCGTCGCCGGTCACTGAGCGGCGCGGGCGCACGGGGGTCCGGTTTGACCCCCGTGGCTCCGGCCCCGTAACCTTGACCGTCGGCGTGTCCATCGGGACCGCCACATCCCCGTAAACCTCTTCCTCCCGGACGCGGGCCGCGACCGGGAGAGGTCGCCCGCGTATGTGCGTGGGCGACTGGCCTGCGGGGGTGCCGTTCTTCGAGTGAGAGTGAGATCCGCGTGTACGCCATCGTGCGCAGCGGTGGTCGCCAGCACAAGGTTGCTGTCGGCGACATCGTCGAGGTTGACAAGATTTCCACCGCCAAGGTCGGCGACACGGTCGAGCTCTCGACCCTGCTCGTCGTCGACGGCGACGCCGTGACCAGCGACCCGTGGGTGCTGGCCGGCATCAAGGTCCAGGCCGAGGTCGTGGACCACCACAAGGGCCAGAAGATCGACATTCTGCGCTACAAGAACAAGACCGGCTACCGCCGTCGTCAGGGCCACCGCCAGCAGTACACGGCGATCAAGGTCACTGAGATCCCCGCGGCTGCGAAGTAAGGGACTGAGGAGAGATGGCACACAAGAAGGGCGCATCGTCCACCCGCAACGGTCGTGACTCCAACGCTCAGCGCCTCGGCGTGAAGCGCTTCGGCGGTCAGGTCGTGAACGCGGGCGAGATCCTGGTCCGCCAGCGCGGCACCCACTTCCACCCGGGCGCCGGCGTCGGCCGTGGCGGCGACGACACGCTGTTCGCGCTGCAGGCCGGTTCGGTGCAGTTCGGCACCGCTCGTGGCCGCAAGGTCGTGAACATCGTTCCGGTCGCCTGATCGGACACTTTCGCGAGGCGGACCTCACTTCCCCTACGGGAAGCGGGTCCGCCTTTCGCGTGTTACCCAAGAGACAACCCCGTAGTAACTGGAGGCACATTCCATGACCACCTTCGTGGACCGCGTCGAGCTGCATGTCGCCGCGGGTAACGGAGGTCACGGCTGTGCCTCCGTCCATCGCGAGAAGTTCAAGCCGCTCGGCGGCCCCGACGGGGGCAACGGCGGACGCGGCGGCGATGTGATCCTCACCGTCGACCAGTCCGTGACCACCCTGCTCGACTACCACCACTCGCCGCACCGCAAGGCCACCAACGGCAAGCCCGGCGAGGGCGGCAACCGCTCCGGCAAGGACGGCCAGGACCTGGTCCTGCCCGTGCCGGACGGCACCGTGGTGCTCGACAAGGCGGGCAACGTGCTCGCCGACCTCGTCGGCCACGGGACCTCCTACGTCGCCGCCCAGGGCGGCCGCGGCGGGCTCGGCAACGCCGCCCTCGCCTCGGCGCGGCGCAAGGCGCCCGGGTTCGCGCTCCTCGGCGAGCCGGGCGACCTGCGCGACGTCGTCCTGGAGCTGAAGACCGTCGCCGACGTGGCCCTCGTGGGCTACCCCAGCGCCGGCAAGTCGTCGCTGATCTCCGTGCTCAGCGCCGCCAAGCCGAAGATCGCCGACTACCCGTTCACCACCCTGGTGCCCAACCTCGGTGTGGTGACCGCCGGTTCGACCGTCTACACCATCGCCGACGTCCCCGGCCTGATCCCCGGCGCCAGCCAGGGCAAGGGCCTGGGCCTGGAGTTCCTGCGCCACGTCGAGCGGTGCAGCGTCCTGGTGCACGTGCTGGACACCGCCACCCTGGAGTCCGACCGCGACCCCGTCTCCGACCTCGACGTCATCGAGGAGGAGCTGCGCCAGTACGGCGGCCTGGACAACCGGCCGCGGCTCGTCGTCCTCAACAAGATCGACGTGCCCGACGGCAAGGACCTCGCCGACATGGTCCGCCCGGACCTGGAGGAGCGCGGCTACCGCGTCTTCGAGGTGTCCGCCGTGGCCCACACCGGTCTGCGCGAGCTGTCCTTCGCGCTCGCCGACCTGGTGGCCAAGGCGCGCGCGGCCCGGCCGAAGGAGGAGGCGACCCGCATCGTCATCCGTCCCAAGGCGGTCGACGACAGCGGCTTCACCGTCACCCGCGAGGAGGCCGGCGGCGAGCTGGTGTTCCGGGTGCGCGGCGAGAAGCCCGAACGCTGGGTGCGGCAGACCGACTTCAACAACGACGAGGCGGTCGGCTACCTCGCCGACCGGCTCAACCGCCTCGGTGTCGAGGAGCAGCTGATGAAGGCGGGCGCCCGCGGCGGCGACGCCGTCGCCATCGGCCCCGAGGACAACGCCGTGGTCTTCGACTGGGAGCCGTCCGTCACCGCCGGCGCGGAGATGCTCGGCCGCCGCGGTGAGGACCACCGCTTCGAGGCCCCCCGCCCGGCCGCCCAGCGCCGCCGCGACCGCGACGCCGAGCGGGACGAGGCGGAGCGGGAGTACGACGGCTTCGAGCCGTTCTAGTCCGCACGGCGCACCGCACGCACGACACGCGAACCGAGAAGGGCCCGTTCCGAACGGAACGGGCCCTTCTCGGTTCGCGTGTCGTGCGTGCGGTGGCTCAGTTGCCGGGCGTCCGGCTCAGGTCCGCCCCGAAGAGCCGCAGCAGCCGCTCCTCCACCACCGGGGTCAGAGCCTCGACGTAGGCGTCCGCCAGGTGGCCGTAGTCCCGGTACACCAGCGTGTTGCCCACCACGACCGGGCAGTTGCCGGAGGGGGCGCATACCCAGGGGGCGGGGTCGATGACCGCCACGTCCTCGGCGGCCGCCGCCTCGCGGATCGCCTTGGTCACCGAGGGCTGCTTGTCGGACTCGGACAGCTTGTTGGCGCACGTGGACAGGTCGTCCGGGTTGGCCACCGCGCAGTCCACCGAGTTGTTCTTCGGCCAGGGGTTGTCCAGCAGCGTGAGCACGCGCGTACGGCCCCGCTGGAGGATCCGGTACGTCTCCGCCTGGCCATCGCCCCACTCGGTGGCGGTGTCGCCCTCACCCCACAGCTTCGCCGAGTTGGAGCTGGAGGTGACGACCAGATCGGGCTGCATCGCGCGGATCTTGTCGATGGTCACCTCACGCCAGTCGTCGCAGGACGAGTAGGGGCCGTTGTTGTAGGCGATGGTGATGTCGGCGACCTTGCAGGCGTTCTTGGTGAACGAGTACAGCTTCCAGCCGTGCTCGCGGGCGATCGCGTCGAACGCCGGGAACCACTGCGCGACGTGCGAGTCGCCGAACAGCACCACGCTGCGGTCGCCGTCCTTGTCGCCGTACAGGCACGGCTGTGTCTGCTTCTCGTCCGACATGGTCAGCGCGCAGTCGTCGTTGTAGACGGCCGTCCGCTTGTACGCCACGTCGTGCACGCTCGGCGAGAGGTTGGACGGCATCTTGTCCGCCGGGTCCTGCAGCAGCCGGGTCAGCGCCGCCTGCGGGTCGGGCGCCTGGGCGATCGCCTCCTTGGTGTTCTGCTGCGCGCCACCGGAGGACAGGCTCGGCGGGAACTGCGCGGCGACCAGCGCGGCCACCGCCGCGACCGCCGACAGACCGAGGCCCAGCGACAGACCACGGGCCGCGTGCGCCTTGAACGCCCGGTGGAACCGCATCGGGTCCTCGACCAGCTTCAGCGTCAGCCAGGCCAGCACCAGGCCGCCCAGGGCGGCGATCAGCCGCAGCGGGCCCTCGTGCTCGCCGAACCCGGCGGCCGCGGGCACGATGACGATGAGCGGCCAGTGCCACAGGTACCAGGCGTACGAGACGCCGCCGACCCACACGGCGGGACGCAGCGACAGCACCAGGCCCGCGCCGTACCGGCCGCCCGCCGCACCGCCGGCCAGCACGGCGGCCGCGCCGAGCACGGGGATCACGGCGTTGTGGCCGGGGAAGACGGTGTGGTCGTCGAACGCCACCGCCGCGTAGGCGATGGCGGCCAGGCCGGCCCAGCTGAGAACCGCGGCGACCGGGCGCGGGATGTCGTTCAGCCGGTGCGCCACCAGCGCCAGCAGGGCGCCCACCGCGAGCTCCCAGATGCGGCCCTGCGAGCCGAAGTAGGCCCAGGACGGGGACGTCTCGGTGAGGTGCAGGTTCACAGCGAACGACGCGGCGGCGAGGGCCAGCAGCGGGATCGCCAGCAGGGCGCGGCGCCGGAAGATCTTCAGCGCGACGATCAGCAGGACGGGCCAGATCAGGTAGAACTGCTCCTCCACCGCCAGCGACCAGAAGTGCTGGAACGGCGAGGGCGGCACGTCCGTGTTGAAGTAGTCGGTGCCCGTCTCGGCCAGGCGGAAGTTGACGACGTACCAGGCGGAGGCGATGGCGTCCTTGGCGTAGTCCGCGAACCGCAGCGGGCCCAGGAACAGCCATGACCCGGCCAGCGTCGCCATGACGACCAGGGTGGAGGCGGGCAGCAGGCGCATGGCCCGGCGTGCGTAGAAGCGGCCCAGCGCGATCCGGCCCTCGCGCTTCCACTCGCGGAGCATCAGCGAGGTGATGAGGAAGCCGGAGATGACGAAGAAGACGTCCACTCCGACGAATCCGCCGGCCAGGGACGACACACCCGCGTGGGCCACCACCACGAGCGTGACCGCGACGGCGCGCAGTCCTTGGATGTCCAGCCTCAGTCCGGCGCCGCCCGCGGCGGGGGCGGGCCCGCCGCCGGACGGCGGTGCGGGCGAGCCGCCCCGCGTGTGGGGGACGGACGGGGCACCATCTGCTGACGGCCGCGGTGGGGACGCGAGATCGCGGGCGGACAATTCGGGGATTCTCCTTGCTCGGGGAGCGTCTGCGAGACGTGAGAAGTCTGCGACACGGTCCGGGGCCAGGTGCCGCCGGGACCAGCCGACTCCGGATGATCGACGCGGAGTCTGACGCCCGAGCGTATCTCCGCCCGAGCAGGGAACCGTCGCATCTTCCGTCGCATTGTCGTAACAAGTGAGATCCTGTGCCGGGTCGGCGCACTCTGCCGGGGCGACACGCGGAGAAGAATGACGTAGATGTTCCGGGTGAATTCCGTGTCCTTCTCGAGGAGATCCCGCACCACGGAATTCACACTGTCCGGGAAGTGCGGGCAGGTCCCGTCCCGGAACACGTCCAGCCGCTCGGTGAACACCTGTTGAGCGACTGGACGGACTCCGGCACCGGGATCCTGTCCGCCGGGAGGGACGCCCCCTCTCAGACCAGCGTGGCCTGCTCCGACGGGCTGGACGTCTCGGACCTCATCTCGGCCTCCAGGCGGTCGTACCGGGCCATCGTGCGCTGGAAGGCGCGGGTGGCCAGGAGGAGGCGGTAGACGACGAGCACCTCGAAGGCGAGGAGCAGGGCGCCCGCGGCGACCGTCGGCCAGAAGATCGCGTTGAGCAGCGGCGCGACGATGAAGATCGTCATCTGGAACTCGATGCCGCTGAACAGGTGGATGCGGATCCGGTGGCTGACGAGGAAGTCGCGCAGACGCACGTACCCGGGCAGGCGCGTGATGAAGGTCTTGGCCGGGGGCACCACGTGCGCGGGGGCGGCCGGCGGCGTGGAGGCGGCCGCGGAGGCGTCGCCGGCCGTCGGCTGGGCGGGGACCTTGGCGGTGCCCTTCACCGGGGTGTCGTCGGCCTCGTCGTCCGAGCCGTTGTCCTGGGAGGTGTCGATCAGGCCCAGTTCCTCGGCACGCTCACGCTGGCGCCGCCGCATGTTGAGGCGGACCTTCCATATCTCCAGCGCGTCCATGTAGCGGAGCATGTCGAGGAACACCACGGCCACGGCGAGCCATATGTAGGTGACGTCCTCCGTCCGCTGGTACTGCCCGCCCATCAGGGCGATGGCGCACACCAGCACGCGGACGCGGTCGAAGATGTAGTCGAGCCAGGCGCCGAACGCCGAGCCCTTCCCCGTCAGACGGGCGAGCTTCCCGTCCATGCAGTCCAGGATGAAGCTGACGTGATAGACGACGGCTCCGGCCACCAGCCACTGCCAGTCACCCTGGGCGAAACAGGCCGCGGCCCCGATGCCGAGCACCAGGGCGGCCCAGGTGATCTGGTTCGGGGTCACCCGTGTCCACATGGCGGTCCAGCGGACAAGAGGGGTGGCGACGGGATCGACCAGGAGAACGGTCCACCAGGCGTCTCGCTCTTTTTCCGTGAGGCGGCGGACTTCGGGGAGTGAAGGTACACGCATGACCGTAAGTCTGCATGCTCGCCCGAACACTCTGCGCTCAAACGCGAGTGTGTGCTACGTCACGAAAATGATCGCCGGGTGGCCGTGAACGGTCGGAATCTCATGAGGAGCGGATAAGTCCGAAGAATACCCTTACGGGAGATGTAAGGGCCGGAATTGACGGTCGCAAACGCGAGCAACGAAGGTGTGAACTCCGTCCGTCGTGGCGGCCCATGTCATCGAACAGGAATGTGACACCGTTGCTGTAAACTTCCCCCCTGCGGCTTGACCCTGGAGGAGCCTCGAGCGCTCCGCGTGTGGCGCCGTATGGGGGTACAGCGCTCGTTGCCGCTGGTCGCCTTGATGCCTCCATCATGTAGGCCACGTCGGGACTCGCCGAAAGGTTTGGGATTGAAGTGAGTGTGCGTACCCGCATCGGAAGCAGTCTGAAGTCGCGCACCAAGAGCGCGATGCAGGCGCAGAAGCGCCGGGCGTGGTTGTTGCGGGTCACGCGGCAGCGGCAGGGTCTGCTGCGGTCCGACGCGGGTGTGCGTCAGGTCTCCTTCGACGGCGAGCCGCTGTGGGGGCGGGTGGTCGACGGGTTCACGGCGGCCGACGCCGCCGCGGACAACATGGCCCTGGTCGCCGACGCGCTGGAGCGTGCGGAG